>CANIIC010000214.1 GCA_947467395.1 Bryobacterales bacterium
AGCACCATCTTGCCCGCCGGAATCCCCGACGTCTGTGCGTTCAAAAGCTGCGCCAAAGGAGCGGCCAACGGGGCCAAAAGCATGTGTCGTCTAGAGAGCATGAGCACTACTATACCGCCATTTCCTGCTATGCTGAAGCCCGCGTATGACCCCACTCCAGGAACAATTCGGCGCTATCGACATCTACTTGTTTGACCAGATTCTACGCGGACGGGTTTCCCCTGGAATGACGATTTTTGACGCCGGTTTCGGCGGCGGCCGAAACTTGGTCTACCTCCTACGCCAAGGCTACACCGTCTTCGGCTGCGATCCCGATGCCAAGGCCGTCGCCGCGATGCAGGGCAAAGGCGACTTCCGGCATGAATCGATAGAGAACCACACCTTCGCGAACGAATCCGCGGACGTTGTCATCTGCAATACGGTTCTGCACTTCGCTCGGGACGATGCGCACTTCCGCGAACTGCTCCACGGCGTGTGGCGTGTCCTCAAACCTGGCGGCCTGTTCTTCTGCCGCCTCGCTTCAAATATCGGTGTCGAACATCTGGTGAAGCAATTGTCCGGACGCCGCCACTGGGCGCCGGATGGCTCCGAACGCTACCTGGTGGACGAAGCGCTCCTCATGCAGCTAACCAACGAACTTGCCGCAGAACTGCTCGATCCGATCAAGACGACGGTTGTCCAAAATCAGCGAGGCATGACGACTTGGGTCCTGCGTAAGCCGTTATAGCCCACGCCCACAGCTCCTGAACGCCCGCGTGACGCAGGTCCTCGGGTAGTCCCAGCAGCAAGAAGTCGAGTGCTGTCCACAGCAGTTCGCTGGCGCGTCCGCGATCGAGCGGTGTAGCTCCGGTCTGCTTGCTGAGCTTCTGGCCGTCCTTCGCGAGCACAACCGGTACGTGAAGGTAGCGAGGCGTCGGATACCCCAGCAGTTGTTGCAAGTAGATTTGGCGCGGCGTCGAATCGAGCAGGTCCGCTCCACGCACCACATCCGTGATGGCTTGGAAGGCATCGTCAACCACGACCGCCAGTTGATACGCGAAAATCCCGTCCGCTCGCAGCAATACGAAGTCCCCGACGGTCTCCGCAATTTCTCCCGAAGTCCGCACGCGCCACGCCCGAGCTTCTTTCCCCGGAGGAAGCCCGTGAGCACACGTCCCCGGGTAGCGCTCGTCGAGAAGATCCCGACGCGAACAGCCGCATGGATACACCATACCCTCGGCCTTCAACTTCTCCAGAGCATCACGATACGCTCCTAACCGAGTGCTCTGAAACAGTACCGGTTCGTCCCACGTGAAGCCGAAGTGTTCCAGGTCAGCTAGGATCGAATCCGCAGCACCCTTCTGCACGCGCGGCGTATCGAGATCCTCCATACGAACGAGCCACACGCCGCCGGCGGCACGCGCGTCGAGGAAACTGGCCGCAGCAGCGACGAGCGATCCCAGATGCAGCGGCCCTGTCGGCGATGGTGCAAATCGTCCCCGATACATCGTCGCTAGGTGATGACGTCCGGAGCTTTGCGGCCCAATCGAGCTTCGAGATCCAGCAAGGCGCAAACTGCGGCAGCTAGCGGGCGAATCTTCGCCTCGGCATCCTGCGCGATATCGTCTTTCGAGTACGACTCAAAGTACATGCGCAACGTCGCGCCCTCCGTGCCGGTACCCGATAATCGCAGGATCACGCGTGAGCCGTTTTCCAGGAAGATCCGCGTCCCCTGATTTGCAGCCGTGGCTCCGTTCACCGGATCGGTGTAGCTGAAGTCATCCGCGTGCGAGATCTTCGATCCTGCCAGTGGGGTGCCTGCCAGCGAGCCGAGCTTCCCGCGCAAATCCGCAAACATCGCATTCGCGCCTTCCGCCGAAACGCCCTCGTAGTCGTAACGTTGATAGTAACTGCGTCCAAACTTCGTCCAGTGATCGCGCAACACCTGATCCACGGACTTGCCCGTGTGCGCCAGGATCGACAGCCACGCGAGAACCGCCCACAATCCGTCCTTCTCGCGCACGTGATTCGATCCGGTGCCGAAGCTCTCTTCACCGCAGATCGTTATCTTGCCAGCGTCCAGTAGGCTGCCGAAGAACTTCCAGCCGGTTGGCGTTTCGAAGCACGGAATCCCCAGCGATGCCGCCACGCGATCCGCCGCCATACTCGTCGGCATCGAACGCGCCACGCCTGCCAGCCCAGGGTGATAAGCAGGAATCGCCGCCGGCGCCAGTTCCGCGATCACCGCCAGTGAGTCTCCAGGGCTCACGAAGCACTTGCGGCCCAGGATCAGATTGCGGTCTCCGTCGCCGTCGCACGCGGCGCCGAAGTCCGGAGCATCGTCACTCGCGAGCTTCGCCACCAACTCTGCAGCGTATGTCAGATTAGGATCCGGATGCTCGCCACCGAAGTCTTCGAGGGGCGTTGCACGAATCACCGAACCTGCCGGAGCGCCCAGCAAGTCCAGGAAGATGTGCTTCGCAAACGGACCGGTCACACCGTTCATCGCGTCGAAGCACATGCGGAACCCGCCCGCCAAGAACTTGCGCAGCTTCGGGAAATCGAAGATCTGCTGCATCAGTGCCGCGTAGTCATCCAGTGGATCGAACACCACCACTTCGGTGTCGCCCAGTTTCGACGATCCCAACTGATCGATGTTGACCGAGCCCTCGACCACGCGATATTCCGTGATCTCCGTCGTCCTGCGATAGATCCGATCCGTGATCTCTTCCGGGGCAGGCCCGCCATTCGACGCGTTGTACTTCACGCCGAAATCCGCATCGATACCGCCAGGGTTATGGCTCGCCGAAAGCACGATGCCGCCCACCGCCCCGCGAGCGCGAATGACGCAAGACATCGCCGGCGTCGATAGGATCCCGCCTTGCGCGATCCATACGCGGCCCACACCATTACCCGCCGCGATCTGCAGGATGGTCTGAATCGCCTCGCGGTTGAAGTAACGTCCGTCGCCGCCGACCACCAGTCGTTTCCCCGCGAGTGAGCCGCCGCAGTCCTCGCGCACCACGTCCAACGTCGATTGGATGAAGTTCTCCAGGTAGCGCTGTTCCATGAACGTGCGCGTTTTCTTCCGTAACCCTGAAGTGCCCGGCTTCTGCCCCGCGATGGGCGCGGTGGAAATGACTCTCATCTACACATTATGTGCGAAGCATCACATGCGTCGGAAATGCCCCACCCGGTGGATGTCCAGTAACAGGTGTCCTTCCGGAGCCACTTCGAACGCAGGCAGGAACTGAGCCGACCATTCGATCTCGTCCCAACGGTAGGAATAACGTGAATGTACCACTTGACTGAAGGATTCATCGAAACTGCGCAGGACGATCAATACCTCAGCCTGCCGCGCGCGCAAATCGTCTTCCGTCTTGCCCCATAGCGGACTCGTTTCATCGATGGGATGCACCACCGTCCAGGTGAGCGCCAGGAATACGATCTCTCGCCGCTCTAATTTCAGCTCTTCGAACGTGCGCTTGAGCTGCCCGTTTGCATCGGCCTCGACGGTCATCAACATCATCTCGGCCTGGACGTCCATCAAAACGTTGTCGCGCCGGTTCGCGACCCGGAACTGCAGGCTGCGCCCTTCCTGATACGGCGCGATCAGCGCTTTGTGGCCGAACGCCAACCTTGGGGAGGGCCGAGAGAAGCGCGCGAAGAGCAAACCTGTGGCCAGCGCGAATCCCATCAGCCCTACGGCCGCTTCGACGGCCGCAACCACGTTCGCGGCCAACCCCAGGGGATAAATGTCGCCATAGCCGACCGTGGTCAAGGTATGCACACTGAAGAAGAAGGCGCGCCAGTACGAACTGAGCCCCAGATCTTCACTCGTCCGTAACGCGCCGTCGGCCAGCCCGGAATAGATGCTTGCGAAAAGCGTGTTCACCACCAGGTAAGTCGCCAGGACCACAGCAAGGAAGCGTGGCCACCTCATCGTGATCAGATACATGTAACTGCTGCCGCACCAACTCCAGAAGCCGGCCGTTCGCCTCACGTTCAGGCTGCCGTCTTTGTTGATTGTGCGCAACAGCGCTCCCGTGTACTGAGTTGTTAAACCTGGATCGAAAGAAGGGGTGGGCCGAGCAGGAGTCATCTTGGTCTGTAGGGTACAATACCGCTCATGAAAGCTCTCGTCCTCTTCGCGGCTCTCGCGGGAAGTGCCTTCGGCGCAACCTGCGATCGAGCTTGCTTGAAGACCGCCCTCGACCAATATTTGAAGGCGCTCACGGCGCACAAGCCCGCGGGCGCGCCGCTGTCGGTCGGCTTCCGTCAAACCGAGAACGCCATCGTGAAGCGCTTGGGAACTGGATTGTGGGAATCGATGACCGGCTTGGGCAAAGTCCAGCGCCGCTACTATGATGCCGTCGAAGGCAACGCCGCCTATTTCGGGCTGATCGAAGAAGCGAAAGGCCCGGCCATCGCGACTCTGCGATTGAAAGTGGAAGGCCGCAAGATTACCGAGGCCGAGTGGGTCATCTCCCGAAAAGGTGATCCCGGTATCGGCCCTGGAGCCGGTGGTCAAGCCGACGCTGCCTATCATGACTCCGAATATTTGATCGCCCATCCGCCTCCGGCCGAGAAGAAGTTCACCATCACCAAAGGCGAGCGTCTTTCGCGCACCGAACTCATCGCCATCACCAACAGCTACTTCGACGGACTCTCCGCGCACGACGGCAAGCAGATCGTCGCGCATCCAGGCTGTATCCGAGAAGAGAACGGTGTGCTCACCACCCAGCGTCCTCTGCAGGGCGGGGCAGTCACCGATTGCACCTCCGAAGGCGCCATGGCGAACATCTTCGCTGTTACAGCCCGCCGCTACGCGGTGGTGGATGAAGAACAAGGTGTTGTGCTCGGCATCGCTCTCTTCCAACGGAAGCCCGGCTTGGCGTGGCGGCGGAACCTGCTCGCCGAATGGTTCTACATCGAAGATGCCAAGATCCGCACGATTTTCGCATCCATGTACTACCCCGACCAGGAAGCCATCGCCCCGAACTGGCCTCCTTACGACGGCAACTGGCCCATCCAACCGCCGGCGAAATAGGTGCCGATTAAACAAACGTTGGAGCGCGTGCCTGGCGGCATGATGATTGTGCCGCTGCTGACAGGCGCGCTGTTTGCGACCTTCGCACCGTCCACTGGGTCCTTCTTCGGCTCCTTTACCGGAGCCTTGTTCAGCGGTTCGCTGCCGATCCTCGCTGTCTTCTATGTCTGCTTGGGCGCAACGATTCCGATCAAGGTTCTCCCCATCGGCCTGCGTCGCGGGGGAGCCCTGCTGGCAGGCAAGATTGCCACCGGCCTCCTCATTGGAACGATCGCCGGTCATTGGCTGGGCGAGAAGCCCATCACCGAAGGTTTCTTTGCCGGATTCTCGACCCTCGCATTGGTCGCCGCGATCAATGACACCAATGGTGGTTTGTACCTGGCGTTGATGCAAAAGTATGGCAAGCCCGAAGACGCCAGCGCCTACACGTTGATGTCGCTGGAATCCGGCCCCTTCCTCACGATGATGACGCTCGGCATCGCGGGACTCGCAGCGTTCCCATGGCAGACGATGGTCGGCGGCTTGCTCCCACTGGCTGTCGGCGTCGCGCTCGGCAATCTCGATCGGGAACTGCGCGAATTCTTCGGTCGAGCCGCTCCTGTGATGATCCCGTTCTTCGCCTTCGCACTCGGCACCACGCTCGACTTACATCGCGTCGCGCAAGCCGGCTTGCTCGGAGCGGGCCTCGGTGTCTGTGTCGTCCTAGTCTCCGGAACCATCTTGTTCCTGCTGGATCGCGCCGTCGGTGGCAACGGCACAGCCGGACTCGCCGCTGCCTCTACTGCTGGGAATGCCGCCGCGGTGCCTGCGCTCGTCGCCGCGGCGAATCCGGTGTACGCGGAAGCTGCTGCCTCTGCGACGGTCCTGGTTGC
>CANIIC010000215.1 GCA_947467395.1 Bryobacterales bacterium
AAGGGCATGGTGACGTACGTGAATCTAGGGGAAGGGCAGTTCATTCGCGGCGCGGGAGCCGCGCTGCAGGCTGGCTACGTGATCACGATCGACTACGGCGCCAACTGGGACGGGATCCTGGATCTGGAGTTCGATCACTTGCGCATGTACGGTCCTGGCGCTGCGGAGACGCACGCGAATCCGTACCAGTTCCCAACGTTGAACGACATGACGACCGACGTGAACTTCAGTCACGTTGCTGCTGAAGGTGCATCGGTGGGGCTGCGGTCCGTGTACTTTGGTCCGCAACATTCGATTCAATTGGGCACGCCGATCACGCTCGATTCACTGCCTCCGGGGCGCGGTCAAACCGAGCAGGATGCCGCTACCTACAAAGAGTGGGCTGGCCTATTCTACAACTGGCAGGTGTACAAGGTGCTGATCCAGCAGAAGGAAAATACGGATCCGGCCTACACGTACCCGAAAGACTACGCGGAACCGTTGCCAATTTCAGAGGCTGGTCTGACGGCAGAACAGCGTGCGCGCATGGTTGTCATCGAGAAACAGCTGCAGCGCTAGAATTTTCGCAAGACATCCCAGCGTTCGATCATCCAGTGCCAGCCCGTGTGCGCAATCAGCGCGGATAGGATGATGGTGCCGATGCGTTCTGCGACCACGTAGCGGAACAATAGGGCGAGCACGGGGACCAGGATCGCCAACACCAGCACTTGTCCCAGTTCGACCCCGACGTTGAAGGCGAGCAGAGACGTCACCAGATGCGATCCGGCGAATTGCAGCGTTTCATGCAGCGCAAACGAGAAGCCGAAGCCGTGTACCAAGCCGAAGCCGAAGGTGATCATCCAGCGATGATTCACGCTGGTGGTGCCGACGATGTTCTCCAACGCCATGTAGACGATCGACGCTGCAATCAGAGTTTCGATCAACGGCGGGAACCATAATGCGCTGGGCGCGAGGTTGAATGCTGAGGCGATCAAGGTGATCGAATGCGCGACGGTGAAGCTGGTGACGATGACCAGCAGCTGCCGAAGTTTACGGAACGGAATTACCAGGCAGAACAGGAACAGCAGGTGATCGGTTCCATCCAGGATGTGAAAGAATCCCAGCCTAACGAATGTCAGCGCCGCCTGGAGCCAGCTTGGATCGAGCCGCACCAACCCGGCGTCACCGGTGTATTCGAAGGCGCGCACGGTGCCTTCGGGGGGCAGAAACCACAGTACGGTGACTACCGACATCCCGAGCCGATCTAGTTTGGGGCGTATCGAAAACTGAGATGACGCTGAGCCAATCGGATATTCCAGCACGGCGTCGAGCATGACCTGCTCTGCCGGGACGTCCCCGATAGATGGAGTCGCGCTCGTGACATGTGCCAAGGCATCGCGATACGCCACGAAGGAGCGGTCGGATTCCAGCGATGCCTTCACGCCGATCAGTTTGGGCGGGCCCACGCGAGCATCGTCCTCATACAGCTCCATCGCGCTGACGATCCACATCGTCACTGCGTCGCGCAGCAACGGCTCGGCGCGCTCGACGTCCAGGAACACGCCGCGCTTCGGAAACTCGATGTCGCGCATCGCTTTGAGCGGGACGCGCATGACGACGCGCATCGACGTCGCTTCGGGCTTCAGATAGGCCTGCACCTTCACGTCGCCGGCGATGTCATGCGCCCACAGCGGTACTGTCATCAGGAAAAGCCAGAGTCTAACCCACATCGCCGTATCGTGTATAGTAGCGTAGCGAAGGAGACCCCTATGCATCCGCAGCGCACGCGAGCCGAGCGCGTTCTTGGTCCCGCCTTTGTCACGGCTCTCATCGTGATCGGTATTTTCTTCACCTATCGGGGCTCCCAGGCCTCCGGCTCCGATGCTCCGCGCTTTGAAGTCGACCCTCTGTGGCCCAAGCCGCTGCCGAATCATTGGGTGATCGGTTCCGCAATCGGCGTCTCAGTCGATGCGCAGGACCACGTGTGGATCATCCATCGCCCGGCGTCACTCAACGCGAAAGAGATCTACGCTTCGCAGAATCCTCCGGCCGCGATTTGCTGCAAGCCCGCGCTTCCTGTGCTGGAGTTTGACGCCGCGGGCAATCTATTGAACTCCTGGGGTGGTCCGCCTTCCGATCCGAATGCAGGTTATAAGTGGCCAGCATCGAACCACGGCATCACCGTCGACTACAAAGGCAACGTCTGGATCGGCGGCAATGATCCGGCGGATACGCAGGTTCTCAAATTCACGCAAGCGGGCAAGTTCCTCATGCGCATCGGCGGCGGAGAGAGCAAGGGGAGCAACGATGCCGCCAATCTGCATCGAGCCGCGAAGATCTTCGTCGATCCTGCTGCGAACGAAGCCTACATCTCCGACGGTTACGGAAACAAGCGTGTGATTGTCTTCGATGCCGATACTGGCGCTTATAAACGTCACTGGGGCGCCTACGGCAATAAGCCCGACGACACCGATCTGGGCCCGTACGATCCTAGCGCGCCGCCCGCCAAGCAGTTCCGTAACCCTGTTCACTGCGCCGAACTTGCCAACGACGGACTGCTGTACGTCTGTGACCGAGTCAACGATCGCATCCAGGTCTTCAAGAAAGACGGTGCGTTCGTGAAGGAGGCGTTCATCGAAAAGAACACGCTGGGCGACGGTTCTGCTTTCGATATCACCTTCTCCAAGGATCGCGACCAGAAGTTCCTCTTTCTCGCGGACGGCTCGAACGACCGTATTCACGTGCTGCTCCGTGACAGCTTGCAGGAACTCACCAGTTTTGGCGACGGTGGTCGCCAGCCCGGCCAATTCTATGCGGTCCACAGCATCGCGACCGATTCTAAGGGCAACTTGTACACCACGGAAACCTACGAAGGAAAACGCGTTCAGAAATTTGTCTACAAAGGTCTCGCCCCGATTGCGAAACTGGATCAAGGCACCGTCTGGCCGCAGCAAAAGTGATCCTTTGATCCTCCGGCAGGGCCTAGCCAGAGCATGAAACTTCTATCAATACTGGTATTGACCCTGTCCACTATGTCTGCGCAAACTTGGATCGCTTACGTCGGCACCTACACGCAAGGCTTCAGCCGAGGCATATATTCGCTCAGTTACGACCCTCAGACTGGAGCGCTCACGCCGATCGCGCTTGCCGCGCAGACCGTGAGCCCATCATTCCTGGCCGCGCGTCCCGATGGGCGTGTGCTGGTCGCCGTGAATGAATCGCGACGCTACAACGGAGTGCTTAACTCCGGCAGCGTGAGTTCGTTCTCTATCGATGCGGCTACCGGGGATCTCACGCTGATCAATGCCGTGCCATCGCGCGGGGCGGATCCCTGCCACGTTACCTTCGATCGCACGGGGCGCTGGCTCTTCGTGGCGAACTATAGCGGCGGCAGCATCTCGGTATTCTCGGTTGCTGAAGACGGCACGCTCAGCGATGCCACGCAAATCGTCCACCACGAGAACCCGAGCAATGCGAATCCCGTCCGTCAGGATGCCCCGCACGTCCACTCGGTCGACATCTCGCCCGACAATCGCTTCCTCTACGTCTCGGATCTCGGCAAGGATCAGATCATCGTCTATAACTTCGATGCCGCTACGGGTCAACTCACGCCGCATACCGCTGCGAACGTGAAGCCCGGCTCCGGCCCGCGTCACATCGCCTTTTCGCGCGATCGCCGCTACCTCTACGCTCTGAGTGAAATCAGCGCGACCGTCACGGCGTTTCGTCACGATGCCGCGACAGCGAACCTGGAAGAGTTCCAGACGATCACCACTTTGCCGCACGGCTACATCGGCGAGAAGAGCGGAGCTGAGATCGCCGTCGATCCATCAGGGCGCTTCCTCTATGCCACCAATCGCGCACACAACTCCATCGCCGCGTTCTCCATTGACGGCGAGCAGGGCCGCCTGACGCTGATCGGCCACGTCGCGACGCAAGGCCGTACCCCGCGCCACTTCGCCATTGGTCCCGAGGGCACCCACCTGATTGTTGCGAATCAGGACACCGATACTCTGACCGTCTTCAATATTGATCAGACCACGGGAGCCTTGACGCTCGCGAGTGAACCGCTGGGCGTGCCGCGCCCGGTGTGCGTGCTGTTGGTCGCCCACCGCTGACCCGGCCCAGGGTGGGGGGCGTGTTAGACTTCACGCTATGTTCATCTGCCGGTGGTTGCTCACGATCAGCTTTCTTGCGGTCACAGCCTACGCCTCAGATAGCGTCTTTGTCGACGGTGCCTTTGCCGGAAGCTTTTCTGCCGCCGTCTACGATTCGAACGGCGTCCTTCAGCCCGATGCTGGCGGGCCGGTCAGCTTCGTCCAAGTTCCCGAATCTACTGGGCCCGGGCTTATCAACGCCCTTGGTGACCCGTCATTCAATGCCAACAACTGTCCTGCCCCGACGGAAAAGCGCGAATACTACCAGGAGGCAACGGATCAGACCCTAGTGGCCTGCACCAACGGGTCATCGTTTATTGTTCGGCTCCGCGACTTACAAAGCGGGGAAGCCGGTAGCGTCCGTTTTACCCAAATCGATGCGGGTCCCCCGGCAGTTGCCCGCGGCAGCGGTGGCACGAATTTCTTCCCGTTTTTCAAGGTTGTGCTCACCTACCAAAACGGCAGCCCCAGCACCCCGTTCGGCCGGGTTCCTGCCGACTACATGATCACAACCGGTGGCAACCCCGCGCCCGGCACGCTGCTCACGCCTGGTTCCACGCAGAACTTGAACCTCAATGTTCGCTACCGCCTCTACTCCACCAAAACCGGAACGGTTCAGGCCACGCTGTTGAGCGATGGCCAAGTTCTCGCTACATCCTCCAGTTTCGGCGTCGGCCTCACCACCGAAATCACACGTACGTTCTCCTTTTCCTCCGTCGTCATCCCGAACAGCGGCACCCTTACAATCCGCTCTGACATGCGCTCCACCAGCACAGGAGCGCTCCTGGCCACTTCCAACATTGTCCTGCCGATCTACCAAGCGGCTCCGCTTACGGTCGCGCCGAAGACGCTGCGTTTCAACAGTCCTGCCGGGACCACGCCGCAGGCCGATGCCATCCTGGTCACCACCACGTCCGCGCAACCCCTGCCCTACACCGCGACCATCGTGAACGCCAGCAAGTGGCTCTCGCTGCCGGCTGCGTCGGGCACGATTACGACCAGCGCCAGCCTGCCCGTCGCGATGAATCCCACGGGCCTCGCCCCCGGCTACTACTTCGATACCGTTCGCATCGTCACCAGCCAAGGAACGTTGGACGTTCCGGTCACGCTCGATATCGCCGCCGTGCCCACGTCGCTGAACGCGGAACCCAACGGCCTACGCTTCGATGTGCGCCAAGGCCAGGGCAGCCCCACAGCACAGACACTCACGCTCTATCACTCCGGCCCCGTCGGGACCTCCAGTCCTTGGACCGCCCGCATCGTCTCTGGAGCCAGCGTGATTCAACTCAGTGCGACCAACGGCACCGCCACACTCGCGAACCCGTCCACACTTTCCGTCTCACTCTCACCCACCGCCACGGCCACCGCAGGCCCGGCCTACTCCGTCATCGAAATCGCGACGCCCAACAACGCACCGGAGTACGTCACCGTCGTGGCGAATGTCGTTGCGACCACCGTTGCGCCGCAACCGCTCCTGTCACCCGTATCGTTGGTCTTCATCGCCACCCAGGGCGGCTCCGCGCCATCGTCGCAGCGCCTGCAGGTCAACGTTAGCGAACTCACACCCACTGCCTTCACCGTCGGCATTAGCGGTGGTGGAAGCGTGCTCACCGCAACACCCGTGAACAGTACAGCCTCAACCTCTACGCCAGGTTTAGTCGACGTCTCGGTTAACCCTGCGAGCCTGGGTGTCGGAACCTTCACTGGACTCGTAAACATCACTATCGGCAC
>CANIIC010000216.1 GCA_947467395.1 Bryobacterales bacterium
ACAACGATGCCGGTTTCTGAATCCAGCGCGCCGGTCGGTTCGTCGCATAACAGTACAGCGGGCCGTTTGGCGATGGCTCGTGCGATGGCGACACGCTGTTGCTCGCCACCGGAGAGGTGGGCGGGGAAGTGATTGATGCGGTGTCCGAGTCCGACCAGTTCCAGCGCTTCTTCCGGTCGCATGGGGTTCTCGGCGATCTCGGTCACGGCAGCGACATTTTCTTTCGCTGTCAGGCTTGGGATCAGATTGTAGAACTGGAATACGAAGCCGACGTGTTTGCGGCGATACAGCGTCAGCTCTTTTTCGCTGGCGCGGGTGATGTCCCAGTCGCGATAGTGGACATGTCCATCGGTTGCGCGATCCAGTCCGCCCAGGATGTTGAGGAGTGTTGATTTGCCGCTGCCGGACGGGCCGAGGAGAACGATCAACTCTCCTGCGTACAGATCCATATCCACGCCGCGCAGGGCATGTACTTGGACTTCACCCATGTCGTAGACCTTGGTGACGCCACGCGCCATGAAGATCGATTCAGCGGAAGGAGTTCCGGACACTTCACACATTCTCGCAGCAAGTGGTAGCGTATGGAGGTGTTCCTTCAACTGGAGGCGATCTTAGAATCCCCGCTCACCTTTCCCACGCTGGAGTGTTTTCACATCGCGGGCTTGGCGGTAGGCATCGGAACCATCGCTATCGTCGATTTCCGTTTGCTCGGCCTGGGGTTGCGTGATCAAAAGATCTCGACGCTGGCGGCGAATCTAACGCCGCTGACGCTGCTCGGGTTGTGTGTGACGTTCCTGTCGGCGGGCGGTCTGTTTTATTCGGATCCCGATCTTTACTACTTGAATCACTCCTTCCAGTTGAAGATGGTGCTGCTGCTGGGCGCGTTGATGTTCCAATTTATGGTTCGCCAGCCTCGCGCTCTGGACGATCCGCCTGAAGGCAGCGCACGGTGGGTGGGGGCGGTTTCGCTCCTGCTGTGGGCGAGTATTGTCTTCTGTGGCATCTTCATCGGCTTTACGGTGGTGCCGGAATGATGGCGTTCGCACAGTGGCTGCAAGCGACCGCTCTATTTACGGCGCTGCGTGAGTCCTGGTATGTGTACCCGGTCGTACTCTCGCTACACCTGGTCGCGATCGCGCTGTTTGGCGGGCTGATCGTGATTACGGATCTACGTCTGCTGGGTTTGGTGCTGGCAGATCAACCGATCGCAGGCATGGTGAAGGGCCTGCGCGGACTGAAGCACATGGGCGCGACGCTGCTATTTCTGTGCGGCATCCTGATGTTCGGGACCAAGGCGGAAGAGTACCTGACCAATCCGTTCTTCCACGCGAAGATGGGGCTGCTGATGCTGGTGGGCGTGCATGCGATGGCGTTTCGCGGGTCTGTGTACAGCAAGGCCGCCGAATTTGATGCCGCGGGGAAAGTGCCGGGCATCGCGAAGGTTGCGGCCGTGATTTCGCTGCTCCTGTGGACAGGGCTGCTGATCGCCGGCCGCGGGATCGGCTACGTCGAACCTGATCTCGATCGCATTCACGCGCAGCTGTGGCTACGCTAGTGTCTTCTTGACCAGCGTTTCTTTGGCGATGTTGGCGACGTACTTGTCGTAGTCCGAAGAGGACGTCGCTTGTTGCGCCAGTTGGTCGGCCGAAACCCAGCCTTGCTCATAGGCGATCTCTTCCAAACACGCGACTTTCAGTCCTTGGCGGCGCTCAATGGTTTCGATGAAGTTCCCAGCGAGTAGCAGCGATTCCGGCGTGCCGGTATCGAGCCATGCCACGCCGCGTCCCATCACTTCCACTTTGAGCTTGCCTTCGCGGAGGTAGCTACGGTTCAGATCCGTGATTTCGAGCTCGCCGCGCGCGGACGGTTTCAGTGCTTCTGCGTGCCGGATCACAGTGTTGTCGTAGAAATACAGCCCGACGACCGCGTAGTTTGACTTCGGCTGCTTCGGCTTCTCCTCGATATCGACGGCATGGCCGGCCGCATCGAAACTCACGACGCCGTAGCGTTCGGGATCGCGCACGCGATAGGCGAAGACTGTTGCTCCGTCGGTCAGTTGGGCGGAGCGTTGCAGTGACTCGGTGAGTCCGCCGCCATAGAACAGGTTGTCGCCCAGGACGAGACAGACGCTGTCGGAACCGATGAAGTCCTTGCCGATGGTGAAGGCTTGCGCCAAGCCTTCGGGTTTGGCCTGCTCGGCGTAGGTTAGCGAGATGCCGAAGCGAGAACCGTCGCCCAGCAGGTCGCGGTACACGGGCAAGTCGCGTGGAGTGGAGATGAGCAGGATCTCCCGAATCCCCGCCAGCATCAGCGTGGACACCGGGTAGTAGATCATCGGTTTGTCGTAAACCGGCAGCAGTTGTTTGCTGACTGAGTGTGTGAGCGGATACAGCCGCGTACCGCTGCCGCCCGCCAGGACAATTCCCTTCAAAGTGTTCCCAGAATAGCGCACCCATTTATGATACAGTGTCGGACAAATGGCGCGCGGCGACACTTGCGGACAATTTGAACAGCTGGTGCTGACCGCCATTCTCACTCTGGTCGAGGATGCTTACGGCGTTACGATTCATCGCAAGGTGGAGGAGTTGTCGGCTCCCAAATCGATCACGCTCGGGGCCATCTACGTGACGCTGGATCGCTTGGAAGACAAGGGCTTCGTGTCGAGCTGGCTCAGCGACCCCACGCCGGAACGCGGCGGCCGGGCGAAGCGCTGCTATAAGGTGGAGACGGCCGGGGAGTCGGCGTTACGGGAGTCGATGTTAGCGGCGCAGCGCATGTGGAATGCGGTACCGAAGAGGTGGAGGAAGGCATGGGCTTGAAGTGGATCATCCGCGCACTGCTGCCCAGCGAAGTCCAGGAGCACATTCTGGGGGATCTCGAAGAACGGGGATTCCGATCCAGCGACGTTGCCCCAGTCATCGGTGCCGCCTGGGCCTCCTACTTCCATCGTGAGTGGCTTGGCCCAATCCCCAACCTTGCTCACGCCTCTGTCGAGGTGCTGAATGCTCGGACGCAGCAACTCATCCGCAGTCGACGGGCAGCATTCCTGTTTTACACCGGCGCCTACGCCAGCGTTGTGATCGTCCGGCACCTGCATATGCCCGTCAATCCTCTGGTGGTGTTCCTGCCGATCCAGTTTCTGTTTCGTGGGGGTGCTCCTGTCGAGCCGACATTTCTTCAGACGCTCTTCACGCGGCCACCCGATCCCATGGAGTGCTACCGCGCTGCTCTGAAGGCCTCCGCCGCGACGTTCTTCATGTCAGGAATCTCTGGCCTTGTCCTGGCTAGCTCTTTCCCCAACCCACTTCGCGGCTACCTCACGCTGGCGGGGTTTGCCCTGCTGCCTGCCATCGTTTACCGCGCTCGCCGCCGGTTCCGCGAGCTCAGTTTTCTCCCTGAGCTGACGAAAACCTGAGAATCTTTCCGCCCTCGCGCGTACTAAGTGCACAGCGATGGCGTTCTTCCAACACGAATCCGCTTTAGTTGAATCCCCGAGCATCGGTGACGGCACGCGAGTCTGGGCGTTCGCCCACATCCTGCCGGGTGCGCGGGTCGGGGAGAACTGCAACCTCTGCGACCACACCCTCCTGGAAAATGACGTGGTTCTGGGCGACAGGGTCACGGTCAAATGCGGTGTCCAGCTGTGGGACGGACTGCGCGTCGAAGACGATGTTTTTATCGGCCCCAACGCGACCTTCACGAATGACCCGTATCCGCGCAGCAAGCAGCATCTGGCCAAGTATCCGCGCACGACGATCAAGCGAGGGGCTTCGATCGGGGCCAATGCGACGATTCTGCCCGGACTGACCATCGGGGATGGAGCTATGGTCGGTGCGGGCGCGGTGGTGACGCACAACGTGCCACCGCACGCGAAGGTGGTCGGGAATCCGGCGCGCATCGTGGGTTATATGGACGTGGTTCGCGAGGCGGAATCGGCGGAACTGGTGAAGCCGGGAACGTCGCCGACTGCGCTAGGGGAAGCGACCATTCACCATCTGCCGAAGGTCACTGACCTGCGGGGCAGTCTCATCTTTGGCGAGGCTTCGCGGCACGTACCGTTCGATGTGAAGCGCTACTTCCTGGTCTTCGACGTTCAGAGCGAACACATTCGCGGCGAACATGCGCATCGGCGCCTGCATCAATTCCTGGTCTGCGTTTCGGGCCGCTGCAACGTGGTGACTGACGATGGCCGCACGCGTCATGAAGTCGTCTTGGACTCACCGTCTAAAGGTGTCCACATCCCTCCGATGGTTTGGGCCACACAGTACAAGTTCTCGCGCGATGCGGTGCTGCTGGTGCTGGCGTCGGACTACTATGACGCCTCCGAGTACATTCGCGACTACTACGAGTACCTCTCGCTTCGACAACAAACTTTCAAGGTGGCCGTATGATCCAGAACAACGACTTTCAGCGCCAGTGGGCCGACATTGGCGGTGACGTGCTCGCGGCGGTGGATCGCGTCGGCAAGAGCGGCTGGTACGTGCTGGGGCAGGAGGTGCGCGGCTTCGAGGAAGCGCTCGCGAACTTCTGGGGCGTGCGGCATGCGACCGGGGTTGCCAACGGCATGGACGCGATCGAGATTGGCCTGCGCGCGCTCGGGTGCAAGCCGGGGGACCGTGTGTTGACAACGCCGCTGTCGGCCTTCGCCACTACGCTTGCGATCGTGAAGCTGGGTGCGATTCCGGTGTTTGTCGATACCGATGAACACGGACTCATCGATCTGGTCCGCTGTCATGATTTGCTGCGTCGGCGGCGCGATATCGGCTACTTCGTGCCGGTCCATCTCTACGGGCACGCGCTGGATCGCGACTCGCTCGACTGGGTGCGGCACGAATTCGGCATCAAGATCCTGGAGGATTGTGCGCAGTCGGCGGGTGCACGGAGTGGCGGCAAGCCCACTGGTACGGTCGGTGAAATCGCGGCGACCAGTTTCTACCCGACCAAGAACCTGGGCGCGATGGGCGATGGCGGCGCGATCCTGACCAACGACGCGCAGCTGGATGCGAAGTTCCATGTGCTGCGCTTCTACGGGGAGACGGAGCGGTACCGGCACGAAGAGATCGGCTACAACAGCCGTCTCGATGAAGTGCAGGCCGCTCTACTGCGCGATGCTTGCCTGCCGCGCATGCAGCGCTGGATCCACCGACGCAAGCAGATCGCGAACGCCTACACGCTGGGGATCCGCAATCGTGAGATCGGTCTGCCGGGTGCCCCTGAGAATTCGGATTCCAGTTGGCATCTGTTCCCGGTCCACGTAGCTCCGGATCGCCGAGCCTCGTTCCTGGAACATCTCAAGGCGAGCGGCGTAGGCGCGGGCATCCATTACCCGATAGTGATTCCGGATCAGCCGGCGATGCGCGGGGTACGCTACGAGCTTACCGACGACTGCGCGTTTGCCCGTCAGATCTGTGCGAGCGAAGTCAGCATCCCGATTCATCCGTATCTGACCGATGCGGAGGTCGCGCGAGTGATCGACGCGGTGAACTCGTTCGCCCGAGTCCGCTTGGCGCAGGCCGGTTGACAGCAACAGCACCGCTGAGGACAATCTCTGAATGTCACGCGTGCTGCTCGCCTCGTTGCTGTGTGCTGCTTCCATTGCTTCTGCCGCGCTTCCTGAAGTCATCCAGACCGATGCCGGCCAGGTTTCCGGTATCGCGGGTCGCGACCCGAGTGTTCGAGTCTTCCGCGGCATCCCTTACGGTGCGCCTCCTGTCGGTGAGAATCGCTGGCGAGCGCCGCAGCCCGTCGCCAAGTGGGACGGTGTGCGCAAGGCCGATACGTTCAGCCCCGGCTGCGCCAATGGTCTCCCGACGGCTGGCGGAGGCAAGGGCAAGGGACCTGCGTC
>CANIIC010000217.1 GCA_947467395.1 Bryobacterales bacterium
GCACCGGACGGGCTGACCAGCTTGGGCGGCTACCCGGGCAATGAAGAAGAAGGCGCAGCGAACTTTGGCAAAGTGGATCGCAACAAGATGGCTGCGGATTTCGTGGCGGCGGCGAAGTGGCTGAAGAATCGTCCGGACTGCACGGGCAAGCTGGGTGCGGTCGGGTTCTGCTTCGGCGGCGGCGTGGTGAACAACCTCGCGGTGACGTTGGGCGCGGATCTGGCAGCGGGCGTTCCGTTCTACGGCGCACAGCCGGCAGCGGCGGACGTAGCGAAGATCAAGGCCCCGATCATGGCACAGTACGCCGCGCTCGATGCGCGCATCACCGATGGTTGGCCCGCCTACGATGCCGCGCTCAAGGCCGCCAACGTGCCTCACGAAGGGTTCATTTACGCCGGTGCGAACCACGGCTTCCATAACGACACGACTCCGCGTTATGACGAACCGGCGGCGAAGCTGGCGTGGACTCGCACGCTGGAACACTTCAACAAGTACCTGCGGTAAAGCTCAGGTCGATCAAAAACACGAAGGGCGCCGGACCGGAATGGTCGCGGCGCCCTTATGTTTTTGGCTGAGACTAGCGCTGGCCGGGCCAGTTGCGATCCACCGGCTTGGCGGGATCAGCGGTGATCTGGATGTCGGCGCAGTGATGGTACGAATAGTCACCATCGCGGTTCAAGCCGTGTTCGGCCATGAACTGGATGATCTGCAGTGTGCACTTCACGCAGTTGATGTTCGGCAGCGTGACGTCGGCTTCGAGCGGGGCTTCCTGTTTGGCGTTGTGCGGCCACAGGCCGTCGACCAGTACGGGAGCCTTCACGGGGCTCATGATCTCAGCGGAAACGGACCAGGGACCCTTTTCGGAGTCGCGGGTGGTGACCTTGGGGTCAGCCGGGAGTTCCTCGCGTGAATTCACGGCCAGCGCGATGCGATAGTGGCCCGGGTGGAACACGGTTTCCTGCACTTTCAGGTGCAATTTCGATCCGCCGACGGCTTTTGTGACCAAACCGCTGGGTGTACCCATATTTGCAGGACCTTTTGCGTTCGCTGAGGTGCCTCCGCAGGGTCCAAGCTTTTGAGGATCTCCGAGATTGTTCTCAACAATCGCAGAATCGGGAGCCAGGAGCTTGAAGTGCGCACTGGCAAACGGGGGAAGAAGAGCAGCAGCGGCGGTCAGTACGGCGAAACCGGCAAAACGTTTCATGGGCGAGCCTCCTCAAGCAGGTATAACACACCGGGGGCAGCCGAGATTCAGAGTGGGTATAATCGAGCCACTCGAGTCGGTAGCGCAGGAGGAATGATGAAGGTACTTTCTTTGCGCCTCGCGGCGGCAATGTCAATTTTCGTCGGGCTGGTCTCGGCCCAGCAGACTGGCACTACAACGGCACCCACCACGGGTGGAACCACCACAGCGCCCGCACCCACGACAGGGGGCGGTAACACGACTCCGACGGGGACGACGGTTCCGCGCGGACAAACACCGACACAGAGTTCACAGCCAACACGACCGCCGCAGCCGATCTTCATCTCGGGCAACGTGACACTGCCCGATGGGACAGAACCTCCGGAGCGAGTGTTGATCGAGCGAGTGTGTTCCATGAATCGGGTTCGGTCGGAAGGATACACCGATTCGAAGGGACGCTTCAGCTTCCAGTTGGGGCAGAATCAGCAGGTCTTGCCGGACGCGAGCGAAGCGTATTTCAACGATGGGACGCAGGGGGTTGGCGGAACGGGGAACTCCAACAGTTCGACGACGTCGTCGACTGGAGATCCGTTGCTGGATTGCGAGTTGCGAGCGCGACTGCCAGGATTCAGATCTTCCACGGTGATGCTGGCGGGGCACCGATCCATGGACAACCCGAACATCGGCACGCTGGTGGTGTATCCGATGAATGGGGAAGAGGGTCAGGCGATCAGTGCGACGGGTGCGAATGCGTCGAAACAAGCTCGGAAGGCCTTCGAGAAGGGCTCTGAGTTGCTTCGCAAAGCGAAGCTGGAAGATGCCGAAAAAGAACTTCGCAAAGCGGTGGACCTGCACCCGAAATATGCAGAGGCCTGGCTGGCGTTGGGCAAGACCTACGCACGTCGTCAGCGGTATGACGCCGCGAAAGTGGCCTTGCGGCAGGCGATCGCAGCGGATCCGAAGTTCGTGTATCCCTACGAGGAGCTGTACAAGGTCGCGTTTGACCAGACCGACTGGGAAGAACTGGCGGATGCGACCAGTAAGCTGGTGAAATTGAATCCGTACGAATTTCCGGACGCCTACTATTACAACGGAGTCGCGCAGTATCAACTGAAGAACTGGGATCTGGCGGCAAAGAGTCTGGATCAAGCCATGGAAGCAGGTAAGCGGAAGCTGAACCCGAAAGTGCTCTATGTGATGGGGCTGGTGATGGTCCAGAAGCACGATTACGCGCGGGCGTTCGAGACGCTGACCGATTTCGTAGAGATGTCTCCAAACGATCCGACGATTCCGAAGGTGAAGACGATGCTGGCGCAGCTCGAGAAGATGCAGTAAACAAGCGTTTGCTACAATCGCGAAACATGGCGGGGAATCGTGTGAACTTTTGGCTCACTATCGCGTGCCTGGCTCCGGCGATCTGGGCGCAGCCGCAGACTCGGCCGATCAAGCGGCCACTGAATAATCAACTGGCGATCGAGGGTCCTGATGCTCCGGTGGGTCGCGTGGAGCCGCCTGCCGCGGTGACCGGAGTGACCAATCAACTGGTATTCCATGTGTCGCCGTTGTCCTCCAAAGGCCTGCTTTCGCAGCAGGTGGAGGACGCCCTCAAGGCGCTGGATAAAGCGAATGGCAACTCCGCGTTTCTGAAGTTACGCGCGTTTGTTGCAGGCGGTGATTTACGACGCGTGCAAGCGATCGTCACCGAGCTCTTCACGGAAAAGAAGTGGCCGCTGCCGGCGCTCACGACGGTGCAGGTGGGATCCCTACTTCAGGAAGGATCTCAGGTTGTCATCGAAAGCGTGAGTGAAGAAAAGCGCGCGGTGAGCTCCGGCGGGCTCGGGTTTATTCCGGCGGTCACAGGAGCATCGGGAGCGGAGGCGGTAAGCGCCTTGGCCAAGGCGTTTGGAGCATCGGCTGCGTTGCGCGTCACGTGCTTCGCCGAATCGCAGGCGGAGGCCGAAGCGGCCCGGACTGCGGCAGCGAAGCAGTTTCCGAAGGCGGCTGGCGTGTTTATCCAGACGACGCGCTACACACTGGGTACGGGCGTGGCGTGCGAGGGCGTGGCCGCAGGCGGGCCTGTGAACAGCTCAAAGCTGATGTTCACGGGAGCGCAAATCACCTTCGGCGAAGCGGACGCGGACGTGAGTCTCGCGTTCGACCGCTTGCAGAAGGCCGTAGCTCCGTTGGGAGCGAACACGTCCAAGGCGGCGCTCATGAATATCTACGCGACTTCCCGGGCGCTGGCTGACAAAGCTCGAGGCTTAGCGATCCCATCGTCGACTGCGCTGTATATCGAAGGTCTGCAGTCTGCCGACGCCACCGTCGCGGTTGAAGTCGTGATTCCTGTTCCGTAGTTACTCTTCGCCGCGGATGAGATCGTCGTAGGTCTCGCGCGTGCGAATCGTACGCATCGCACCGTTTTCGATCAACACTTCGGCTGCACGAGGCCGCGCGTTGTACGTCGAAGACTGCGCGAAGCCGTAAGCTCCAGCCGTGCAGACGGCGAGCAGGTCCCCAGGAAACACTTCCGGAAGTGCGCGGTTGTGGGCCAGGAAGTCGCCGCTTTCGCACACAGGGCCTACGATGTCTGCCGTCAGCATGGCTCCGGTTTCGGGGGCACGAACGGGCAGAATCTCGTGATGCGCATCATAGAGCGCCGGGCGAATCAGGTCGTTCATCGCGGCGTCGGTGATGACGAATTCCTTCACCCCGGTCTTCTTGCGATAGAGCACGCGCGTGATCAGGACACCAGCGTTGCCGACGATCGAGCGTCCCGGTTCGACCATCACGTGCAGGTTATGTCCGGCAACATGCTTACGCAAGTCCGCGATGAAGTCGCCGATTGCAGGGACTTCGTCTTCCGGGCGATAGGCCACGCCAAGGCCTCCGCCGAGATCGGCATGGTGAATTCCGAAGCCGCGCGAGCGTAGCTTCTCGATCAATGCGAGCACACGATCCACCGCCAACATCACGGGCTTCGTATCGAACATCTGGGAACCGATGTGACAGCTGACGCCTTCGATCAACAGGTTCTTGTATTGGCGAGCACGCTCATAGACGGCTTCGGCGTCGTCAATATCGATGCCAAACTTGTGGGCTTTGCTGCCGGTCGAAATGTAGTCATGGGTAGACGCCTTGATATCGGGATTCACGCGAATCGCGATACGCGCTTTCAGTCCGCGGCGGTGCGCCAGGGAGTCGATGAGCGCCAGTTCCGGTTCGGATTCGCAGTTGAAGGCGAAAATTCCAGCCGCTAATGCAGCATCGATTTCGGCGTTGGTTTTGCCGACGCCGGAGAAGACCACCTTGCCGGGATCACCCCCGGCTTTGAGGACCCGAAACAATTCCCCGCCCGAGACGATGTCGAAGCCAGCACCTTCGGCGGCGAGCATGCGCAGGATGGAGAGGTTGCTGTTCGCCTTCATGGCGTAACAAACGGTGTGCGGCGAATCGCCGAACGCGCGATCGTAGGCGCGGAAGTTTTCCAGGATCGTTTCCGCCGAGTACACGTAGCAAGGCGTACCGACTTTCGCGGCCACGTCGGCCAGAGCAACTCCGTCGCACATCAGCGAGCGGTCAAGGTATTGGACAGGTTTCATTCAGGGACTCGTAGGATGATGACGGACTGATCGTCGGAAAGGGCCGTACCGGCGCGATGGTCGTCGAGCGCGGTGATCACGGTATCGGCAATCGCCTTGGGTGTTTCCGTCGCGTGTTTCTTCAAAAGCTTGATGATGCGGTTCCGCGAAAACTCTTCGCCGGCGGGGTTGGTCTGATCCTCCACGCCATCCGAATACAGCATCAGGACGTCGCCCGGCTCCAACTTCAGATCCAGCTCTTCGTACTCGATGTCTTCGAGCAGACCGATGGGCACACCTTCGACTCGCGGCTTCAGGATTTCGCCTTTGCGCCAGATGAGTGGCAGACAGCCGCCGGCATTCGCCAGTTTCATCATGCGCTCACGGGGTTGCCAGAAGGCGACGGTCAGGGTGGCGTACTGCGCACCGACGCGGCGTTCCAGCAAGGTTTCGTTCAGCGACTTCATCAAAACGGCCGGTGATTTCCGGCGGGGACCCAGGATGCGGAGCAAGCCGCTGAGCAGCGCCCCATAGAGTGCGGCTGCAGCGCCTTTGCCGCTGACGTCGCCGAATGCGATGACGGCGGAGTTCTCGCTGGGTTCAAAGAAGTCGTATACGTCGCCCGAAATCTCACGCGCCGGCCGGGAGCGAAGGCCCACTTCCAAGCCTTCCAATTCAGGAGCTGATTGCAACAGCAAGCGCTGCAGCTTGCGGGCGGCCTTTAGATCCGTTTCGAGCATCTGCTCGCGCTGGGCGAGTTCTTCATACAGGCGCGCGTTCTCCACAGAACTAGCGATCTGCGGCGCCAGCATCGCGAGTACGCGTTGGTGATCTTCGGTGAAGAAGTTGATCTTCTCGCTTTCGACGTTCAGTACGCCGATCACGCGATCCTGGACCATGAGCGGCACGGCCAGTTCCGAACGAATGCCGTGGTGCGACGCAATGTATCGGGAATCGGCCGCGGTATCGGCCACACGCACCTGTTGGCGAGTTTCGACGGCGTGACCGGTGATGCCCTTGCCCATCGGAATATTGTCGATGTCAACTCGTTGGTCGTAGCGAGCGCTGAATCGGGTCC
>CANIIC010000218.1 GCA_947467395.1 Bryobacterales bacterium
CCCACCAGCGCTTCGTTTCGGTAGGAAGAGCCAGGTTCCAGCCGCTTGGCGGCAGACTCAGTCCTCTTGACTGATGTTTCACGGCAAGATCCCGGCTACCCAACGCAAGCGGAGGCCATTTATAAGTGCTGCCGTTTTGACAGCCAAGCTGACAGCCAACGGGGTGCTGCGCCATGGGTTCCCAGAGACCCGGTATACGAACACTCTTACAGTGTTTAGCTGTATAGCCAGGGGCCAACTCTATGGACTCATCAAGGTCGGACTCATAATCCGTTGGTTGCTGGTTCGAATCCATCAGGGCCCACCAAAATTAAAAAGAGTACAACTCGGTTTGGTTGTACCCGGCGTTGAGCGCAGTATCTTCGGATGGTGCGCTGTTCTGCCTTATCATAACCATGTGAGTGAAACCCGCTTCTTCCTGACTTGTTGCAGGGGCACTGTTCTCCGCCATGTCTAGGTACGCCGCAATTGACATTGGCAGCAACTCCATCCGCATGCTGGCGGCAGAGATGGATCCCCACAAGCCGATGCAGGTTCTGGCGGCCGATCGTCAGGTTGTACGCCTCGGGACCAGTGTGTTTCGCGAAGGCCGCTTGAGTGAGCCCTCTGTGGATTTAGCGTGCCAGGTGCTGCAGCGCATGGCGGTGGAATATCGGAAACACGACGTTTTGGCAGTCCGTGCCGTGGGTACGGCAGCGTTGCGTGATGCTTCAAACGCTGGAATCTTTCTTGATCGCGCGGCAGAGATCCTGGGCACGCCGGTCGAAGTCATCTCTGGACTGGAAGAGGCTCGCTTGGTGCAGTTGGGTGTTCAGGAACGCTGGCCTCACCCGAAGCAACGGATTCTGATCGTGGATGTGGGCGGCGGCAGCGCGGAGATGATCCTCGCCGAAAACGGACACTTTGTTGAGGCGTTCTCGAAGCCGCTGGGCGCCGTGCGTCTCACCGAACTCTTTCTCAAGAGCGATCCGGCCGATCCGCGGGAAATCGCCCGGATGCAGCGCTACATCCAGGAACGCATCGAAGGTCCAACGTCCCGCTGGAAGCATGAGAAGGTTGATCGGCTGATCGCGACGTCGTCTACTGCGGCCGCCACGGTATGTGCCGTGAATCAGGTGAAGCGCGCTCACCGGGATGATGCCGACAAGATGCCCGCTACCGGCCGCAAAATTCGAGAGTTGCTGCAGGAGCTGTCCAGCCATACTCTGGCGGGCCGTGCTCGCATCCCCGGGATTGGGCCGCGCCGGGCAGAGATCATTGTGCCGGGTGTCGCGGTCTTAAACGAAATCCTGCAGGGCATGCGTTTGCCTCGACTCTACTACTCGACTGCGGGCGTCCGTGATGGCATCATCGCCGATCTTGCCCGCCGCAAAGTGGGCATGGAAGTGGCTCGCCTGGACGCGGATCAGAAGCGGATCGTGCGATCCATGGCTCGTCAGTATGGCGTTTCCACCAAACATGTGAAGAAGGTTGCCGACGTAGCCTCGATGCTGTTTGAGGGGTTGCGGTCCTTGCATCGGCAACCTCCGTTCCGAGGGCGTGTTCTGGAGGCTGCGGCCTACCTCTACAACATTGGGCACTTCGTGAATGAGGCAAAGCATCATCGCCACTCTTTGTACCTTGTGGCGAATTCCGATCTACCCGGCTTTGACGATCGTGAACGCATGATCATCGCGAACTTGTGCCGCTACCATCGCAAATCGATGCCGCAGGCCGGTCACGAACCATTTCAGGGATTGTCGCCAGAAGATCGGCGCACAGTTGAATTGATGGCTCCTTTACTGCGCATTGCTGTGGCGCTGGATCAGAGCCAGCAGCAGCGCGTGGAGCGGGTGGAAGCGCAGGCGCTGGAGGCCAGCGTGGAATTGAGGCTATTCTCTGACTTCGATGTGGACATCGAACAGTGGCATGCCAGCCAAGTGTCCCCCATCTTCCAGCAAGTCTACGGGCGGCCTTTGTCTGTGAAGATCAAGCGATGAAGCATTACGTCGGCGTGCAACTCAGGGCGCGGCTTACGGTTCTGGACCGAGCCCTCCTTGTTGCGCGCAAGACGCCCAGCGAGGACGCGCTGCACGATCTCAGAGTCGCCGCCCGGCGATATTCGCAGGCTCTTCGTTTGTTTGCCGAGTTTCTCGACCCAAAGCGAGTGAAGCAGATGCGGAGCCGGCTGCGGCGCTTGATGGACCACGCTGGTGCAGTCCGGAACCTGGATGTGACGCAGCGGGTCTTGGAATCGGCTGGTGTTCGAGACGTACAGCTCACGGAGACACTGATGGCCGAACGCGCTGAGCTTCAGTCCCGGTTGCTGAAGCACCTCACACGCTGGCGCGGGAATAGATCCGTGAAGCGTTGGCGCAAATGGCTTCGCCCGACGGAGCCCACCGGCAAAACCTGGAATCGGGAAGCCCCTGCGGCGCAGAACGCGCATCGTGTCCTGCCCCGCTTGTTGGATGAGCTGTTTGCAGCTGGTGCACGGGCCATTGCCCGGGGGACGGAGCGTGAGCTGCATCGCTTTCGGCTGCTGGGGAAGCGTTTCCGCTATAGCCTCGAATTATTTGCGGACGCGTATGGGGCCAACACGGAAACATGTCTGCGACGCCTGCGCGTTCTGCAAGACCACCTGGGCTCCATAAATGATTGCGTGACCGCGTTGGGGTTGGTTCAGGGGAGTGGGCACGCCGAGGAAGCCGTCACGAAGCTGCTGCAGCGCCGCCGCCAGGAGTTTATCGAATATTGGAGCCTCTTCCAGAATCAGCAAGACCGCTGGAGAGGCTGGGTAGGAGGCCGCGATGGAGCTCTACGTTCTGCGCCACGGTGAAGCTGAACCTAGGGGCTCGAATACCGACGAGGCCGATCGGGCGCTCACCCGTCGCGGGAAGCGCGATGTGCAGGCCGTGTTGAAGGCGGTGCGCAAGGCGAGGTTGGGCCCGCAACTGATCCTGACGAGCCCACTCCGTCGCGCCCGGGAAACTGCAGCCGTCGCGTCGGCCTTCTTTCCCGAAGCTTCCGTCGTGGCGACGGACCGCCTGAAGCCCTCAGCATCCAGCAGCGCGGTATGGAAGGAAGCCTGCGCGGATGCGAGTATCTCTCGCGTCCTGCTGGTTGGGCACGAACCACAGCTGTCCCATCTGATCACCTTCCTTTTGGATGCACCGGTTTCCGTGGATTTCAAGAAAGGAGCCTTGCTCCGTATCGATTGCGCCGGCCGATTGGGGCGGCCTCAAGGCGTTTTGAAATGGTTCTTGACTCCCCGGGTTGTCCGGTCCCTGTAACACGAAGTGTGTTTCAGTCAGTTAGCCCCACTTCCAGTTTTCATCGAGCTGTAAAGAAAGGATGCTCCTCTGGTGATCCGCTGACATTCCATGAGTGCCGTCAGTCAAGTGCGCCTTCCTGCTGTCCCGCTTCCTCAAGTCCGTGTTGCTGTGCGCGATTTTGCATTCGGCCAGGACGTCGCAAAAATTCGGGCTGAGAAGTTCAGTTTTTTCTATGGCAGCTTTCAGGCGCTGCGCGAAGTCTCCCTTCAAATTCACGAAGATCCTGTCACCGCGCTGATCGGTCCGTCCGGTTGTGGCAAATCTACCTTCCTCCGAGCGTTGAATCGCATGAGTGACCTCACGCCGAAGACACGAGCCACTGTTGCGCTCAGTTTGGATGGCCGGTGCGTCTGGCAGACGGAACCCACTGAGCTTCGCCGGCGTGTGGGGATGGTGTTCCAACGGCCGAACCCATTTCCCAAATTCATCTACGAAAATGTTGCATACGGACTGCGCGTTGCGAACATCACGGATGAGGCGCAAGTGGCACAACGCATCGAAACCAGCCTAGGAAAAGCTGCGTTGTGGGATGAAGTGAAGGACAAGCTGAAGTGTTCTGCCCTGTCGCTCTCTGGCGGTCAGCAGCAACGTCTGTGCATCGCGCGGGCGCCTGCGGTAGAGCCTGAGGTGTTACTTCTGGATGAGCCCTGTTCTGCCCTGGATCCGATTTCAACTGCAAAGATCGAAGAGACGCTGTTCCAGCTGCGAGGACACCATACAACGGTGATTGTCACGCACAGTCTGCAGCAGGCTGCGCGAGTGTCGGACCACACGGACTTCTTCCTCATGGGTCGATTGATTGAGTTCGCGCCCACGCCCGTGTTGTTTGAGACTCCTCAATGTGCCGCGCCAATGACTACATCACAGGGCATCTAGGTTGAGGCCACGCCGAGTGGCGGTTTGGGAACTGCTGGAACCCGGAACGGGGGGAGGACTGCGGCCAGTTCGGAGGATCTGGCCGCTAGATCTCGACGGCAAGAGAGATTGCCGTCGAAGTAAGTACCTCCAATTTGCCACGGGCGGGTTCGCGCGGGTAGGTTAATTAAATGATTAGCCGTTCCTTGGCCTTCGGCGGGGCCACGAATGAGGAGGAGTGGGTGCAGGAATATCCTAGACCCACTCCGCAGTTCTTACGGGGTCACCTTGTACAGCTCTGCCGTAACAGTGGACGTTCCTGAGCTTGCCTGTCCTCCGACGACGAGAACGTTGCCATCGCTCAGTACCGTAGCCGTATGTGCGGATCGCGCGGCCTTCATGGTGGCATTGCCCACGAAGGCGCTGCCCTGATACACCTGACCCGTGCCGACTCGTCCGGAGCTGTTCAGTCCGCCGGCCACGAGGATTCCGTTTGAAATCGGACTCGCCGTCAAGTACTGGCGAGCGGTGGACAGAGAGCCTGTCGGCGCAAAGGTGTTCGTGGCCGGATCGTACAGTTCGGTAGTCGCGAGAGCCGCCGAGTTTGCACCCCCGGCGATCAGCACCTTGCCACTGTTCGGACCAGCCGTTACCGGCACCGCGATGTGAGCGAAGCGTGCGGCCGACATGGCCGCACTTACAGCTGTGAACGTATTCGTGACCGGATCATACAGTTCGGCGCTCGACAGGTACACGTAACCATTGCCGCTTTTGGTTCGCCCGCCCGCTAGCAGGACTTTGCCGCCGGCGAGCAGTGTGGCGGTGTGATACTCGCGCGCTGCCTTCATATTGGCGGTGCTTGTGAAATTCCCGCTGACGGGATCGTAGATCTGGGCCGTGTTCGAGGTGGCGCCGTTATTTCCCGTGCCGCCGGCGAGCAGGACCTTGCCATCGGCCAACAGCGTTGCCGTATGGAAGGACCGCTGCGCTGCCATGCCACCGATCGCGCTGAACGAGTTCGTGACGGGATCATACAGCTGTGCGCTGGAGTTGCCGCCGCCGGCGATCAACACCTTGCCCGAATTCAGTAGCGTTGCCGAGTGGCCCACTGCTTTGTTCGGCATGTTGTTCACGGTGGGACCGAATGTTCCGGCCGCCGGATCGTACAGTTCGGCATTCGCGAGCGCTGTGCCGCTGGCATCCGCACCACCCGCAACCAGCACCTTCCCATTCGGAAGCAGGGTTGCTGTGTGATTCGAGCGCGCCGTGCCCATCGAGCCGGTTGCCACGAAGCCATCAATCTTGATCGAGACCGGCCCGCCGCTGACTCCAAAGTAGTTCGCAGTCTCCGGGGACACGCTCACTGCCGTATAGGAACCCACTTCCACAGGAGCGGACGCACCGCCCGGAGTGTAGGTGAACGTCGGAGTACCCAGGAACTCACCACCCACGCCCGTAACGGATCCGGTCGCCGGATGCGGTAGACCGTCATAGCTGTATCGGCCACCGTTGACCACGATCGTCGGAGTTGCCTTCGTAATCGCTCCTGTCGTCGATGCCGCAGTGGAATTCAACTTGTAGTTGCCTGCA
>CANIIC010000219.1 GCA_947467395.1 Bryobacterales bacterium
CCGGCGCAGGTCAAGTTCACCGCCTGGGCCTCGATCCTCATCTGGGCGCTGGTCATCATCACCGGCCGCACCATGGCCTACAATTTCTAAGGACCGGAGCCAGTAAACACTATGTGGGAAGCACTGTTACCGTTTTTCGAATGGCACAACGGCTGTTGGTTGGGCGAGAAGATTTCCAACTCCATCTGGCTGTTTCCGCTCATCGAGACCATTCACATTCTGGCCATGGCCATCATGTTCGGCGGCCTGCTGGTCCTGAACCTCAAGATGATGGGCCTCACCATGAAGCGTCAGCAGCTGCCGATGCTGGCTGATACGCTGAAGCCATTCATCAACTGGGGCGTCGTGATCATGCTGCTGTCCGGCTACGCGATGTTTGCCAGCGGCCCGATGAAGTATTACACCAACGACGGCTTCAAGGTGAAGATGGCCGCCCTTCTGGCCGTCCTGATCTTCCAGTACACCGTCTACAGCGGCACCCTCAAGAAGGACGATCAGCAGCGCTCAGCTGGCTCTGGCGTCATCATGGGCCTGCTCAACTTCGCCATGTGGTTCCTGGTCGGCGCTGCCGGCCGCGCCATCGGCTTCGTTTAAACCGCTGATAATGCAGTGTCACTGACCTGCGCGGTGACACATAGCTGACCTTTCCATTCACTCAAAGCGCATGTGCGCGTGATACAGTCACCCATGCGCTTCGGGTATTTACTCTTTTTATTCGCCTTTGTAGTGACAGAGGCTTTCCCTCAAACGGCGGGCCTCCATGGTCGAGCTTCCGACGCTCAGGCCGTGCCTATCAGTGATGTTACCGTCACCCTAACGGCGGCCAGCACCGCCGGCCGCCGCGTTACCATAACCAGTTCCGCAGGTGAGTACTCATTCTCCGACGTCCGTCCAGGGCGCTTTGAGCTGATCTTCTCCAGGGCAGGCTACGAAACCATCACTCAGTCCGGAACATTAGACGCGGATGCCCCCAGTTTAGAAGTCTCTGTGACGCTACCGGTGGCCGGGGAAATCACCTCCATCGATGTGACGGACGTTGCCGGCAAAGCGACCTCCTCCCGTCTGGATATTCCTGACCGTGAGTTGCCCGTCCAAATCAGCTTCATCCCCCGCCAGCTTTTGCAGCAGCAAGCAGTCAACAACATGGTGGATGCCCTGAAGAATGCTTCCGGCGTACAGGCCTTCCGTTGGTATGGAGTCTACGAATACTACACAATTCGTGGCTTCAACCAGGCTGACCTCTACATGGTTGATGGCATGCGACTGGAGGGGAATCGCTTCAACACGCAATTGAACAACGTGGAGAGCGTAGAGGTGCTGAAAGGACCGACCTCCGTGCTCTATGGCGGCGGCGCCCTGGGTGGAGTGATCAATGTGGTCCGCAAGAAGCCCCAGGGGACCCGCGCCTACGACCTGGTTTACCGCGGCGGTAGATTTAACACCAACCAGATCGGCGGAGGTGCTACTGGACCACTGTATGGCACCCGGCTACTGTACCGCGTTGACACGAGTTACGATCACAGCGCTGGTTGGCGCCGGGCCGGTTCGGACCGCCTCAACGTTTCGCCGACGCTGACGTGGCTGATGAGCGAACGCTCCCGCGTGACAGTCCATCAGGCCTTCAATCGTGACCGCTTCGCCGGGGATGGCGGTGTACCGGTGAACTTGACTACGCTGCCCAATTACCGTGCAGATTGGCGGTTCAACCTGCCCCAGGACAATGCTCTCGTAGAGGACTCCCAGACACACATTCTGTTCAACGCAAACGTGTCAAAGGCCTGGGAAGTCCGCGACGGCTTCCTAACGCGCCGCACCAGCGACCGCTACTTTGTCACCGAAACGATGATCGGCGATCCAGCGAACAATCGTGTATTGCGAAACGCTCTCGACTTCCACCACACGCGCCGGCCCGTGTTGAATCAGGCCGATCTCATCGGACGATTGAACTTCCTGGGCATGCATCACACACTGCTGGCTGGCCATGAGTATCAGGATTTCTTCACCCGTACGGACGTAACGGCCGGTGATGACCCAACGTGCAACTGTGGATCCTGGATCAATCTGCCGCCCATGAACCTGACGACGCTGGCGGAAACCGCCACCCGATTCAACACCACCACGATATTCCGCAGCACCTATCAGTCAAACCAGATCAATGCCGGGTATTGGCAGGACCAGATCGATGTTCTGCGGAACCTAAAGATCAACATCGCGGGCCGCTTCGACGACTACAGCCGGGCGGTGCATCGCACCTTCGCCTCGGCCCCGGATGTCCGCACCGGCATTCAGTCGCGGCATCAGACGGCCTACACCTACCGCGCGGGAATCGTGTACACGCCGTTCGGCAACCACCAGTTCTACTTCAATACGGCGACCTCCTTCACTCCGGTCACCACCGTCCCGGCGAATCAGGTTGAATTACAGCCGCAGCACGGATTGACGTATGAAGTCGGACATCGCTGGAAGGGCTGGAGAAACCGGCTCGACACCAGCCTCGCGCTCTATCAGATCAATCGTGACGGCCAGACCGTAACCACTTCGCAGACGTCAGTTGCGCAAGTGGGTTCACAGAAGTCCCACGGTGTGGATTTTGACGTGAATGCGGACTTGGGCTGGGGAACTCGAGTGTTGGCGAACTACGGCTACGCACAGGCGTATTATGACGATCCGGGTGGCTCGCTCAATACGCGGATTCCTCGCTTCGTTCCGAAGCACACCGGCAACGTCTGGCTACGGAAGCAGTTCGCCTCTGGCCTCAGCGCCAGCATCGGAACACGCTATGTGGGCGCCCAGTTCGCCAACAATAGCAACCTGAGCCGCATCGGTGGCTACAATGTGTTTTCCGGAGCAGTGGGATATCGCACGCGGACCTGGGAGTGGTCTCTGAACGCCGAGAATCTGTTCAACCGTTCACGTTACTTCCTGCCGGGCCAGTTGGACAACGTGGTGTTTCCGGGCCAGCCGATCAACGTCTCCACAACGCTTCGCTGGCATTTTGACTAGATAGAGAGCACCCATGCACCGATTTGTGATCGCGACCAAAAAGTTTGCCATCCTGTGTCATCGGTGGATGGGCGTAGCCTTCTCTATTCTGTTCATGTGGTGGTTCATCTCCGGGATCTTCATGATGTATTGGAGTTACCCGGAGGTTGCATCGGAGGACCATCTCAAGCACGCGCCGGTCTTGAATCCGGCGCGTGTTCTTTTATCTCCCGCCGAGGCGTACAAGAAGGCTGGCTTGGGGGATCCACCCAGCGGCCTCCGCCTCTTCACCTTCGACAGCCGGCCCGCCTACCTGTTCCGCGTCGGCCGCGGCAATGCGCTGATCTACGCGGATACAGGTGAACAACAAGACGTGTTCCCGGCCGACGTCAATCTGCGCACTGCTGCGCAGTGGACTGGGCAGCCTGCTCCATTGGCCCGCGTCGAAACCGTGGAGGAGCCGGACCAATGGACACTCCTCGGTTCAGTTCGCCGGGCACTGCCTCTCCAGAAGTACACCTTTCCCGACGGCCAGCAGGTCTACCTCAACGAAGACACCGGTGAGATTGTGCAGCACACTACCACGGCCTCCCGGATTTATGCGTATCTGGGCGCGATTCCGCACTGGCTCTACTTCACACCGATCCGCCTCAACGGTAAATTCTGGACACAGCTGGTGATCTGGCTGAGTGGCTTCGCCACGATCGCGGCCACGCTGGGCATGGTGGTGGGCATTTGGATGTTGTCGCCCTCGAAGAAATATCGCCACCAGGGACAGCCCACCAGCGTCCCGTATACCGGACAGAAACGCCTGCACACGATCTTGGGCCTGTTCTTTGGCATCCTGACGATGACCTGGGCGTTCAGCGGCATGCTTTCGATGGATCCCTTCCCTATCCCCAGCGGCGGCCCCATCGGCGCCCGAGGCCAACTGGCAGCCGACTCTCCAGCCCAAAAGATCCAACGCACCCTGGACGAGGACCGCTTTGACTTATCGGAGTACGGAGGGAAGCACCCACGAGAGGTACTGGCACAACTGGGCCCCCGCGTCGCGGCGAAGGAACTGGAATTCACGTCCTTCGCCGGGGAGCCGGTGATCCACGTGAAGACCGCCACGGGCATCGAGCGTGTGGTTCCCGTGCATCCCACAGCCGACTTAACCTCAGACCGGCTGCGCGGCCTGATCCGTGAGTCCGCAGGACCCGAGAACATCGCGGAGATGCATCTACTGGGGCAGTATGATCGCTACTACCTTGATCGCACCCGCGAGCGCCCGCTGCCGGTCATTTACGTTCAACTGAAGGACGCTGGCGAAACGCGGCTGTACATCGATCCGAAAACCGCTCGCCTCGCCGGACGCTACAGCGAATCGACATCGGCATGGGTGACGCGCTGGCTGTATCACGGCCTGCACTCACTCGACTTCCCGTGGCTCTACAACTACCGCCCAGCCTGGGATTTCGTGGTGCTCTCACTGATGCTGGCGTGCGTGTGGCTGTGCTGGACTTCGGTGGTCCTCAGCTGGCGGGTCCTGAAGAGGAAGTTCACCCCAAAACGGCGACACGAAGTAGACGATCTTGCGGTATAGTCACACAGAGAACCAGGAGGCAGGGACGAATGCAAGTTTTTGCCGGGTATGATCCCGCGAATAATCCGCTGAACACCAACGAATGGGCTTTCCCAGTGTGCGAAGTGCTGCACATCGTCGGCTTCGCGATGCTCATAGGCACGATCGCCATTGTGGATCTGCGCATGATCGGCGTCGGCATGAGGCGGCAAACCTCGGCCGAACTCTTGCGCGACACAGCGCCCTGGACCATGCTCGGACTGATGCTGGTGCTCACCACCGGGCCGCTCATCTTCTCTTCCGGCCCCACCACCTATATTGGGAGCGGGGACTTCGCCCACTGGAACAAGTCCTTCCTTTACAAAATGGCTGCCCTGGCGCTGGCGATCGTCTACAACTGGACGATCCACAATAAAGTGGCAAATTCTCCGAATCCCGGCGGTTTGGGCGTCCTGGTGGGCGCCTTCTCCATGCTGCTGTGGGCATCCATCATCTTCGCGGGCATCTTCATCGCCTTCGTCTAGGAGCGAACATGGACTTTCAATCTTTCATGGACACCCTGCAGAACGGCGCCTTCGGGACGTCCATTCGCGAATCGACACTGGCCTACCCGATCATCCTGTCCACGCATCTTGTCGGGATGGGGATATTCGGAGGCATGATCGCCATGACCGATCTACGGATTCTTGGGCTCGCGATGACCAAGTATCCGATGGCGGACGTACACAACCAACTGCGCCCTTATAAGCACTTGGGGCTGACGCTGGTAGTGACCTGTGGCTTGCTGCTGGCTTGGTCGAAGGCCGGGCTGTACTGGCCGAATCCGTTCTTCAAGCTGAAGCTGATGCTGTTGTTGGCCGTCGCGATCCACGCACTGGTCTTCCGCCGCTCGGTCTACAAGAGCCTGAGTGACATGGACAAGTTCGGCAGCGCCACCAGTTCAGCGAAGGTGGCCGCCGTGCTCTCTCTGGTGCTGTGGGTGGCCTTGGTCGCCGCAGGCCGCTGGATCGGCTACTGGGAAGCTCCCAACCCGTTCGAACAGCAGCTCTAGGCGTTCTTCTCTAAGCTTTCTTGGGGACCACGTTGCGGCGGATGTGCATGCCCAGCGTGACGGCCGCCGCCAGCAATAGTGCGCCTGTAGCCACGTGCGCAGCGGCCAAGCCCAGCACGATCCCG
>CANIIC010000220.1 GCA_947467395.1 Bryobacterales bacterium
CGCGTCTCGCCGTTCCAGGTGGCGAAAACCGCGCGTTACGTGAAAGCGTTGAACGCGGCCGGCGACCTGATCGCCATCGGCGAAGCACGGCTCCCGCATTTGTATCATCCTGTTCTAGTGCTCTAAAGGAGGCATCCCGTGAAACGTTTGCTGCCCGGCTTGATGATGGCCTGCGCGCTGTGGGCCCAGGCTCCCGATACCGTTCTGATCAACGGCAAGATTCTCACCACCGACGCGAACTTCACGGTGCAACAGGCGCTCGCGGTGCGCGATGGCAAAATCGCAGCACTCGGCACCACCGCCAACATTCGCGCCATGGCCGGGCCTTCCACCCGCGTGATTGACCTGGGCGGACGCACCGTGATTCCGGGGCTGATCGACTCGCACATGCATGGGATCCGCGCAGCACTCAGTTTTTCGAGCGAAGTGAACTGGATCGGAGCTCGTTCGCTGCCAGAGGCTCTGCGTCGCATCACTGACGCGGCTCGCGCGAAGCCCGCCGGATCCTGGCTCATCGTCGCCGGCGGCTGGACGGCGGATCAGTTCGCCGAGAAGCGCCCGCCTACGCAGGCCGAACTCACGGCCGCGGCTCCGAACAACCCCGTGTATGTGCAGCTCGGCTACAGCTGGGCGATCCTCACGCCGGCGGGCTACACCAAGATCGGGATCGCCAATGAGGCTTCCCTGCCCGCCGGTGCTCGCTTCGAACGCGGCGCGGACGGTCGCAATACCGGAGCCATCGCCGGCAGCCAGCCCGCCATCGTCGCGCTGTTCGACAAGCTCCCGAAGCCGACCGCTGAAGAGCAGTTGGACGGCACTCGATCGTTCCTGCGTGAGCTGAATCGCTTGGGTCTCACCGGCTTCGTCGATCCAGGCGGCAACAATCTCTTCCCTGCCGATTATCAGGCGATCCAGAAAATGTGGCGCGACGGTCAACTGACGGTGCGCATCGCATACGCCCTGAATGGCCAGACGGCGGGCAAGGAGTTCGACGAGTTGCAGAACCTGACGCAGCTGCTTCCGATGGGCTTCGGCGATGAGATGCTGCGCTTCAACGGCATCGGCGAGCGCATCACGTTCGCCATGAACAACAACGATCAACCAACGGCGGAGCAGAAAGAGAAGTTTCTGCAAATCGCTCGCTGGGCTGCCGGCCGCGGCATGGCGCTGACCATGCACTGGCCCAACAACTCTTCCGTCAAGGAACTTCTCGACATCTTCGAGACCGTGAACAAGGACATTCCGATGACCGGGCTACGCTGGTCCATTGCGCATCTGGAAGACGCCAGCGAAGCGACGCTGCAGCGCATGAAAGCCCTGGGCGTCGGCTGGACAGTACAGAACGGGACCTATTTCGGAGCCCGACCGAATACGCTGATGCCCGCGTTGAATACCGCTCGCAAAGTCGGCGTGAACGTTGGCGCGGGCACCGACGCGCATCGCGTGATGTCCTACAACCCCTTCACGTCGATCCAGTGGCTGCTCGATGGCAAGACCGTTGCAGGTGCCGGGATCGGCCGGATGAATGAAGCTCCCAACCGCGAAGACGCGTTGCGCCTCTACACGATCGGCAGCGCGTGGTTTTCGAAAGACGAAGCCAAGCGAGGTACGCTCGAAGTCGGCAAGCTGGCGGACCTCGCAGTGCTCAGCGGGGACTATATGACGATTCCAATCGCCGAAGTGGGCAACCTGCAGTCCCTGCTGACCATGGTCGGCGGGAAAGTCGTATACTCGGCAGCGCCGTTCTAAAAAGGCTTAACGACCAACGTATCTTCAGCGACGACCTTCTGGAACTGCATCGGGAAACTGGTCCCGTTGTAGTAGGCATCGAATTGATCCTTGTAGTGCGGCGAGAGGAAGTGTCCGCTCTCGCCCAGCGTAAGGTTCGACAGGGAGTGTTCGAGCTCCGCAAGATCCACCACCATTCGATACGATGGGCCCAGTCGGCCGCTCACCTGTTTCACAGTCGTCGAGGCTCCGCTCATCGGCACCGGCCCCACGTTGAAGTATTTCCCGACCACCGGGAGCTGCCCAAGCACTGGATTCTCCAACTCCAACCCGATCGACTGTCCGTAATCCCACCGGGCGACATTGGAGCCCTGCAATTTCTCGCCCGCTACAATCGCCTTCGCCAGCGAATTCACTAAGAACTCATCGTAGTTTGGGAACCAGCCCGACGGCCGTTCGTCCAACAAACGTTCGATCACAGGCGCCGCGAACCGAGCCACATACTCGTTACCAGATCCCGGAGCTGCCGTCTCGGCAATGGCCCTGCGCACTTCGCTGTATAACAGCGACGCGACCAACGGCGCGGCCAGGCCTTTTTCCATCTGCCCGTTCCACGAGCGCAGTTGCTCCACAGCTTCCTTCGAGTTCTGCGCCGGCTTCGCATCCCACGCTTTCACCGTGCGTTGCGCCAACCGATGCAGGAACGGAGAGTAGACGTCCTTCTGCACCGCGATCATCTGCTCCGCAGTCCACTTCTGTTTCGACGCCAGACGATCGCGAATCTGTTTAGCGCGGTACGGTGGCGCAAAGACTCCGGCGACCGGGTACTTGAAATCGAGCGGGAACGGATTCTGATTCGCGCTGACGATGACACCGGATTCTGGATTGTAGACCTGCGGCAACTCCGAGTAAGGGATCACGCCAACCCAGTCGCAGTTTCCCGTCGAGCCATCGGCGGGAACATCACCTCGGCAACTTGGCTGGCGCACCGGAACCGAACCAGCCACGTGATACCCGATGTTGCCATCCGCATCCGCATAGAGGAAGTTCAGCGCAGGCCCTGGAAGACGAGCCAAAGCTGTGTTGAACTCCTCCCAGTTCCGTGCCCGGTTGATCGCCAGAAACGGGAAGTCCATGGGGCCAGTCGCGCCGGGCGTCATCCATTGCAGAATGTAACTTTGAGTGTTGTCAGACGCCACCAACGGGCCGTGTCTGGTCACCAACCCAGCGATCTCCCGTGGTTTCTCGTCCTTCACCGCGATCACGCCACGCTCGACCTGGCCCTGCTGCACCTGGCCACGAAACGCATAACGACCGTTGGTGGCGTCGATACGCTCCGCGTACAAATCCTGAAGATCGAACTCCAGATTCGTCATACCCCACGCGATGCGCTGATTGTGACCGATAATCACCGCCGGTACGCCTGGTAAGGAAGCTCCTGTGACGTCGAGGTCACCGGCCTTCAAATGCACCATGTACCAAGTGGACGGCAGCCCATATTCCAGATGAGGATCATTCGCTAAGATCGGCTTCCCCGTGGCGGTGTGCGCCCCGGAGACCACCCAGGCATTCGATCCCGGAGCCACTTCCGTCGCAAGCCGCGAGGGATACAGATACTGAACTTTGGCCGCATCTCCCGTCTGCAACATGCGGAGCTTCCGCAGTTCCTCGGGCCAGGAGTTGTTCAAAGTCCGCGCCATCTGCAACACGACTAGAAGCGTATCGCGCACTCGCCAAGGGCGGGGTTGATAGCGCAGTGCGCTGAACTCCACAGGCAATGTGTCCCGATTCGTTTCCAGGAAATAATTGACGCCGCGAGCATACGCGGACATTACTTCGCGCGCTTCCGCCGTCAAGGCCTTCTCTTGCGCTTCCGCCAACTGCGGCAACCGCATGCGACGCGCCTCGACGTCCGACTCCGCTGCTCGCGCTCCGACCACTTCCGCCAGCTCGCCCGCAGCCAACCGCCGAATCGCATCCATCTGCCACATCCGATCCTGCGCGGTCGCGAACCCCTGTAGGAACACCGCATCCTGCCACGTTGTCGCCGAAATGTGTGGAACTCCCAAGGAATCGCGCACGATCGTCGCGGGCGCGGACACCGGGGCGGTCACTTCGCCCGAAGTCTGCGGCAGGGCGCGCCACACAAACCAGTAGGCTCCGACTAGGCCTACGAGCAACAAAACCGCTATGCTCAAATTGATCGCCCGCAAGATGGGCGTGGAAGAGTGCACGGCACGATTGTAGCGGGAAATGTCTCTCCGTTTCATCACATTAGTCGCCATCATCGCCTTGAACGCGTACTTCTCAGCAGCAGAAGTGGCGCTGGTTGTCGCACGCCGTTCGAAGCTGGAAGAACTCGCCAAACAGGGCAACCTCGGTGCGCGGGCAGCGCTGGACATTCTTTCGAACCCGGAACGACTGCTGAGCGTGACCCAGGTCGGTGTCACGCTGGCGAGCCTCGCGCTGGGTTGGGCCGGCGATCAGACCGTACATGAGCTGATCCTGTGGGCCATCGCGCCCGTGATTACGCCAGCCACAGAAGCCATCATTCACACGTCCAGCTTCGCCCTGGCCTTCATCATCACCAGCTTCTTCCACGTGGTGATCGGTGAAGTTGTGCCGAAGAACCTCGCGCTGGATCAGGCCGACCGACTGGCGCTGCTGGTCGCACCGCCGCTGCTGCTCTTCGATCGCATCTCCTCGCCATTCGTGTTCATCGTCGAGCGCGCTTCCACCGGACTCTCACGACTCATGGGCATCCAGTGGCGTCACGGCGGCGGCCATTCTTCAGAAGAGTTGAAGTTCATGATCGAAGCCAGCGGCCGCGAAGGTCACCTGGAAGGCTTCGAAGAAGGCTCCATCAGCCGCCTTCTCGGACTGAAGGACGTGTACGCGCGTGAGATTATGACGCCGCGCGTCGACATGATTTCGGTCCCTGTCACAGCGACTCTCGATGAGCTTCTGCAGATCACCCTGGAGCACAAATATTCACGCGTGCCTGTGTATCAGGACAAGCCGGAGAACATCATCGGCGTCGTGCATTACAAGGATCTGATGCGCGCGTGGCGCGAGCGCAAGACGGCGACCGACTATCGCCGGCCGGCGCGCCCATTCCTTCTGCGCCGCTATCTACGTAAACCGCTGGTTGTGCCCGAAACAAAGCCGTTGCATCAACTGGTGGACGAATTCCGCAAAAGCCACACGCACCTTGCGATGGTCGTCGATGAGTTCGGCACGATCACCGGTCTGGTGACGATGGAAGACGTTCTGGAACAGATCTTTGGCGAAATCGGCGACGAGCACGATGTGCGCCGCGTGCTGCCCGCCATCGGTGCGCCGGTGATCGAAGTCGACGGCAGCACCAGCATCCTCAGCCTCGCCTCGCAGTACGGCGTGCAACTTCCAGGGGACACCGGCTTTGAAACTCTCGCGGGCTTTGTCCTCTTCAAGCTCGGCTACATCCCGTCGCCCGGCGATACCTTCACGCACGAAACGCACACCTTCACCGTGCAGCAGATGGACCGGAATCGGATCGCGCGGGTGAAAATCGTCACCAAACGTCCCGCGGCCCAAGCCAGCTAGACGCGTCGCACGTCCTGCTCCCCCACTGCCGCCAACAACTGACGGATCGTGCGATGGTGCACAGGATGCCGCAATTCAGGAGCCAACTCCGCAAGCGGTTCCAGCACAAAGCGGCGCTCTGCAATCGAAGGGTGCGGAATCTCCAGCCCCGGCATGCTCACCACGGAGTGACCGTACATCAGTACATCGACATCGATCACGCGCGGCCCTTTGGCGACGCCCTTCACGCGCCCCATCTTGCGCTCGACCTGCTTAGCGCGATCCAGCAATTGGCGCGGAAACAAATCTGTGGTTACTTCAATGACTTGATTCAG
>CANIIC010000221.1 GCA_947467395.1 Bryobacterales bacterium
AAAACTGTCCAACTGGGTCGCGCGGCTGCACAAAAGGTCTGGGTCCAGGCCTCGGTCAACTAAGAACTACCGCGTCGATACGTCTCACGACGCTATCCTGAAAGCGACATGACCCAAACCACCGTCAGCGCCTTCGTGCTCGCACTTGCCGTTGTATTTGGAGCGTTCGGCGCGCACGGATTAAAGGACATCCTCGATCCCTACTCCATCTCGGTGTATGAGACGGGCGTGCGCTATCACTTTTATCACGCGCTCGGAATGCTGGCGATCCCGCTGCTCAGTAAAACCGGCCTCGTGACGGAATATGCTGCCACGTGGGCCTTCCGCTTGCTGGCGCTGGGAATCGTCTTCTTCTCTGGCAGTCTCTACGTGCTCGCGATCAGCGGCGTCGCCATCCTCGGAGCCGTCGCCCCCATCGGCGGCACGGCCATGATCCTCGGCTGGATGATGCTCGCCTGGGGCTCTATGCGCTCGCCAAACGTCCCTTAAAGTAGTTCACTGTCTCGCGCAGGCCGTCTTCCAAGCTGACCTTCGGAGCCCACCCGAGCACCTGCGCCGCCTTCGTGATGTCTGGCTTGCGCTGCTTCGGATCATCCGACGGCAGCGGCCTGTAGGTGATCGGCGACGTCGTACCCATCAGTGCCTGAATCCGCTCGGCGAATTCAGAAATCTTCAACTCCAGCGGATTCCCCAGGTTCACGGGGAAGCGCTCGTCGGATTTCGCGAGTCGGCACAGTCCGTCCACCAGATCCGACACGTAGCAGAAGCTGCGCGTCTGCGTTCCGTCTCCGAACACCGTCAATGCCTGTCCGTGCAGCGCCTGATCAATGAATGCCGGCACCACGCGGCCGTCATTCAGCGCCATACGCGGACCGTAGGTATTGAAGATGCGCGCAATATTCGTCTTCACGCCGAACTTGCGGTGAAACGCCATCGTGATCGCCTCGGCATAGCGCTTGCTCTCGTCGTAGCAGGAGCGTTCGCCCACCGGATTCACATTGCCCCAGTAGGTCTCTTTCTGCGGATGTTCCAGCGGATCGCCGTAACATTCCGAAGTCGACGTGATCAGGAAACGGGCGTCATCGCGCTGCGCGATTTCCAGCATGCGCTGCGTCGCCGTAGAGCCGGATTCCAGCGTCTCAATCGGATACATCAAATAAAATCGCGGGCTGGCCAACGAGGCTAAGTGCCATACGTGATCGAACTTGCCGTCAGCGCCTTCCACTCTCTTCGAGACATCGCACTGGATGAAGTGGAATTTGGGATTCCCCTGTACGTGCGCCAGGTTGTCGGCCGAACCGGTAATCAGGTTGTCCAGCGCGACGACCTCCCCGCCCTCAGCGAGCAAACGATCACAAAGATGCGAACCGATGAACCCAGCGGCTCCGGAAATAAGGTGGCGCAACGACATTTTCTCTATTGTAGAAGACACTTCCCGGCATGCTACATTCAGTGGTTACGATGTTTCAGCCCAGCCTGCTTGAGATCGCCATCTTTGCAGCATCGCTGACAGCCTCCTCGGCGCTGTTTTGGCGTCGCTTCGGCCCCGTGGTCGCCAACATTCGCGCCGCAAGACCCGAGCCGGGCTTCTCTCTAGACCCCATCGGCAAGCGGGCGTGGGACTTTGTCTCTGAAGTCCTCCTGCAATCGAAAGTCATCAAAGAACGTCCCCTGCCAGGCCTAGCGCATGCCTTCGTCTTCTGGGGCTTCTTGGCGTTCTCCGTCGTCACCTTGAACCACTTCGCCGCCGGCTTGGGAATCGCGTTTCTATCGGAAGGTTCCGCCTACTTCTACGTGGCCGGTGCATTTGCCACGCTGGTCACGATCTCGATCACAGCACTTTTCATCCGCCGCTTCTTCGTCCGCCCCAAATGGCTGGGCGACAAAGTCTCCAAAGAAAGCGGCATCATCGCCGGTCTGATCGTCATCTTGATGCTGACCTTCTGGCCGACCGACTCGAAGCTCCTGTGGTGGAGCCACACCCTCGCGTTGCTCGTCTTTCTTCCGCTGGTTCCGCACACCAAGCATCTGCACCTTATCCTGAGCCCGCTCTCGGTGTTTATGTCGCGCGGCAGCTTCGCCCAAATCCCCCCGCTCCAAGGCGACGAAGACTTCGGCCTCCACACCGGCAAGGACCTCACGCAGATCATCGCGTTGCAGACATACTCCTGCGTCGAATGTGGCCGCTGCAGCGAACATTGCCCCGCCACCAATACCAGCAAACTACTGAACCCCAAGGAAATTGCACTCGGCGTCCGCGGCTACATGAATGAGTTCGGCCCAGCCAGCGAAGAGCCACTGCTGGGCAAGCATCTCTCGCAGGAGGCGGCGTTCCAATGCACGACCTGCGGAGCCTGCGAATATCAGTGCCCGGTGGGCATTGAGCATCTACCCGTGATCATCGGCCTGCGCCGCGGAGCCACCAACACGGGCGAATGGGAAGACAGCAAAGGAACGAAGTTGTTCCTGGCGCTGGAACGTAACGGGAATGCTCTTGGGTTCCCCTCCGCCGAACGCGACAAATTCATTCAGAAAGAACAGTTCCCAATTTACGACGGCTCACAGGAATACTGCCTGTGGTTGGGTTGCATGGGCGCCTATGATCCGCGCGGCCGTGAGATCGTCACAGCATTCGCACGCGTGATGCAGCACCTGGGCACCAGCTATGGCGTACTTCAAAAAGAGAAATGCACCGGCGACCCAGCGCGACGACTGGGCAACGACCTGGTCTTCCAGCAACTCGCCGAAGCGAATCTGGAAGCCCTGAAGAAGAACCGGGTCAAGAAGATCATCAGCATCTGTCCGCACTGCGTCCGCACGATCGCCAAAGACTGGGCGGAGTACGGACCAGCGCCAGAGATTGAGCACCACAGCGAGTTCCTGGCTCGACACCAGAACCGTTTGCCGCAGGCCGACGGCGGATCCATCGTGTTTCACGATCCTTGTTACTTGGGCCGCTATCGCGGTAGCTACGGCGCCCCGCGCGAAGTTTTGGCCAAAGCGGGCACCGTTCAGGACCCCGAACGCTCCCGCGAGCGCGGGTTCTGCTGCGGCGCGGGCGGCGGTCTGGCCTTCCTCGGAGAGGAATCGGGCGACCGCATCAGCCACAATCGCGCGAAGGAACTGCTCGCCACCGGAGCCCAAACCGTGGCGGCAGCGTGTCCGTTCTGCAATACAATGCTACGCGACGGCCTTGCAGCTGTCTCTCAGACCCCTCCTCAACTGTTCGACATCGCCGAGATCACAGCCGCAAACCTCAGCAAGAACACTAAGTTCTAGCAAGAAACCACCGCAGTACTGGGAATTGACAGGCTCTTCACAACTCCCTGACAAGTACTTTTGCGATTTCCCGCAGACTAGCCTCAGGAACAACTCCGAAGTTCCGAGAGAGAGAGAGAGGGGATCACAAACAGTGACAGAAAATTTCAGGAACAGGCTAATGCGCGTGGCGCTCGGCGTCGCCCTGGTGGCGCTGCCGTCGTTTGCCCAGCAGTATCATTCGAACGATTTGACGCCGCCCTACAGCGCGACCGGCAAATTGCACGGCGCATCCAAGGGCAAACAGGTGGGCGGCGGCGGCGATAGCCACGCGTACTTGCTGAGCGGAAACGCACTGACGGCGACGGATCTCCACCCGTCGGTCGGCTACTACAGCTCGATGGCGACGTCGAGTGACGATTTCAGCCAGTGCGGCTATGGTTATTCGAACCTGGGCGGGATTCATGCGCTGAAGTGGTCCGGTTCCTCGAACTCGGTTGTGGACCTACATCCCAGCGGTTATAACTTCTCCTATTGCACGGGCGTCGACGGTAACGATCAGGGTGGCTTCGCGGAACAGCAGAGCTACTTTGTGACGGCCTCGCACGCGATGCTGTGGCACGGGAACTCCGTGGCGGTCGACCTCCATCCGATCTCCTCGCTGGTTCCGTTCTCGCGCGTGATGGGCGTCAAGGCTGGTGAAGAAGTGGGCTACACGTCGTCGGCGGCGTATCCCTACGGCGACTACCTCGGCTTCCACACGACCAGCAAGGCGGTTTCCTGGCACGGCACGGCGGATTCAGTGGTGAGCCTGCACCCGGCGACCGGTTGGGACGCTTCCGAAGCATTGTCCACGAACGGTACGCAGCAGGGCGGCTGGGTGTACAACACCTTGTTGAACACGACCCACGCGGCGTTGTGGACCGGGACTGCGGACTCTTTTGTGGACCTGCACCCGACGACCGGTTATGCGTCGACCAAGGTTACCGCGGTAATCGGCAGCCAGCAGGTCGGTGAAGGCTGGACCGGAGCGCAGGGCACTCTTGGATCGGTTCGTCACGCACTGTTGTGGAATGGCACGGCGGACAGCGTGATTGATCTCAACCAGTATCTGCCCGCGGGTTACACGCACGCGGTTGCGACAGGCGTGGACGCCGATGGCAACGTGGTGGGCTACGCGTACAACACTCTGTCTCAGGGCCTGTATGTGGGCGGCGACGTGATCGCGGTGGTGTTTGCTCCTGGTCAGGCTCCGGCGTCTTCGCTGTCGACTCTGACGGTGGATACCCCCGCGGTGATTCCGGGCGGCGCGCTGAACGCGACCGTGACGCTGGCAACGCCTGCTCCGGCGGGCGGTGTGGCGATCACCTTCCTCAGCACGAACACGGCTCTGGCGGCGACTCCGGCACCTGTAACCATCGCTGAAGGCCAGGACACGGTGACCGTGCCTGTTCAGGTGATGGGCGGCACACTGGTGAATCCGACGACCTTCAGGCTGTTCGCTTCCGATAATGTCGTGAGCCGCAGCTTGACCGTTACGGTGAAGCCGGTGGTGAAGCTGGCCAGCGTGAGCGTGAACAATGTGGAAGGCCGCCTGAGCAATTCGGGTGTGATCACGTTGACCATCCCGGCACAGTTGGGCGGCGCAGTGGTGAGCCTGACGAGTGGCGATCCGACGCTGGTAACGGTTCCCGCGACAGTGACCGTTCCGCAGGGTTACTCTTCGTTCAGCTTCTCGGCTTCGACCAAGGCCGTGACGGCCCTGACCGCGGTGACGATCACCGCGACGATGGACGGAGTGTCTGTGTCGGGCGTGATGAACGTGAGCCCGCAGCCGGTGGTGACGCTGTCCTCGATCAACCTTCCGTTGAACTTGATCGGCGGCCAGCCGCTGAGCGGCGCGGTCTACCTCAATAACTGGGTGCGTAACCCGGCGGGTGTGACGGTGCTGTTGAACTCCGGCAACAAGAACGTTGTTCAGACGCCGGCCTCGGTCTTCATCCCCTACGGCTACTCCGCGGCAAACTTCACGGCAACGACTACGGCAGTGCCGAGCAGCACGACGGTCAGTGTGCGTGCGGACCTGGACACGGCGCGAGTGACGGCCAGCACGACGGTGGATCCGATCCCGCCGGTGACGATCCTGACGGCAGTGTGGAAGGCCGACCTCAGCATGTTGAAGGTCGACGCGACCACGCCGAACCTCACCAGCATCTTGACCTACGGTGAAACCACTCCGTTCGGAACGATGCAGATGGAAGCGGGTCTGTGGCAGGGTTCGATCGTCCTGCCCGCCAAACCGGCGACGGTGACGGTGTGGAGTTCGGTGGGTGGTTCGGCGACCTTGGTGGTCTCCGACA
>CANIIC010000222.1 GCA_947467395.1 Bryobacterales bacterium
CTCGCCACGGTCCGCTCGGTCTCGGACATGATCAACGTGGCTTACGTACGCCAGAAGGAAGCTCTGGGCTTGGGCCATGCTGTGTTGCGGGCTCGCGAGTTGGTCGGCAATGAGCCCTTCGCCGCGATTCTGTCTGACGACATTATTGATTCCGAAACTCCCGCGTTGCGGCAGTTGCTGGATGTGTACGAATTCTATGGCGCTCCGGTGGTCGCATTGATGGAAGTGCCTCGCGAAAACATCTCGGCCTATGGCGTCGTGGATGCGGAACCAATTCTCGATACCGGCGGCGGCGGACGACTCTATCGCATTCGCAATCTGGTGGAGAAGCCGAAGCCGGAAGATGCGCCGTCAAACCTAGCCATCATTGGTCGTTACGTGCTGACTCCGGAAGTATTCGAATCCATTGAAGCGATCGAGCCCGGCAGTGGCGGGGAACTACAGCTGACGGATGCGTTGAAGCACATGTTGCGAAGCCGTCCCATCTATGGCTTCCGCTTTGAAGGCACTCGTTACGATGCGGGCGATAAGCAGGGCTTCCTGCGCGCAACAGTTGAGTTCGCATTGAAGCGCCACGATCTTGGCGCTGAGTTTCGTAACTACCTCAAGGGGCTCTCTCTCTAACGAGAGAGCTTCCACAAAAACAAAAAGGCCCCGATTTCTCGGGGCCAGATGTGATCGACTCTATCGAGTCGGCCGCGTTACTTCTTTTTCTTCGCGGCGGCCTTCTTCTTGGCGGGCGCCTTTTTCTTCGCGGCCGCTTTCTTCTTGGTTGCGTTCTTCATCGAGTGATTCTCCCTTACATCAAGTTGCGCGCACCAATACAGCAGCACGCGCTTGTGTCCCCTTTATAAGGTTGTTTGAAACTCTTGTCAAGAAAAAAATTCATCGAACCTCTTGCGCGTACATCGTGAGTTGTGCGTAAGTGAGTGCTCCTTTACTCCGAAACGTCGTCGAGTAGAATTGTTTTAGTGTTCGCGACCGCATTTTTCGCACGCCACACATGCATCACACTCTTCACGGCAGTGTTGTGCGTCGTGTTGTCAGGATGCGCAAAGCACAAGCGCATCGCTGTTCCATCACAACCTGCGAAGATCGGTTCCACCGAACGCGGCGAAGCAAGTTGGTATGGCGATCCTTACAATGGACGTCGCGCTGCATCCGGTGAAGTGTACGACATGGAACAGTTCACCGCCGCGCACAAGACTCTTCCATTTCAAACTTGGGTTCAGGTGACGAACCTCGACAATGGAAAACAAGTCGACGTGCGCATCACCGATCGTGGTCCGTTCGTCAATGGACGCATCATCGATCTCTCTCGCGCCGCTGCTCGTGAGATCGACTTGCTTCGCATGGGTGTCGCGAAGGTCGAGTTGCGTGTGATCGAGGCCCCTAAGAATGCGCCGGCCCCGATCACAACTTCCGAAGCTCCGAAGACGCCGATAGCATCTGGAGAGTTCGCCGTTCAGGTCGGCGCCTTCCGGGATCGCGATCGAGCCGAGGCTCTGCGCGACTCCCTATTAAAGAGGATGCCCTCGACCAGAGTTGTGCCGACCACGTCCGATCCCCCCCTATGGCGTGTATGGGTCGGAGAAAACCTGACGCTCGATGCGGCGCGGCGCCTGGAGCAGGAAGCTCAACCTATTACAGGTCAAGCAGTTATCGTTACTCCCCGCTAGGGAATACCCCCATTCGCGGGGCACCCCTACCCCCTTCTTACCTACCCCCAAACCTCTGTGTGTGGGTCTATTGTCCGACCCAAATCGCCTGTAGAGTTTAGCTTAGGACGGCGCACTAACAAGCAGCCCCGAAGCGAAAACAACGATGATCCCCGTAAAGTACAACCAGTTCAACCAAACCGAAGAGCGTCACGTGCTGGTGGGACATTCGCCGCGCACGCGCAACATGAAGCGGATGATCGAAAAGATGGGCCGCTGCAAGTGGCCGGCATTGTTGTTGGGCGAAACGGGTACGGGTAAGGAAGTGGTCGCGCGCGCGATTCATGCACAAACCAAGGCGCTGAACGCGAAAGAGCCGTTTGTGACCATCGATTGTTCTTCGATGGTGGGTCCGTTGATGGAGAGCGAACTGTTCGGTCACGTGAAGGGCGCCTTCACGGGTGCGGCCAACGCAAAGATCGGTTTGATTGAAGCGGCCAATGGCGGCACGGCGTTCTTTGACGAAATCGGCGAACTGCCGCTGGACCTACAAGCCAAGTTGTTGCGCGTACTGCAGGAAAAAGAGTTTCGTCCGGTGGGATCGTTAAGCACGCGCCGCTCTGACTTCCGCATCATCGCCGCCACGAATCGTGATCTGGCGAAGGAGGTAGAAAAGGGAACGTTCCGTCGCGACCTGTTCTTCCGCCTAAACGTCATCAACATTCGTCTGGCTCCGCTGCGCGAACGCAAAGAAGACATCCCCGCTCTGATCAATCACTTCCTCTCGCGCGTCGATGGCAATTACAGCCTGACCGCGGAAGTGCTGGAAGCGATGCTGGCCTACGAATGGCCGGGCAACATTCGCGAACTGGAAAACTGCGTGCAGCACATGTGCGCGGTCAACTCGGGTCCGCTGCTGCATATCGCAGATTTGCCGTCGTCGATCCAGAACTTCATGGCGCAGCAGAAGTCGCAGTATATGACGGCTTCCGCTGGTGTGGGCTCTGCTCCGGTCGTGATGATCGACAATGCGCCGGCGCCCAAGCCGATTCAGTCTTCCACCGAATCCGGCGTGGCTCTGTCTGCGGGTCCGCTGCCGGCCGTGATTCCGCTGGCTGAACTGGAACGCCGCGCCATCATGCACGCGCTCGACTACACCAAGGGCGATCGCGCGATCGCCGCGCACTTGCTGGGCATCGGCCGCACAACACTGTATCGCAAGTTGAAGGAATATGACCTCGCCAGCTGAGAAGCTGCCCCCCGGGAAAGCACTCATTGGATAGAAGCATGACGCTGCGCGTATTAGTTGTCGAATCGAACCCTGAGGAATTGCTCTTCCTGCAGGATGTCCTCTCAGACCTGGATGGAAGCCGGCAGTGGACCCAATGGACTCACGTGGAGCCGTTGTTCGCCACCACTTGGACCGAAGCCGAGAAGTTGCTGGCCTTTGAGCGGCTGGACGTAATTGTTCTGGACCTGTATCTCAGCGACGTACAAGGTCAGGAGACGTTCCGCCGCTGCCACAGTGTCGCACCGGAGCTTCCGGTGGTCCTGCTGGTGCAAGAAAACGAGGAATTACTACTGGCCGAACATCTGTTGCGCCAGGGCGTTCAGGACTTCCTGGTCTGGAGCGACGTGGACTGCGCCCCGCTGGCGCGCGCCATGAAGAACGCGATTGACCGGCATCGTCTGCTGGCCGCGACACGCGCCACCTCCATGGTCGATTCGTTGACTGGACTCTTGAGCCGTGACGCGTTCTTGTTACTCGCTGAACGGGACCGTCATATCGCCGAATCCTTACATCGAAGGCAGCTACTGATTCTGGCCGAGCCTCAGGCGAGCATCGCCGCCGCGACAGACCGTGACGAACATCAGCGCGACCTACAGATGGTGGACGCGGCCGAACAGCTCCGTGCCATCGCAGGAGCCACGGATCTGCTGGCCCGCGTCGGACTGGTGCATTTAGCGATCTCCGTCCTCGATTCCGACAAAGAATCCGCAGAAGAAATCTTCGCCCGGCTGCAGGAATCGGCCGACAAGTACCGCATCGCGCTGGGCGCCGCCGTCTATGACCCGCATCGTCCGATGGATCTGGAACACCTGCTGGAACAGGCCGCCCGCGATCTGCATCCGATGGCCGCGGCGAACTGATTGTCCAGCGTGAGACGATAGTCCTCGCAGTGTCTGTCGCTCTTGACGCAACTTACAGTCTCGGTAATAACCTCTCCGGCGTCGGAGTGTATTCGCGCAAGATCCTGTGGGGAGTCGCCAACGCGCACCCACGCGAGAAGTTCTACTACTGCTACCGCCCGCACCGGTTCCTCCGCTCGTTCCGCGAATCCCTGCCGCGCAACGCGCATCGCCGGCTACTGTACGGCGCCCCGGGCGGGGACGTGTTCCACGCCCTAAACCAACGGGTGGATCAGCCAGCTCGACGCACAGTCACGACATTCCATGACCTGTTTGTGATGACTGGCGAGTACTCTTCCCCCGAATTTCGGGCGCGCTTCACCGAGCAGGCTCGCGGCGCGGCGCAGAAGAGTGACCTATTCATCGCCGTCTCCCAATTCACCGCGAACCAGATGACCTCGCTGCTGGGCATCGATCCGCAGCGCATCCGCGTCATCCCGCATGGAGTGGACCTGCCCACGGCATCCAATGAACCTCGCGAGCGCATGGTGCTCTTCGTCGGTGCGCTGCAGAAGCGTAAGAACGTGGCCCGGCTAGTGAAGGCGTTTGAGCAGATGCCGCCCGGGTGGCGCTTGGTGCTGGCTGGTGCAGCCGATGGATACGGGGCTAAAGAGGAATTGATCGCTGTCGACGCGAGTTCCCGCAGGAACGACATCCGCGTCGCCGGGTATGTCTCTGCGGCCGAGCTCGATTCGTTGTACGCTCGCGCTTCTATCTTCGCGTTTCCATCGCTGGATGAAGGTTTCGGCATGCCCGTCCTCGAAGCCATGGCTCGGGGAGTGCCCGTCATCACTTCGAACAGATCCGCGATGCCCGAAGTGGCTGGGGATGCGGCCGTCCTGGTCGATCCGGAACGCGATGAGGAGATCGGCGCGGCGCTGAAAGCACTGGCCGCCGATAAGGCCCGGCGCGAAGAATTGACTGCTCTCGGCCTGGCCCGCGCCCGCGAGTTCAGCTGGGATCGCGCCGTCCGCTCCACCTGGAGCGTTTACGAAGAACTCTTCTGAGCTTCGCCAGCGGCCTTGGTCAACTCACTGATCTTCGCGCCCGTGATGAACGTCGCCAGGGCGCCGGACACCAGCACCGGCAGCTTGATCAGCGCCCACAACAGCAGCGAAAACCGAGCCGCCTTGTCCGCCGGAACCGCGAAGCCCAGCTCCAGAAACTCGCGCGTCACACCTTGAAAGAATCCTACCGACGCAGGAGCCTGCGGCAACGCGGCCGCCACACGAATCAACATCATCAACCCCAACGCCGGACCGAATCCAAGCCCCAAGTCATACTCGTGATACAGCACGTACACCGGGACCACCTGCAGCAACAGCGACACGGCGGTCGCGGCCAGAGCGGCCCACAGATACCAGGAGTGCCCGATTAGCGCGAGATCTTCCTGCAGAATGAACCATCGCCGCCGCCATCCGTCCTTCGGCATCTCCGCGTGCTTCAATTTCGGCCGGAACAGCGCAGCTCCCAACACAACAACGCCGATTCCCACCGCCACACCCAACCCGTCTGCGGCCAGCGCAAGCCGCGGCACATTCAGCTCACTCAGCGTGTACCGCAGCGCAACCCACATCAGGATGCCATCGAACAGCCGCTCCAGAACCACACTGGCAATCGCCACGGACAACGGAAGCTGCGTCCACCGATGCACCAGATAGCAGCGCACCAACTCACCC
>CANIIC010000223.1 GCA_947467395.1 Bryobacterales bacterium
CCAGCGCCAGCAAGCGGAAGGCCCACGTGGCAGCATATTCCGTCACGAGGCCGGTTTTACTGAGCAGCGGGATCGCCAGCATTCCGAGCGCGTGATAAAAGTGATAGCGCACGCCCGTCTCATACACCGAGATGGAGTATGGATCGAGGATGTCCTTTAATCCGTGCGCGCCGAACGCTCCAAATACAACGGCAAGTGCGAGGACGAAGGCGCTGACGGTGGTTTGGGTCATGTCGCTTTCAGGATAGCGTCGTGAGACGTATCGACGCGGTAGTTCTTAGTTGACCGAGGCCTGGACCCAGACCTTTTGTGCAGCCGCGCGACCCAGTTGGACAGTTTTCTTGTCGACCTTGAGCGAGACGGTCTCGTCGTAGTTGCGCGCCAGCATCTGTAAACGCGCACCGGGACGAATCCCGAGGCCGTCCAAATATTCCAGAAGTTGGCGATCACGTTCGAAGACGCTGGTTACACGCACGGTGCCGGTAGCTTCGTCGAGCGGAACCCAACCGCGCTCACGGCGATCCTTCGGGCGATCGAGTCCGACGCGGTTGCCATGCGGGCAGACAATTTCGGTTCCGAGTTTTTCCTGAAGTTTTTGCGCGAAGTCTTCGGAGACCGCGTGTTCCAGTTGCTCGGCTTCGTCGTGGACCTTGTACCACTCCATGCCGAAAATTTCGGTGAGCATCCGCTCGATTAGGTGGTGGCGGTTGAGGATGCCGTCTGCGATGGCCCGGCCCTGGCGGGTGAGGCCGATTTCGCCGCTGGTGGCGACCTTCAGAAGACCATCGCGCTTGAGGCGGCGCACGGCCATGGTTACGGCGGGGGCGGAGACGCTCAGCCAGCGGACCAGCGTGGCGGCGATGACAGTTTCGCCTTCGCTTTCGGCTTCGGCGACAGCTTTGAGGTAGTTTTCCTTGGAGATGGTGATCCGCACGCTACAAAGATTGTAGTCGGTTCATCCGGGGTGTTAGCGGGCGGTGACGGAGAAAGCCGTTTGGCCTAGGTTGAGGAAGAAGGTTCCTTCGCTGCTGTTTTTCGGACGTTCGACGGCCTGGACAAGGATGTCGAGTTTGACCTTATGGGAGGAACCATCCAGCTGTATGGCGTAGGCTCCGTTGAGGGTGCATTCGACTTGGTTGTGGGTGATCGGAGCGCCGGCCAGCGGTAAATTGAACACGATGGCGAACGTGTCCTCGCTCCAACGCCCGGTCATGCCGATTTCTCCGGAGTGCCCCGCCAAATTTTGCAAGCGGCCGGCGAAGGCACGCAAGCACTCCGGCAGTAGGCGTGGGTCCCGAGGGGAGAGGTTGCGGATGCCGATCAAGAAGACGCAGAAGGTCTCGTTCAGCAGGATGAGGTCATGAATGCGGCCGTCAAGTTTGGTCCGGTTCCACATGTGGGTGATGGGATCTTCCATGGCGGCGCGGCGTTCATGATCGACTTCGCGGTGGAGGCTGCGGATTTCGTCCCGGAGCTGGGCGATGACAAGTTCGCGGGAGCGGCGGATGTCCTCACAGCTCTGTATCGCTGCATCAATGGTCTTTCGAATGGTGGCGCGAATGGTGGGGAGATCGCCGGAGTCTGCCGCGGTTTGCAGAACTTGAAACTCGCGCCTTAGAGAACTTTCATGATCGCTGCCGGTGGTAGTGACGGTAGAGATGAAGGACTGCATTGATTCGATCGCGGTGTTCACTTCAGCCTTGAGGTCCTGCGCCTCCTTTTGGGCGACGTCGCGATAGGCACGGAGTTCCCCGCGCACATCGGCCTGCAGACGTTCTGTACTGGCACGGTCCATGGCGTGGGCGGCGTGTTCGGCCAGGCGTTCGAGGTTTGAGCGAAGAGCGACAGCGTCTTCAGGCCGCAGTTCGACGGCATACTGACCGGCGGCCTGGATGCAGCGCGCCAATGCCTGCCGTAGCGCGGACTGCTGTTCCGCGAAGGAGTCGAGTTCGGAGACGGATTTGCGAAAGCAGATGACCGCCATAGTCGTTCCAATTCCTTATCGGATCGAAGACGGCCGATTCGTCGGCAAAGTTTCAGCGGTCCGTTCCAGGTCCTCTGTAGCAGTCGAGAGCCGGGCGAAGAACAACGTGGGTGAATCCGTCGCTGCGTACTCGATGCCGATTACGCGCGGTTCAATACGCAGGGTTCGGGGGATGCCGTTTTCCTGAAACACATGGCAGGCTGCGAGCTGCTGCTGCCAGGTGTGAGGTTCCGCCACGCGGTCGGAGCCGACAATGACGGCGTAGAGTTTTGTCGAGAAGCGGGCGAGATTGCCGGAATTGGCCTGAGACAAGCTCCGCAGGTTCTTGACCAACTCCTGGATAGCGCGATCCTGTAATCCTGGGGGGACGTTCTTGCCCGGGAGAGTTGTTAGACCGACCAGCATCAGGTGGAAGGGCTGCCGGCGGCGCAGCATCTCTTCGATGCGCCGATCCAGGGCATGCTTCTCCACCAGAGCCTCTTCCGTGTCCGGCTTCCGCTCGGTGTGCATCGCCTGCTGCAGAACGCGGATCTCATCGCGAAGCTGCGCGATCACCAGGTTGTGGCTCTGTTTCAGATCCTGGTAACTTGCTGAAACGGTGGCCACAGTCTCATGAATTGCGGCACGGATCGTTGGGACGTCGGGCGCATCGGCGGCACGCGTGAGGAGCTGAAATTCGCGGTTCAGGACAGCCTCATGCTCACTGCCGCCTGTCGTGATGCCTTGGGCGAGAGACTGCATGGCCTGGGCGGCCGCACCCAGTTCGTTCTTGAGCCGCCGAATATCGATGCCCGCGCGTTCGGCGTAGCCGCGTAGCTCACTCTGGAACATACTGCGCGCCACGCTCAACGCTTCCGGCCCGGGCTGTTCGCCCAATCGGCCGGCCAAGCCCAACACCTGCTTGCGGAACCGATGGGCTTCGTCGGCGTCGACTTCCACCACATGCTGGGCCGCAGTCTCCGCCGCTTGGGCAAACGCCTTCGCCGCAGCGCGATGCGCTGCTTCGCTTTCGTCCATCTCTCGCATCGAACGGCGCAATGAGAGCACGCAAATGTCCCCTATGGAGCACTTATCGTGCGCGCCGCAGATTCTATGAGGTGAATCGCATGCCGGCGAAGCTGACGACGCTGGCATCGTCGATATTCCATTGCTGGTACTGCTTCAGTTCGCCGCGGGCCTGCGGAACGCTGCGCAGGAAGGTGTAGATGGGGGCCGAGCCGCACCATTTCAGATCGTCCTGCTGGTGCTGTACTTGTTCCCAGAAGCCGCGGGCGTCGCCGGATTCCATCGACGCGATGCGCTTGCGGTCGCGCGCGGCGATCTCCTGCATCTCCCCTTGCTGCGCGATGGCGGCAAAGCGATCGCCGTAGCGCTGGCCCATGTGCGCCATATCCACGCCCAGGATCCAGCACAGCTTGTTGCCTTCACGCGCGGCCATGTCCCCCAGGGCTCCGAACATGCGCTTCACGTGTTCGTTGTCTTCGGGCAGGCCTCCGTCATAGAGGCTCTTCAAGAACGAGCCGCACAGGATCGGCAGGATCTTCACATTCGGGCCGTAGAGATGCTGCAGGAAGACGACCTGAAACTCGATGGAGTGTTCAATGGCGTGGCAGTAGTCTTCCATCAGCGCTGCATCGCCGGCGGCGTTCGAGAGTTCGTTGATGAGATCCAGCGCAGGTGTGGTGTGGCCGAAGGGCGAGACGAACGGCTTGCGGGTGAGGCCGAAGCGGTCGGGCATGCCGTAGTGCGAGGTGCCTAGGATCACAAACGTGCGGTCCGCGTCGGCGGGGCCAAGAGAGCGATACGCAGCCCGGTAGGACTCAACGCCCCCGAACGGGCTGACGTGCGGGGCCGCGATCCCCAGGGTCGGCGAGGTGGGCGCCACGACGTCGGGGCCGAGGTACTCCTTCATCTCCGTGACGAGTTCGTCGGGCTTGTCGGGGTAGCCGCTACCGGCATGCTGCGCCCAGCGGACGGGGGCGACGGCGAAGGCTTGGTGCATCGCTTCGCGTTTCTTGGCGAAGTTTTCGTCATCCAGGAAGCCGGACTCGCTGAGCGTTTCGCTGAGGTGGCGTTCCAGTTCGCCGGCCGAAACGTCGCCGGCCAGTTGCACCAGATAGGCGCGTAGATCGAGCGCCGATTTTTCCCCATCGAAGAAGGTCAAGGCATCCACCAAAGGCGCGGGGATGATCAGCTGCGCGTCGGAATAATGGAACGGATCACGGATCAGAAGACCGGGTTTTTCTTCCACCGGCGAGGGCATAAAGTCGAGGTCGACGCGTAGGCGAGGGAGCATAAAGGGCCGTCCTCAGCATACCGTTTTCGCGGAACAGCGTAGAATCGAGGTTTGAAACCTTTGGTGGAATATCAGGCACGTTTGGGACGCTGGTCGGCAGAGTTCGCGCTGCATCAACGCACGCAGGACCGGATGGGGAACGCGCGGTTGGCGGCCGGATTGGTGCTGGCGGCGATCGCTTCGGCGGCGCTGGGTCCTGCGTGGTTATCGGCGTGGTGGCTGGCGCTACCGGGTGCCGTGCTGGTGGTTTTGATCGCGCTGCATCCACGGACGGAGCGTGCGGTGAAGCGGGCGGCTAGGGCGGTGGCGTTCTATGAGCGCGGTATTGCGCGCGTGGAAAACCGCTGGATGGGCGCGGGAAGCCCGGGCGAAGCGTGGCGCGATCCAAAGCATGTGTATGCGGACGATCTGGATGTATTCGGGCGCGGATCGCTGTTTGAGCGATTGTCGACGGCTCGGACGGCGACGGGCGAACGGACGCTGGCTGGTTGGTTGCTAACGCCGGGCGAAGTGGCGGAGGTCCGGGCTCGGCAGGAGGCTGTGGGCGAGCTAAGTTCACGGCTGGACTTGCGCGAAGATCTGGCGGTGATCGGCGACGACGTGCGGTCGGCGCTGGATGACCGGTCGCTGACAGCGTGGGGGGCTCGGCCGGAGGTCAAATTTTACGCGGGGGCTCGGTGGATCGCGCTGGTGTTGGGCGCGGCGGCGGGAGTTGCGGGCGCGGCATGGCTCGCGGGGCAGGTGAGCCTGCGGCCCTTCTTCTACATCGCGGTCGTGGAGATTCTGTTTGCGGCGACCATTCGCAAGCAGGTCAACGAAATTACGGAGCACGTGAACACACCGGCTCGCGAACTGCGGTTGGTCGCGTTGCTGCTGGAGCGGCTGGAGCGCGAGGAGTTTACGTCGCCGGCGCTGGTCGCGCTGCGCGGTCGGTTGTCGGCCAAGGGGGGCGGCCGGGCCACGGATCACATTCGCCGTCTGGAGCGCTTGGTGGAGTGGAAAGAGTGGGAGCACAACCAGGTGTTCGCGGTCGTCGCGGCCCCGTTGTTATGGGTGCCGCAGTTTGCGATGGCGATGGAGCGATGGCGGCAGCAATGCGGGCCGCACATTGGGGACTGGATCGCGGCGGTGGGCGAATTTGAGGCGCTGGGGTCGCTCGCTTCGTTCGCCTATGAGCGCGAGGATGCGACGTTCCCGGA
>CANIIC010000224.1 GCA_947467395.1 Bryobacterales bacterium
AAGCTGAACTGCCCGATGGATTCCTTCACGCCCTCGTAGGTCACGGTGAAGAAGGTCTTGCCCTTGCCGTTGTACACCTTCGGCAGGATCACGGGACCGGTCACGCTGAAGCCGTACTGGTTGCGACGCAGCTTGCGCTTATCGCCGCCACGTTGCACGATTTGGTGCGGGTTGGCGTCAAAGACGTCATTTCGCAGGTTCTCGTACAAGCGTCCATGCCATGCGGCTTTGGCGTTGCTCTGGTTCTGCTTTGCTGCCGCTGCGCCGGGGCGACTTGCAGCCGCCGTCTGCGCGCGGAACTCCGCGATCGCCGCAGTCAAGCCGGACGAGGTCGCCGGCTGCAACTCCACAGGCGCGGTCTGCCCCAGCACAACTGAGGCGACACAAAAATACAAACTAAATCGAGCGTTGATGGTAGTACTCCGGGAGCCGGGAATCGGCTATGTTACAAACTGCAGCTGAACTTAGACAGGGATCGGCAGAATGTATCTTAGATTGTACCTGATTCCCTGTATCAAGCTCTTCGCCGTTCGGCGAATTCCGCCCTCCCGCCCCGGGAGTTATCCACAGGCTTAGAAGTTCAAACGCATGCTCAACTGCACGATCCGGCCCCCGCTCGACCCGATGATCCGGCCGGCGTTGAAATTGGGTGTCTTCAAGGTGCCAATCCGGGTGTCGGGCTGGTTCCAGTTGGCGTGATTGGTCGCGTTGAACAAAGAGGCCGTAAATTCCAGCGTGCGGTCTCCGCCGAGCGCGATGCGCCGATTCAGCGTCACGTCGTGGTTGTAGCCGCCCGGTCCGCGAAGCACGGAGTCCACACGTGGCCCGTTGCCTGCGGTGAAATCGGCCGGATTCAGGAAGGCAGCCGGGTTAAACCATTGCTGCGGCGTGGGATTGTCCAATTTCGGGTTCACGCCGGGAACCACGTCCACGTAAAGCCGCCCGATCGGGATCACACCACCGGTGTTGTTGAACGCGGGCTGCAAACGCAGTGGTTGGCCGCTGTAGATGCTGGAGGAATCGCTGAGCGCCCAGCCCCCCAGAACATGCCGTCCAATGAGCCCTGTGGCAAAGAATTGCTTGCCCGGGCCGAACGGCAACTCATAGAGAATATTCAGGCTTAGCTGGTGAGGTTGAGAAAACTGCGCGATCGACCAGCCGGAGTGCCGGTCGTACAGGTTCTGGGCCGGAGCCGACCCATCGTCCCATCGCAGGAACCGGTTGTAGGTGGCTGTGACCGCCAGGCCCCCCGAGGTCCGCTTTTCGAGCTGGACCGAGAAATTCTGGTTGATGTACTTGCTCAGCGCGACGGACTGCGCGTCGAAATCCTGGTATTGCGGGTAGGGCCGGAGCGAGTTGGCGAAGGTGAGGTCGTTCAGCTTATCGCGGTATTGCAGTGCGCTCAGCGGGATAGCGTTCGGATTCGCTAAGTTGCTGCCAACAAACTGGTTTTTCGCGTACTGGCGATTGAAATTTACTGTCGCGATCAGGTTCTTGGCCAGCTGTCGCTGCAGGGCGATGGTGAAGTTCTGCGAGGTCGGCTGGAAACCGTAGGGGTCGACCAGAGCCGCAACCGTACCGTTGGCCGCTTCGAGACGGGTATCGGGGAATGGGAAGTTCCGAAGCCCGTTGACCAGGAAGACGGCGGGCTGCAGTTGCTGGTTCGGAGACAAGTACGTCGGCGTGCCGTTGAACGCCTGAGTGGCCCAGTGTCCGTTGAACGAGTTTGGCTGGGCGTAGCGGCGGTCGTAGTTCAGACGCAGGACCGTGTTGTTGTTGCCCAGGACGCTCCAGGCGAGGGCGATGCTGGGTTCCACGCGGGTCCAGGTGGGCTGGAAAGTGTGTCCATAGCCGTGACTGTTGGCGACCACCAAGGCTCCCAGGCGATTGTTGGCCGGGTTGAGGACGTTCAGGTCCACGGTGGATTGCCGGTCGTACTTCTCCCTGCGCTGCGTGAACGTTTCGAGATTCGCGTTCAGTGTGAGGGTCAATGACGGGTGAATCTGCCACGCATCGCTGAACAACCACCGGTAGCCGTCCCACTGGTAGTAGTTCGGGGAGCTGACGATGCTCTGCGCGGCTTGTGCCGCGCCACCCAGCAGGAAGCTGGCAAAGGGATGGCCTGTGTTGATGATGCCGGGCAGGCTGGTGTAGCCTGCGGTGAAGTCGAAGCGTCCCTCGGGCGATTGAGGGCGGTAGGTGGTGATCAACTGCTGCGTGATTTCCAGTTGCAGCGAAATACGGTGCTTCCGAACGCGCGTCGCGAATGTGTCGGACAGCGTGTAGTTGTTGAACGCATCACGCGAGACCGGGTTGTTTTGGCCCATCGGCAGGTAGATGTTGTCGAACTGGTAGCGCGGGAACGCCTTGCCGTTCACCAGGGCTTGCGGCTGGTTGCGATTCCTGTTGGAACTGAGCTCCAGGCGCAGTGTGTTCACGTTCGTTGGTGAGGCGGTGAACACGTGCTCAATGCGCAACCCACGAGATTCTTGCACTTGCGACAGGTTGAAACTGTTCGCCGCCGTGAGGAAAATCGGGGCGTTGCCATTCAAGCCGTCGGATTTGTTGATGCGCACCGTGACGCGATTCTTCCTCCGGAATGTATGATCCACGCTGAGAATGAACCCGTTGGCGGTGTTCACCTCGGGAGTGACGGAGTAGTAGTTGTTCTGGAAAAAGGGACCCGCGTTTGTATTCGGTTGCGGCAGATACGCCAGCGCGGCTTGCGCGACAGGATCCAGGCGCGTTACCGGGATCACGTTACCTACGAACTGGTCGCGAAGGTACAACAGATTCGATGTGCTGACGGATTGTGCCGGATCGTAGCGCGGGTTCGTGGAGGTCGTTAACGGATCGTATATTCGCAACGGCTGGCCATTGGGATCCACCACATGTCCATACTGCCCAGTTCGCTCGAGGGTGGTGGGAATCGTGTTCAGGTTAAACTGCCCGATCGATTCTTTCATGCCTTCGTAGGTCAGCGTGAAAAACGTTTTGCCGGATCCGTTGTAGACCTTCGGCAGCACAATCGGTCCGCTGACGCTGAAGCCGTACTGATTGCGGCGCAGCTTGCGCTGGGGGCCGTTGCGTTGTACGATCTGGTGCGGAATCGCATCGAAAGCGTTGTTGCGAATGTTTTCGTAAATGCGGCCATGCCACACTGCCTTCGGTGCCGGCTGGGCCCCGGCCTTCGCAGTGCCTCCCGACGGATTCGAAAGGCGCGCGGTCTGCGTGCGGAACTCCTCCAGCGCTTGCGCCAACGCGGGCGAAGGGGTGGACTTCAGCTCGAGTGTCTGCTGTTGCGCGAACGCACAGCCGGCCGACAGACAAGCGAGAGCGAGAACACGAATGAATGAGGACGAAATAAGAGAGCTCCGGCTTTCAAGGGTCTCAGTATTGACGTATGACCTACGGTCTTTGTTATGAAAAAGTTCTGAAATATTCTCCGTAGCGCCTTAGTACGGCCCGCTGAAGGGGTCGATAAGGAGAATCGATTGGACGCGCGCAGCGGTTCCGGTTAGTCTGAGAGTGTCAGCAGGCGGAGCAGTTTCCCTCTTCCTGCACCTTCCAGCAAGCGCTGCGGACTCCCCGTAGACGGTCCATTCCCTTAACTTACGCAACCGCGACCCGAGGAGAACGTGTGTCTATACTGAGCAGATCCGCGCCTGTTTTCTTGATTTTAGCGTCGATGGCCCCCATGCCTGGCCAGGTTCCGCACGAATGGCGAACCTCCAACACTGTGTACGACGCTTCCAATAACCCACTGCCCTCCAATCCGTTCCGAACGCAGGATGCGTTTATGGGTCCCGCGTCGATGGGCACCGTCAGCGTGCGTGAGTTGGAACGCCCACTGGAAGGCAAGGGGTTGACCTTGCTGCTGAAGGCGAAAGAATTCATCGCGAAGGGCGATGTGGCACACGGCTTGGAAAAAGCCCGTGCCGCAGCGCAGTACCCCGCTGCCGAACCCTACGCGCTGGGCATCCTGGCAACCGAGCATCTCCGCGAAGGTCAGATTGACGCCGCGGTGGTCGAGTTCCAGCAGGCCGCGATGTTGCTACCGGGCAAAGTCGAGCTGCACTCCAACCTGGCGTTCGCGCTGGGTGTGGTCGGCCGAAACGAAGAGGCCCTCAAAGAGGCGCGTATGGCCCTGAAACTGGACCCGGGCCGCGCGAAAGTCCGCTTTGTGCTGGGGCAGATCCTGCTCCAGATGGGCAGAGAGGAGGAAGCGAAATTTCATTTGAAGAAAGCCGCGGTGGACATCGCCGGAGCACGCAAGATGCTGACGCAATACTTCGGCGAATAGCGGGCAGCCCCCTACTCGCGTAATCCCATCACGTTGGTGAGTAGGCGCGCCGGTGCCTCTGCACGAGGGAACTGGCGCGCCAACTCCTGATACTCGCGTTCGGCGATGCTCAGCAGGCCGAACTGTTCGGCAACCAACCCCAGCGCGAGCGGAGACATAGCGAACTGCATGCGGATGCGTTGCCACTCCGCTGCCTGCTCCGTGGTCATCACGAGGAACGTCGCACTCTGCGACTCGCCGTTCGCTGCTGTCACTTCCCATACATACGTGCCACCCGGGTTCAGCTTGGCGGGCAACACCCAGGTGGTGTTCAATAGATTCTCCGCGTGCCCCACCACCGCGTTGGCTTTGTCCTTCACCGTGACTTTGAACGGTGGCTTGTCGAACAGCGTCCAACTGAATGTCGGCTGTGTGGACTCGATGGTTTCCGTCACCGGGTAGACCAGGCCGAAGCCACTGGCTTCCGGCAGCTCGATCAGCGGCTCCGGCATCACCGGCTCCTGTTGCGCCAGGATCACGCCCGCGCCCATGCTGAGGTCCGGCGGTAGATTGTTCAACTCCTCGAAGTCGATACCTAAGTTGGGATCGCCCTTCGGCGCCGCGACTTCGCCCGTCACCGGGTTCTCCACCTGAGGCAGCGTCTTCAGTGCCAGGTACGGCACACCGATCACCAGCACGACACCCAGCAACAACATCGCAATCATCTGCGGCGATTTCGCGAGGTCTGCGAATTTCGAAGAATTGGCCAAAGCGGTACCATTATGCCGCATGGGTTCGGGTTCAGGAAAAGGGTTCCAGCTGTTGGCGCAGGAAGTGATCGCCTGTCAGCGATGTCCACGTTTGCGCGCGTACTGCGCGGAGATCGGGCAGATCAAACGACGCGCTTATCGTGATTGGGTGTATTGGGCGAAGCCCGTGCCCGGCTTCGGTGACCCGAAAGCGAAACTGTTGATCATCGGGCTCGCACCGGGAGCACATGGCGCCAATCGAACCGGGCGAATGTTTACTGGCGACAGCTCCGGGGACTGGTTGTATCGCGCGCTCCATGAAACGGGCTTCGCGACGCAGGCTGAAAGCACTTCGCGCGACGATGGCCTGCAGCTCACGGGAGCTTACATCGGCGCGGCCGGACGCTGTGCGCCGCCCGACAACAAGCCTGCGCGTGAAGAACTCGC
>CANIIC010000225.1 GCA_947467395.1 Bryobacterales bacterium
GCGTCCAGTCGTTGGAGCTCGAGGTGTCGAGGTAGACGTTGGGACAGAGGTCGGCCAGCATGAGGGCTTCGCGGAAGTAGCCTGCGCCGAAGTGCGGCACGATGATGGGCACGTCGGGATAGCGCACGGCGACGGCGTGGATGTCGATGGGGTTCGAGTATTTGAGATCGAACGGCGAGGGCAGGCCGAGTTTCTTGCGGACACCGACGCTGAGCACGCCGCAATGGACGAAGACGACGCGTTTTTCGCGCTGGGCCCATTCGAAGACGGGCTTCACACAGTCGTCCTGAATGGAGTAGAGGTGCATCGCCGGGAACAGGCAGGCGGCCTGGATGCCCGCGAGCGCGCCGACGGAGAAGGTTCCGCGCGGGTTCACCATGGCGTAGGGGAACAGGCGGTCGGGATGTTGTTGCGCGGCGGCCATGACTGAAGCTTCGTCACCGGGGAGGCTGGCGATGATGGCGGCGGCTTGTACGCCGTGGTGATCGAGTTCTTCGATCCAGCGTGAGGCGAGTAGCTCAGGATGTTCAGACGGCAGTTCCCACCCTAGCGTCTTCTGTGCGGCTTCGAGCGTGAGGCCGGGCTTCTGCGCTACGAGACCAGAGAAGAAGCGGTGCGAGAAGAAGTGAACGTGCGCGTCGGCGATGCGCAGGGGCCCCCACGGCGAGCGCCGTCCGGCCAGCGTGCTCATGCTCCGCCTTTGGCTGCCTGAGTGAGCCCGGTGGACAGGGCGAGCTGGGTGAGTCCGGCGACGTTATTCACGCCGAGTTTTTTCATCATGGTTTTGCGATAGCTGCGGACGGTTTGTTCGCTGAGGTCGAGCAGAACGGCGATTTCTTTGCTGGTCTTACCGTCGGCGACCATGCGCAGGACTTGCACTTCGCGCGGGGAGAGGCCATCGAGCGCAGCAGCGGCAGGCTTGGATTCAAGATCGCCCTTCTGGATGCGGTTCAACAGACGGTCAGAGACTTGCGGACTGAGGTACATGCCGCCGGCGGCCACCATGCGGAGGGCGTCGAGCAGGTCGGAATCGGAGGCTCGCTTGAGGATGAAGGCTCGGGCGCCCTGGCGGATGGCGCTGACGACGGAGTTTTCGTCGTCGAACATCGAGAGGATGACGACCTTACATTCGGGATGGGTGCGGAGGATCTCAGTGGTGGTTTCGACGCCGTTCAGACCGTCGGGCAGGCCGATATCGAGCAGGACCATCGCAGGGCGGCGCTGCTTGACGAACTGCACCGCGTCGGCGCCGTTCTCCGCTTCGCCCACGACGCGGAAATCATCAGCGCGGCTGAGGATCGCCTTGATGCCGTCGCGCATGATTTTGTGGTCATCCACCAACAGAACGTCGAAGGCCATAGGAGATGGAAACAATTGTACTCTTTCTCGTTGAAGCGGTCACTGTAAGACCGGAGGCTTCGGCAAGCTTCGTGAGCAGGGACAGTGCTCGCGTGCGGGCGGTGGGGCGGCCGTTGTCGGTGATGCGCACGCGCAGGCCTGAGTCGCCGGTGACGTCCACTTGGATGCGTTCGGCTTTGGCGCGGGCGGCGATTTCGATGGCCGCTCCGGCTGCATCGAAGATCGCGGCCGCAATCTGGCGCGGCAGTTTCGCGGAGGTGGCGTAGTGAATCTCGATAGCGGGGTTGTGTTGCTGCAGTTGCAGCAGAGCCTGATGCAGACCCATGCGATCGACAGGCGACGGGTTCAGTTCCTGACTGAGTGCGCGCACGCGCTCCATGGCCTGATCGAGCGCGGCGAGCGCTTCATTCACCGCGGGATCGACGGCGGCGGTCGATAGCCACAAGCCTGCGCCAGCCAGCAGGGGCCCCACGTCGTCATGCAGGGCGCGGCCTGCATTGGCGAGCGAGGCGCGGGCCTGCGCGGTCATCGAAGCCAGTTGTTCCGCTTCGGTGAGAACGCGCTTGGTGGCCATGACGTAGAGATTAACGCTTCCGCGCGAGCACTCGCTTGGCCGCGGCGATCACGTCGCGAGAGAGCAGGCCGTACTTGTCGACCAACTGTTCCGGCGTGGCGGATTCGGCGTAGGTGTTGTGGATGCCGACGAACTCCATGGGCACCGGGTGCGTTTCGGAGACGACTTGCGCAACGCGGACGCCGAGGCCGGCATCGATGAGATGTTCTTCGGAGACGACCAGTGCTCCGGTTTCACGGGCCGCGGTGGCGATCGCGTCGCGATCCAGCGGACGGATGGTGTGCATGTCGAGCACGCGGGCGTGAATGCCTTCGGCTTCGAGGGCCTGAGCCGCGCGGATCGATTCGGCGACCATCAGGCCGGTCGCGATCAACGTGACATCGGTGCCTTCGGTGAGTTGAATCGCCTTGCCGATGGTGAACTGCTGACTGGCTTCGTAGATCACCGGGACCTTGGGGCGTCCGGCGCGAATGAACATGGGGCCGACGTGATCGGTGGCGGCGTGCATGAGGGCCACCATGGAGACTTCGTCGGCGGGGGACAGGACGGTGAAGCCGGGCAAGGAGCAGGCGAGGCTGAGATCTTCGATGCTCATCTGCGAGGGTCCGTCTTCGCCGATGGAGATGCCGCTATGGGTGCCGACGATCTTCACGTTCACGTTGGGGAACGCGGCGGTGACGCGCAGCTGCTCGAAACCTTTGTTCAACACGAAGGCGGAGAAGCTGGAGGCAAACGGGATCTTGCCGGCCGAGGCGAGACCGGCCGCGATGGCGACCATGTTCGATTCGGCGATGCCACATTCGAAGAAGCGACCGGGGAACTCTTTGGCGAAGTACGTGGAGTAAGTGGACTTCGAAAGGTCGGCATCGAGTGCGACGACGTTCGGGTTCTTGCGGCCGACTTCGAGCAACGCCTTACCGAAGGCTTCGCGCGTGGCCGCGCCCATCTTCAATTCGTAGGTTTTCGACATTACGCCAGCTCCGCCATCGCTTGTGCGAATTCTTCTTTGGACGGGGCTGCCCCGTGGAATTTCGGATTATTCTCCATGAAGGAGACGCCCTTGCCCTTGATCGTGTTGGCCACGATGACGGTGGGCTTACCCTTGGTAGCCGAGGCTTCGGCGAAGGCTTGCTGCAGGGCCGGGATGCTGTGGCCGTCGATATTGAGGACGTGCCAGCCGAAGCTGCGCCACTTGTCGACGAGGGGTTCGAGGTCGAGGATGTCTTTGGTGAAGCCGTCGAGCTGGATCTTGTTGTAGTCGACGATGGCCACGATGTTGTCCATCTTGTGGAAGGCGGCAAACATGGCGGCTTCCCAGATCTGGCCTTCCTGAATTTCGCCATCGCCGAGAACGACGTAGGTGCGCGCATCGCTTTGTTCGAGCTTGGCGGAGAGCGCCATGCCGAGACCGATCGACAGGCCTTGGCCGAGCGAGCCAGTGGAGGCTTCGAGCGCGGGGATGAAGCGGACGTCGGGGTGACCTTGATAGATGGAGCCGAGCTTGCGCAGCGTGAGGAGCTGATCCTTGGGCGTGTAGCCGCATTCCGCCATCACGGCGTAGAGGATGGGGCAGCAATGACCCTTCGAGAGAATGAAGCGGTCGCGATCCTTCCACTGCGGGTTCGCGGGATCGTGACGGAGCACGTCGAAGTAGAGGGTGACGATGATTTCCGCGATCGAAAGCGAGCCGCCGGGATGGCCGGATTTCGCCTCCATGATCATCTCGATGGCGGTGCGGCGCATGCGTCGGGCGAGTGCCGACAACTGGGCCGCATCAGTGGTTTTTTGCATGCTCTATCAATGTAACATCCGCTTTCCGGCGGGCAGAGTGATAGAATCCTGGTCACCGGAGGGTCTGTATGAGATTCCTGCTGTGTTTGTTGCTGTTTGCCGCTGCTGCCGCTGCGCAGCCGACGGGAACGATCGAGGGGCGCGTTGTCGCCACCGATGGGAGTCCCGTTCCGCGAGCCACCGTCCGATTGCAGGGCATGTCGCAAGGCGGCGCTACGTCGACGGTTTATATAGAGCTCACGGATAAGAACGGCGCGTTCCGCGTGGAGAAAGTGCCGGTGGGATCGTACATACCGATGGCCACGCATCCTGGGTATCAAGGATCGACGGGCGCGGTTCCGGTGCCGGTGTCCGTCACCGAAGGGAAGACGGCTTCGGGCGTGCAGATTCGCCTGGCGCGATTGGGTTCGGTGAGCGGCGTAGTGGTGGATGCGGATGGCGCGCCTGTCGAGGGCGTGCAAGTGAGCCTGCTGCGCACGAACAGCCTGATGGGGCGATTGGGCGTCAGTCAAGCAGGAGCCGCGCTAACGGATGATCAGGGGCAATTCCGCATCGCCAACGCACAGCCGGGCCGGTATCGTCTGCAGGCGATTCTGAATAGTTCGCAGTTTGGCCCCGGCCCCGGCTGGGTGGAGGTTCGCGGGCGCAGCGCGCGGGTGACGGATCTGCCGACGTTCTATCCCAACACCACAGACATGGAGAAGGCGACGGCCATTAATCTTCAGGCGCAGGCCATCACCGGACTGAAGCTGCAAATGCGCCGCGGAAGAACGTATCGCGTGCAGGGGATGGTGACGAACGCGCCGAACGCACCGGCGCGAGTGTCGGTAATGGTCAACCCCAAGTCCGGCACCAACGGCATCGGCGTGGGAGTGGGTGCAAACGGAGAGTTTGTGATCAATGGGCTGGCGCCGGGCGAGTATGTGCTGATAGTTCGTGGAAGCGAGCCGGGTGCTGCGCAGATGACGGGGCGCGCCGAGATTACGGTGAAGGATGCCGATCTCACCAACGTGAACCTTCGCTTGATGACGCCGCAGGAACTCACCGGCAGCCTTAAGGTGGAGGGCGTCACGGACATCGTCAGTTTCTTCGCGGGAATGAATGCAACGCGGCCTATAATCCTCCGCGGGCCTGCCGGGACGCAGATCCCGAGCGGACCGATGGTCTCGTTGTTTCCAGCCGAGCCGGGGCCGATCGGTCCGGTGCAACTCACGGTGAACCCCGATGGGAGTTTTCGGGCAACGGCAGTGACGGCGGGCAGCTACTTACTGAACATCGGCAATCTGGGATTGGGAATATTCGTAAAGCAGGCCAAGCTGGATGGCAAGGATCTGACTGGCAAGCGGCTGGAGCTCGGTGAGGGCAAACATACGCTGGAACTGCTGCTTTCGACGGCCAGCGCCAGCGTCACGTATCAACTGACGCGCCCTTCGCCGTTGGTGCTGTGGCCGGTGGTGCCGGATCTGCTGACGCAGAACGGGAGCGTATTCTTGAACACCGGGAATATCATCACGAATATTCCGCCGGGGGAATACTTCGTGGCGACGTGGGAGGAATCGCCGGCGGCGGATCTGGCTCGCGCACCGGAATTTCTGAGGCACTTCAACAATCTGGCGACGCGCGTAACGTTGCAGCCGGGGATCAGCACTCCGCTGCAACCGAAGATGATCCCTCGGGATGCGTTGCAGAAAGTGCTGGCGGAGTTCTGAGCATCGCACGGTTGA
>CANIIC010000226.1 GCA_947467395.1 Bryobacterales bacterium
GGCGAGAGTATCGAAGTCGGGCCCCTCAGAAATATCGTTGGCCAGCACCACGGTATTCGCCGGATCGTGACGCAAGATCTCCGCAGTAGTCGCTCGCTCAAACGCCCGCGAGAACTCGGCATAGCGGCCTTCGCTGTAACCCGTAAGATCGCGACCGCCAGGAGCATCGGCGCCTAAGAGTTCCGGAGTCAGTCCGCGCACTTCGAACGGACGGGTGAGCGCCCACTCCCGCATCAGTTGTTCGTAGACCGCTGCGCCTCCGCCCAAAGGGGCATCCTCACGCAGGAACCCGCCGTGCGCGGCGGTGAACAGGACTTGCATCACGGCAGGAACTTAGTTCCGTTGGGCGATCTGGCCGTCTTCCTGTGCGCGCAGCACCTGGCAGTGCGAACAGTAGCCGCCGATCTCGGTACGCGCGAAGACAATCTCGAAACCGAACTGCGAAGAGACCTGCCCCTTCACGGAACTCAGTTGCTCGCCGAAGAACTCTTCCACGCGGCCACAGCGCAGGCAGATGATATGCGCGTGCTCCCGCTTCAGGCGAGTCTCGTAATAATGCTTCTCACCCTCGAAGTGCGCCAGGTCGAGCTCGTCCACTAAGCCGCCCTCTTTGAGCATCTTCAGCGTGCGATACACAGTAACGCGATTCAGCTTGGCGTCTTTCTCTTTCGCCATCTGGTACAGCGTATCCGCATCCAGATGCCGTCCTGAGTTGTCGATGAGATCGAGCAACAACCGGCGCTGGCGCGTCAGACGCACGCCGCGGTCTTTCAGAGATTGTTCGATGCCACCAGCCATGAGCTGATCCCATTATACTTGTGTGGAACCAAAACCCTAAGGGAGTGAAGCAGATGAAACTTTCTACCGGCCGCGTCGCCTTGTTGGCCCTATGCGGCTTAACCGCCGCCCTCGCCCAGAGCCCAAGTGCCCTGCTCCGCGTTGATCACTATGTAAAGGTCAAGTCGACCGTCCCGGCCATTGCCGGCCAGACCACCGAAATCTACGTGCGCGAAGTAGTTCGACCCGACGTCGCGCTCCGCTCCGCACCCGCCAGCGACAAAGTGGCGCTGTTCATCCACGGCGCGGGCACCCCGGCTGAAGTTGCCTTCGACGTTCCCAACGGCGATTTCAGCTGGATGGCGTACTTGGCCAACGCCGGCTATGACGTGTTTTCCATGGATATGACCGGCTATGGCCGCTCCACCCGCCCGCTCCAGATGAACGATCCCTGTAATCTCTCCAAGGAACAGCAAGCCCTATTCATGCCGCAGCTGCTGAAGACTACCTGCGAGCCGTCCTACCCGAATCAGATGACGACGCTGGGCTCGGATTGGGCCGATATCGATGCCGTGGTCGATCACCTGCGCGCGCTTCGCGGCGTGGCCAAAGTGAACCTGCTCGGTTGGTCGCAGGGTGGCCCCCGGTCAGGCGCATACGCGGCGCAGCATCCGGAGAAGGTTTTGAAAATCGTGGTTCTGGCCCCGGCCTACGGCACCGCCAACGCAGCAGCACCTCCCGCGCAGGTTCCGGCCAAAGGCGCCGCGTTCAACACGCAATCGCGTTCGGAGTTCATCGCGAACTGGGATCGTCAGGTGGGCTGCCCCGCGCAGTACGATGCTCCGACGCTCGAATCGGTATGGTCCGAAATGGTGGCTTCTGATCCCGTCGGAGCCACGTGGGGAACCGGCGTCCGCCGTGCTCCGCAGGTGACGTCCTGGGGCTGGAACAAAGATGTCGTCGCGAAGCAGCAGACGCCCATCCTGATGGTCGCCGGCATCCACGATAAACAGGTAGCTCCTGCGCGCGTGAAGGAGTTGTACACCGATTTCGGAGCCAAGCAGAAGGTATTTGTCGACTTGGCCTGCTCCTCGCACAACGCCATGTGGGAGAAGAATCACCTACTGCTGTTCCAGGCCTCGCTCGAATGGCTGGAAAAAGGCACGGTGAACGGCAAGTCCGAAGGCATGCTGCAACTCGGCTACTAGTCACATCGCAGTCACAGCACTTCGCAAATCGCGAACTCATTGGGTTCGCGCAACTTAGTGCGCATCGTAGCGTCCAGGGCTTGGAGCCGCGCGGGTACAATCAGCTCGCGATGAATGCTTCAGGCCCTTGCTTTCAACTCTTCTGGCTGCGCGAATCCGGCTGCGACGCCGGCACCCCAATCGAGGCTGCGGAGCTTCCCGCCTCCATTCGGAAACGCGTCCTCCAACTCGCCGGCACCTCCTCCTCCGTCCAACTGCGCTTGCCTTACCTCGATCGCCGTGAAGAACGCCACGCCGAAGAACTGCTGGGTGCCCTGCCCTTCGAACGGACCGGCGATCTGATCCGCAGCGTGCTGGAGTTCCCCGCAGCCACGCGCGACATGGCAGCCACCTGCGCCTTGACCGATCCACTCTGGAGCAATGGACCCTCTGAGCGCGACGCGACGTATTTCGGAACCTGGCAGCGCGTGTCGCTGGCGTTGCAACGCTGGCTGCGAGATCGTGTCGCCGAGGCGCACTTCAGCGACGCGGCTCGCATCGAAGATCGTCCCCTGAGCTACCCGATCATCGTCTACCAAGCCGCCCGTCCCTACTTCGGGAAGCCCCGCACCGAGTTCACCTATGACCTGCGCGACTTCCCGTGGTGCGACGACACACTCGCCGCATCGTGGAACCTCACCGGTCGCCACATCCAGCGGATTCTCGCGGGCCTCGAAGATCGCGTGAGAGCCACCGGCCAAGAAGCGCTCGCTCGCCGCTACTCACCTGTATGGCATCAGGACGTACTGGTGGCCGTGCAGCGCAAGCCGAAAGCGTACGCCAACCTGCTAGCTCGCGAGGCAGCCATCATCAACGCCGTGATCGATCTCGGCACGCAGCCCAAGCACGCGACGATTGACCGTTCGGCAAAGATCATCAACCGGCAGTTACGCAAGATGCACGGGCTGGACCTCCGCTTCCTGGGCTGTTCCCTGTTTGAGGAAGCAACCCGGGTGTTATCGCAGCGCGCGGGCGGCGGCTTCGACGACAGCGCGGACATCTGGCCTCTCGAGGACCCGGGCATGCTCGCCTCGGGGCGCCCAGATCTGCGGATCGGTGGTTAGAAAGATGGCGAGCGTCGGCACGCCCACCGCGGCGGCCAGATGCGAGATGCCGGAATCGTTGCCGATGTAGAGCCGGGCCCGCGCGATCCAACACGCAAGATCATAGAGGTCCTCTAACCGATCTGCTTCGTCCAGCGATTCCTCGGGCCCCGCCAGCCACTTCACCGGCGTATCGATCGCCGCCGCGACCTCGCGAAAGGCCTCGAGTGGCCACCGCTTCGCCGGACTGCTGGCAAAGGGATGAATCACCACATGGTCGCCTCTGGGGCCCTGCGGCACAGGGATGTGAGGGACCCCGTCCACCGGTGGCGGCAAGGCCGGGAAGAAAGTGAACGGAAGATGGCGCACCGCCTCTCGAAACTCGGGACGATTGGTGCCGTACCAGCTATAGATCGAATCGAAGGTTTCCAGCGCCTCGACGCGCGTGCCCTCGACGACACCTACGCGTTCGAGGCCCGTATCGATGATCGCGCGCGTTTGATCGGCGAATCGGATCAACGGCAGCAGCGGACGCGGAGCCCGCAGCTCTGTGTAGTCCGCCCGCGCGGCTTCGAGCGTAGGCAAGGAAAGAATCACGTCCCCGATCGCGCCGGGACGGATCAGCAGACGGCGCACGGTTAGCGGACCAGCGTAACCTGGATCGCGACCTTCAGCGTCGTGGGGAACTGGCAGCCATTGTCGTTGCAGGCCTGATAACGCACTTCCCCGTTGATGGCCGTGGGACCAAGCGGCGCTGTGGGTGCGACCTTGAACTTCGTGACCACTTCGAAGTTGCCCGTGTACACCGACAAGGGGTCTTTCGAGAACTTGTACTTCTCGACGACAGGCCTAGGGAAGACGACTTCGGTCGCACCCAGGAGTCCATCCTGCCAAGTGACCTTCAGCGGGATCAGCGTCTTGTCCAACGGTTTGTTGCTGTTCACGTGGAAGCCGCCGCGCAATTCCAGCGGCAGATGCACTTCGATCGTGGAGCCGAGCTTCGCCTTCACCGACTCGGTCTTCCCCTGCGCCAGAGCCTTACTCTGCGCGTTGGAGGGGGGGGCGAAACAAAGCGTACTCGCGAGCAGAATTGTCAGGGCGCGCAGCATGGGAACCTTCCGTGAGCAGAGACTCAAGTTGTTTTTGATACGTTGCCTTGCTTACCAGGCCGGTATGAATCGCGGCGATCTTGCCGTCCTTGTCAATCATGAACGTAGTGGGCAACGAATCGATACCGCCGTAGAGCGTCGACACTTCTTCAGAACCGATCACCATGCGGTAGGTGATCTTGCGTTCTTCCACGTATGGCTTCACGGCGTTCCAGCCCTCTTCATCCAACGACACGCCTAGCACCGCGAAACCTTTGTCCTTGAAGTTCTTGTCGAACTCCTGGAACCACGGGATCTCCGCCTTGCAGGGGACGCACCAAGTGGCCCAGAAGTTCAGCAGCACCACCTTGCCCTTGTAATCCGCCAGCGTGACCTTCGCCCCGTTGGCATCCTTTAGTTCGAACGTCGGAGCAGGCTTGCGCGTATCGACAGGCTTCAGAGTCGCATCGTCTTCGGCGGCGATTTCCTTCTGCGCTTTCTCAAAGACGATCTGGCCAGAAGGCGGAGGCGTGGACTGCGAGCAGCCGCTGAGGATTAAGGCAAAGGCCGCGGCGGTGCCGGCAAACAGTTTGGGCGACATGGTCATTCCTCTATTGAGACTACAGCCGCACCTCGAACGTTGCAAGATTCTGCTCCATCCATTCGGCTCGGCGGCGGACGGCTCGCGCCGGAAGCGTGAACTCTTCATGCCGCGTGAGTCCCGCGTAAACCTTCGCTGCCGTGTCACAGAAGCTCTCGCACGCGTACCGCCGCCATGCCGCCGTCCGCCCGCGAACATCCTGGGGTTTCAGCTTCAGCTTGCGCCACTCCGCGCTCCAACCGAGCTCACCGCGTACACGCCCACGAAACTCCCCGGCCAGCACTCGTTCCCAATCCCGACGCAGCGGATTCCCCAGCCGCACCCAGGCGAAGTGAAATAGTTCATGGACCAGGATGCGTTCAAACTCGCCGTGCTGTTCGAGCAGGCAAGGGTCTAAGTAGATCACGCGCCCAAGGATGGACGTCTGCGCCAGATGCGGCCCGAGCGAATCGCCCATCACAACACGGATTGGAGCGCCACTCAGAGCAGGCAGCACAGGCTTACTTCGCAGTCGGCTGGACCAGCAGCATCTGGTCTTTGATCACCGGCCGGAACCGATCGTTCAACCCCTTCAGGAACTGGTCCAGATGCGTCTTCCGGATCTCTTCTGAGATGTCCTGAACCACCTCATTGATCGGTTGAACGCTGCGTTCGTCGGCGCGCAACACGTAGAAAC
>CANIIC010000227.1 GCA_947467395.1 Bryobacterales bacterium
ATTGTCCGTTCCGACGCCGGCTTGGCGATGGAGGTAACCGAATCAATTGTGTAGCTGGCGGCAGTCGTCGCCCCGGTGTTTGCCACGGTCACAACATCCGGCTTGGAACTACTGGCCGCCAGAGCCCGTTTGGCTGAGATGTCGCTCAGAGACTCCAGCGTGTCGGCGAGCCCGTTTACCGCTGACGTGAACCCGCTCAAGAGCGCCTTCCTCTGGAGAACGTAGCTGTCCCGATTCGTCAATTGCTGGATCGGCACCTGCGCGATCTTGACGGCGCGGTCCATGATCGTCTGAAAATCGGCAGAAAACTGACTAACGCCTGTGAATGTGAGCGGAGATAGACTCATACCCTTCCTCGTCCCTCATATCGTCCATCCGCCCGGTTCTCTACCGTCAGATTTGCCCCACCACCCCTTCCATCCCCTAAGCAGGGGATATAGAGCACCCTCCGCATGGGCCCCCAACGCAGGAAAGGTGTCTGGCATCCCCCGTGCATGGGGCATCCCGTATACAGAAAATCCTGGAGGATAGAGTCGTGAACATCAGATCTCTGTGGATCGGACTGGCAATGGGGGCCGTGTCGTACGCCCAGACGCCACCCGTCCGCGTTTCTTTGGACCAAGCCATTCAGGAGGCCGTCCAGAAGAATCTCGACCTCGCAGCCGAGCGGCTGAACGTGAGCGTCGCCGAAGCTCGCGAAGTCACCGCCCGGCTGCGGCCCAATCCCGTGCTGACCATCCAGAGCCAGACGATTAACGTCTTCCGCGCGAACTACTCCAACAGCAGCACGCTGGGACCGAACCAAATTAACGTCCACACCGACCTCCCCATGGAAACAGCCCACAAGCGGCAGTACCGTGTGCAGCTCGCCCAGCAGCAAAAATCGCTGGCGGAACTGGGAGTGCGGGAAGTGATGCGGCAGGTGATCTACAGCGTTCAGACTGCATACGTGGATGTACAGCAAGCGAAGAACAACCTGGCCTTGGCGCAGGAGAATTTGCGAGCGCTCGAAGGCGTGGTTGCCGTGAACGAGATCCGGGCCAACAGCGGGGACCTTGCCCAAGTGGAGCTGGATCGCTCGCGCGTGGCTGCCCTGCAATACCGAACAGCGGTGCAGCAGGCCCAGTTACAGCTGGACCAAGCGAAATCGCAGCTGCAGTACCTCATGGGTCGAATGGATCGCGACCCGAATTTTGAAGTCGATCCCGATCTTCGCCGAGAGCCTGTGATGGACGCGCAGCCGGATCTGGCGCGTAAAGCCCTGGCGTACCGTCCCGACTACTTGACTGGCATTCAGACGCAGGCAACGACGCAGGCCGACCTTCGGTTGCAGGTTGCGAACGGACGCGTGGACTACGTGTTGGGCTCCGAATACACACATCAGAGTTCCGGCGGTTACTCCGGCAGCTCCATGGGTTTCTCCATCAGCGTGCCGCTGCGGGTGTTTAACAAGAATCAGGGTGAAATCGCTCGCGCCGAGCGCGAATTGGCGCTGGCAGGCGCACGCAGGAACGCGATGGAAGCCTCGATCAACCTGGAAGTGGAACGCGCGTATCGCCAGTACGTGGTCTCGCGCCAACTACTTTCGGATGTCGAGACGAACATGCTGGCCAAGGCTCGGAACGTCCGCGACATCACGGAGTATTCGTACCGGCGCGGGGAAGCCACCCTCGTCGAATTCCTGGACGCGCAGCGCGCCTTCAACGACGCCATGCAGACATTTAACGACGCGCGTGCGGGGTACGCGCGTAGCTTGTACCTGATCGACACAGTTTCCGGGGAAACGGTCAGCGGCAGCTAAAAGGGGAAAAGGGTGATGACATTACCACGTTCGTATGTTGGGGCGCTCTGTTGCGCCTTGATTTTGAGCGCCTGCGGAAAAGAAGAGAAGGCCGTGGATGCCGCTCATCCGCCCGCAGCGGCAACTCCAGCGGCCACGCCTGGCGAAATCCACATGGCGGCCGATTCGCCGCAGTTGCAGCAGATCCGCACGGAAGCTGTGCAGGCTTCAGTGGTCCCGGTGGGATTGATCAGTGCTCCTGGAAAAGTTGAAGCAAACGCCAACCGTCTTTCGCACGTGGTTCTTCCGCTGGCGGGACGCATCACGTCGGTGGATGTCCGCACTGGAGATTTCGTGCGGCAGGGACAGCCGGTGCTGACCTTTGAGAGTCCCGATGCGGATGCCGCAGTGTCCGCCATGCTGCAGGCACAAGCCGCCGTCACGCAGGCCAAGTCTGGACTCGCGAAAGCGCAGAAGGATCTGGATCGTGAAAAGGATCTCTTCGATCATGGCGCCGTTGCGCAGAAAGAAGTGCTGGCATCGGAAACGATGGTGGTGCAGGCGCAGGCCGCCGTGGATCAAGCTCAGGCTGGGCTGGAACAGAGCCGCCGTCGTCTCAAGATTCTGGGCTTGCCCGCAGACAGCTTCGGCCAGCGCGTCACGCTGAACGCACCGATCTCCGGGAAAGTGCTGGATCTCTCTGTTGTCAACGGCGAGTTTCGTAACGATCTGAGCGCCCCGGCTGTGACCATCGCCGACCTCAGCACGGTGTGGGTCACCTCCGATGTTCCTGAAACGGCGATCCGCCAAGTGAAGAACGGTGAGCCGGTGCAAATCACGCTCGATGCGTTCCCTGGCGAATCCTTCCGCGGCCGCGTCACGTTGATCGGCGATGTTGTCGATCCGCAGAGCCGCACCGTTAAAGTTCGCGCCGAAATGGCGAATCCCATGGGGCGATTGAAGCCTGAGATGTTCGGAACGATTCAGCTCGCCGAACAAACCGAGACTCGCCCCACCGTTCCCACAGCAGCCGTGATCTCGGCAGAAGGTCAGGCTCTGGTGTGGCGCGAAACCGGGACGGGCGTCTTCCTCCGGACGCCCGTCACCACCGGTGTACAGACGAATGGCCGCATTGCGATCCTCTCTGGCCTGACGGCCAGCGATCGCGTTGTCGTTGACGGAGTGATGTTGCTGCAGGCCAAGTAAGGACCCGTCATGATCGCCCAACTTCTGCGGTTCGCTCTCAAGCAGCGATTCATTACGCTGCTCATCGGCCTCACTCTGATCGGCGCCGGTCTGTGGGCGTTCATGCAGCTCAAGATCGAAGCCTACCCCGACATCTCTGACACGCAGGTCGTCGTGATTTCGCAGTATCCCGGCCGGGCCGCCGAGGAAGTGGAGCAGCAGGTCACCGTTCCCATCGAGCGCGCGTTAAACAGCACGCCTGGCGTGATCGCCCGCCGCTCGCGCACGATTTTCGGCCTCTCTGTGGTCGAACTCACCTTCGATTACGGCACCAACGATTACTTCGCGCGCCAGGTTGTACTGGAAAAATTGCGCGATGCTGACCTGCCTGATAGCGTCACTCCTGGCTTGGGTCCACTGTCGACGCCCATCGGCGAACTCTATCGCTACACGCTCTCCGGAGCGGGACTTGACGCTCTGAAACTGCGTGAGTTGGAGGACTGGGTGGTGGAACCGCGCTTCCTGCAGGTTCCCGGTGTTACCGATGTGACGCCGTTCGGTGGGTTGGTGAAGCAGTATCAGGTACGCGTCGATCCGTCGCTGCTTTCAAAATACGGGCTGTCCATCACGCAAGTGGCTGATTCCATCCGCGCCAACAACGGCAATGCCGGGGGCGCGATGCTCGACAATACGCAGCAGTCGATGGTCATCCGTGGCGTCGGCATGATTCAAAACCCTGCCGACATCGAAAACATCGTACTCGCCGAATACAAAGGCACGCCGGTGTTCGTGAAAGATGTCGGCCACATCGAAATCGCAGGAGCTCCGCAGACCGGCATCTTCGGCGTGAATGAGTCAACGGGTGGCGTCGAAGGCATCGTCCTGATGCGCCGTGGGGAGAATCCCACGGAAGTGCTCAAGTCCATCAAGGAAGCCGTCACGGACCTGAATGAGAACCGGCTTCCGCAAGGCGTCAAGATCACGCCGATCTACGATCGCACGGACTTAGTCAACAACACCTTGAGCACAGTGACGCGGACGCTCATGGAAGGTCTGGTGATCGTCCTGTTCGTGCTGTTCCTGTTCCTCGGCAGCATCCGAGCCGCTTTGCTGACTGCCGTCACGATCCCGCTCTCACTGCTGTTCGCTTTCGTGTGCATGCACTTCTCCGGCATCCCCGCGAACCTGCTCAGTCTCGGCGCGCTCGACTTCGGCATCATCGTCGATGCGACGCTGATTATGGTGGAGCATATTCTGCACTCCATTCACGTCGGCGAAAAAGAACCGGACTTCGATAAGAAGACGGGCATCTTTGACATCATTCGAGATGCGGCCCTGCAAGTGGAACGGCCCATCTTCTTTTCCCTGCTGATCATCATCTCTGCGTACATTCCGCTGTTTACGCTGGAGCGTGTGGAACGCAAGCTGTTCACGCCAATGGCGTTCACGGTCAGCTACGCGCTGCTGGGTTCCATGTTGCTGGCCTTGACGCTGATCCCTGTGCTGGCAACCTACTTGTTCCGCAATGGCGCCAAGAGCTGGGAAAATCCGCTGCTGCCGTGGCTGGCGAAGCGGTATAGTTCGGTGCTCGGCTTCGCGTTGCGCAAGCCCATGACCGTGTTCATCGGCGCGGCGGGTATCGTGGTCGCAGCGTTCGCGCTGGCCGGTGCGCTGGGGATCGAATTCCTGCCCAGCCTGGACGAAGGCGTCATTTGGGTTCGCGCGAATCTTCCCGCGGGCATCTCGATTGAGCAGTCTTCGAAGCTGGCTGGGGAGATTCGTTCCCTGATTCGCAAATATCCGGAAGTGCAGTTAGTGTCTTCGCAAACAGGCCGCAACGATGCGGGTACCGATCCCTACGGCCCCAATCGGAATGAGTTCTTCCTCGCGTTGAAGCCGTACGACACATGGCCCGACGGGATGGACAAAGCCAAGTTCATCGACGTGCTGAGCCGCGAACTCAATGAGAAGATCCCCGGAGCCGCGTTCAGCTTCACGCAGCCGATCATCGATAACGTGACCGAATCCGTCACTGGCTCGGCGGCCGATCTCGCGATCATCGTCCGCGGTCCGGATCTCGCGAAATTGCGCGCACAGGCGCAGCAGATTCTCGACCTGGTCCGCACTGTTCCTGGCGCTGCTGACACGGCGATTGAGCAGGAGCCCGATCAGGCTCAGCTCCGCTTGCGCATCGATCGTCAAGCTGTCGCGCGCTACAGCATCAACGTGCGCGACGTGGAAGACGTCATCGAAATGGCGATCGGTGGACGCGCCGCAGGCACCATGTTCGAAGGCGAGCGCCGCTTCGATATCACGGTGCGCTACGTGCCCGAAGCCCGTACCGATATCACAGCCATCGGTAATGTGATGGTGCCCACGCGTGAAGGTGGCCGCGTGCCGCTCTCGCAG
>CANIIC010000228.1 GCA_947467395.1 Bryobacterales bacterium
GTAGGCGCCAGGGTCGTCCACGGTGATCTCGTAATTCAGCGTCGTCAGGTTGGGGCGTGTGAACTTCTCGATGATATGCAACTGCTCCGTCGTCGGGTACGTGCTGAACAGCCACTGCTTCTCGTTGAAGCCGATGGTGTCCACGACCAACGTATCGCCTTCCCAGTGCCCGATGGAGTGTCCCAGATACGTCGGGCGCAGTTTGTCCTTCGGTGGGTGCTGCCGTCCGTCGGTGTAGATCACTCGCCACGAATGCGCGCCCGCGATATTCAGCAGGAACACGCGCTTCAGATCCGGTGCATCGACGATCTCAAAGCCCGGCGAGTTGAAGAAGCTGGGCCCGCTCCCGGGTTTGCAGTTGACCAGCGGAGGATACAAAGCTGCGGTCGAAGACCGGTAGGTAGACAGCGCCCGAGCCCACGGCAGCATCGGAACATCCGTAGCGCGCGGGAAACGGCTGCCGCCTCCGGGACGCACTTCCCAGTAGCCCTTGTACTGTTCGGTCGAGCCAAGATTCACGCGCCCATCGGGCCAGTGCGGCGCCGGCCGGGAATCGACCTTCGCCGCTGCGGGCTTCGGCGGGCCAGCCAGCTGCTTCCCGGCGCCCGCCTGTCCCAGCGCGATCAGAGTACACGCCAACAAGCTCAGCAGCAGTCTCATGCGTTACCGCATCACCATTCGTTGCCCGCTGGCAAGGATTAGCGCGGTGTCGTACGAAGCCCCGGCCGCGTTGCTGCCGTCCTTCGCCATCGCGGCCTTCTCCACGGTGATCGTATCGCCGATCTTCACCGTGTCGCGTTTCCAGCCGCCGCGTGTCAGCGCGTACGGAGGCCCCAGTTCTACGCGGAACGTCTGCGGATCGCCCTTTGCGTCCTTCGCCGTGAAGTAAATGTAGGCGTGCGGATTCACCCAGTCAATCTTGGTGACCGTTCCCGTCAGGTTCTGGATCTTGCTGGCATCGTACTCCGCGTCAAAGGAGTGATGCGCGCCCAGCGGCGCCAGCGTGCCCAGCAGAATCATCCCCACTATCGCCAATCGCTTCATAGTCTCTCCCTATCGCGTGAACGTCGATTCCGCGTTTTCCTCGCAGAAGAATTCTTCTATATCTTCATTCGCGATCCACCGCAGTGTCCAGCCCCCGGTCCACGGGCGGGTGTACGCTCGCGGATCGTCCACCGTCACTTCGTAGCGCAGTGTGCTGCGGTCGGTGCGCGTGAACTTCTCCGTCAGATGCAGTGCCTCGGTGTGCGGCAACCCGCCGTTTGCGAACCAGAAGCTCTCGTTGAAGCCCACGGAGTCCACCACCAGAGTGTTGCCTTCCCACTTGCCGACCGACGTGCCGTAATACGTAGGCACCACTTCGTCGGCCTGCGCAGCGGGCCGTCCGTCGGTCGCGATGGCGCGCCAATTTCGGTCGCCGCCACCTAGAAGGACCAGCACGCGTCCGATCTCCGGCTGTTCCACGAACTGCACGCCATTCGGCATCTGGAACTGCCTTGGTCCACCCGGAGGCTGGCACTGCCGCATCGGGTCATCGCGCAGCAGCGTGCGCTGCCGGAACTCGTACACCGCCTTGGCCCACGGTTGGAACGGCGCCACACGATCGGCATCGTTCAGGTTCTTCAGCAACCCTTCTCCGTCCATCGCCACCGCGTTCGCGCTGTTCTCGCGCAACTGCGGCGTGCCGATTACTTCCCAATACCCGTGCTCTCCTGGTGCCGGACCCAAGCGTGGATGCCCGTTATTCGGCCACCGTGGCGCCGGCGTGGTTATCGGAAGCGCGGGGCGCGCCGTCAGGGTGAACAGCTTCCTGGCACCTGCCGTCACCGACGTTCCGTACACCACGCGCCGTGCATCCCGAGACGGCACTCCATCGATCACTAAGGCGTCTCCAATCTTGACCGAAGCCGCAGACCACTTGCTGCGCTCCAGATCCAAGGGATTGCCGACTTCGACCGCCCAATTTAAAACGGTGCCCGCTTTGTCCTTCACATCCACAAACACGAACGCCCGCGGATTCACCCATTCGATACGCGTAACCGCGCCTTCCAGGTGAACCTTCCGCGAACTGTCGTAATCGGAAGCGCGCTGCCCCAAGGCGAGCGCGCATACGAAGCATCCGGCCAGCAGCAGTCGCATTCTAGTCGCGCGTCAGGCGGAAATCGCCCTTCGCTTCTCCCTGTTGCCAACTGCCCTTGATGGTCCGGTGAATCGAACCCAGATCTTCCAGTTTGCCCTCGGCCGAAATGTGCACCGGCGCACCCTTGGCATCCTTTGCTTCGGCCTCGATCCGAACGGTCCAAGTCGGAACATCCAGGTAGATGCTCTGGATCTTGCCGGCGTCTGGGCCAGGATTCAGCAGGCCTGAAATCGCCTTCCCATCCCAAGTGATGACTAGCGTCAGGTGCGACCGCGAAAGCGGCGTCGTGCCCCAGTCGCCCGACCAAGTGCCGCTCATCGGGTGCCCTTCTTGCGCCATGAGCGCAACGCAGGCGAACAGAATCAGCGCCAGGCGTAGCATCTTACTTGCCCTTACCCTTTGCCGCAGCCGGAGCCTCGTAGCTCACGCGCCAGATCGACATAGAGAAGTCGTCGGTGATGTACAAAGCCCCGTCCTTGCCCATCGTGACGCACGCCGGACGGCCCATCGGCACGCCCTTCTCATCCACCCAGCCGGTGAGGAAGTCCTGATACACACCATCCGCCTTGCCCTTCGCATCGATCGGGATGCGAATGACCACCGCACCGCTGCGATTCGCGCGATTCCACGAACCGTGTTCGGCCACGAACATATCTCCGCGATACTGCTGCGGGAATGCCGTGCCCGTGTACCAAGTGAAGCCCAGCGACGCGCTGTGCGGCTGGATCAATACGTCCGGCACGATGACCTTGTCCTTCAATTCCGGATGCGGCTCACCCAAGCGAGCATCAATGTTGCCGCCGATGTAGTAGTAGGGCCAGCCATAGAAGCCGCCCTTCTTCACGCTGGTCACATACTCGGGAACCAGGTTATCGCCCAAGTTGTCGCGTTCATTCACGCTGACCCACACTTCGCCCGTCGTCGGATGTACGCCCAGACCAACTGGATTGCGGATGCCCGACGCATACACGCCCACGAACTTCCCGTCCAGCCCGAACTCCAGCACCGACGCGCGATTCTTCTCCGCAGGCACCTTGTCGGGATCGTCAATGTTCGAACCCGAGCCCACCGAAACGTAGATGCTCTTGCCGTCTTTCGACAACGCGAGATCACGCGTGTCATGGAAGTCGCCCGGACCCTGCTTGATCGGCAGATCCGCCATCTTCTGCGCCGCGCCCGACGCCTTCAGATCACCAGCCTTATACGGGAACCGCACCATCGAGCCCGCGTTGCCCACATACAGCCACTGCGGATTGTTGGCGGGAACGAACAGGATGCCCCACGGCCGATCCAGGCCCGAAGCAAACAACGAGATCGATTCGGGCTTGCCGTCTTTGTACCCGCGAGCCACCTTTAGTTCGCCGCTCTTCTTCTCCGTGAAGAACAGGTCGCCGTTCGGAGCCGTCACGATCTTGCGCGGCTCCGTCAGTCCCGTCGCATACTGCTCCACTTTGAAACCCGCAGGAGCGATCGGCGTCTTGCCATTCCACGGCGCGGCCTTCGCGGGAAAATTCGTAGCGCTCTTCGTCGCGCCTGGAGCCGGCAGATCCTTCGGTGTGATTCTGTGCGCTTTGCCCGGCGTCGCATTCACTGCATCGGAGAACGCAGCCTGTCCTGTCGCAATGTCCTTCGGGTCAATTTTCGATGCGGCGGTGTTTTGCGCTTGCAGTCCCAGCCAACCGGCGGTCAGTGCGAACGTGGCGACGCTCATCACGGAGAGCTTCTTCATATGCAAAAATCCTCTAGGCTATTTTAGCCCCCGCACGAGTTCAGTGCTTGAGTTAGGATGAAGCCATGAAGCGGCGCGAGTTCCTGGCACTCTCAGCGGCCAGCTTAGCCTGCGCCCAGACGCCGGACCCCATCGCTATCTTCAGCTGCCCCATGGACCCCGACGTGCGCCAACATGATCCCGGCACCTGTCCGCGTTGTGGCATGACGCTCGCCGCCGGCTTGCCCGAGCCGGTCGAGTATCACCTCGACCTCGCCACCGCGCCCCGCGCACTCAAGCCCGGCCAGCCCTTGGATCTTTCGTTTGCTGTCACCGATCCATGGAAAAATCGCCCCGTGACCAAGTTTCAACTTGTCCATGAACGCCTGTTCCACATGTTCGTGGTCAGTCAGGACCTCGAGTTTTTTCTGCACGACCACCCGACCTTGAGCGCCGACGGCCAGTTCCACTACAAGAACCTCGTTCTGCCCACGCCCGGCATGTACCGCATCCTCGGCGACTTCTATCCCGACGCCGCCACCCCGCAGCTCATCGCGAAGACACTCATCGTGCCCGGTGCGCCGCCCCCGGAGCCCCAGTTCTCCGAAGAACGCCGTCTGCCCGCGCTGGAACTCACCACCGTCCCGGAACGCCCCATCGCGGACATGCCCACGCAGCTTCACTTCAAGCTGACTCCGGGTGACGGCCTCGAACCATACCTGGGAGCCTGGGGCCACATGCTGGTCGCCAGCGACGATCTGATCGACCTCATCCACCTGCACCCGTTCATCGCCGATGGAGGCCCCGAACTCCAGTTCAACGTCGTCTTCCCGCGTCCCGACCACACCTACCGAACCTGGATCCAATACCAGCGTGCCGGCGTCGTGAACACTGCCCACTTCGACGTTCGTGCCCACGACCTTCGCTAAAAGAAAAAGGGACCGCCCGAAGGCGATCCCCTTTCCTACAACTTGACCGAACGATTCTTTACGGAATCTTGTCCGGATCGATACCACGCTTGCGCAGGTTCTCGAGCAGGTGCTTAGTGTCCGACTCGTTTTCCTGGCAGATGTATTCCAGCAACTGGTTCTGCGGGTTGTACTGCGTCGTGATCCGCACCGTCCACGGCTGCGTGTAATAGTCCGGATCTTCGATCGTCGCAATGTGCTCCAGCGTCAGCGTGTCGAGGCGCGTGAAGCGCTCGGTCACGTGCAGCTTTTCCCCGTGCGGGTGACCTGCGAAGTCCAGCCACGTGCGGTTGTTGAAGCCGATGGAATCGATCACCAGCGTGTCGCCTTCCCACCAGCCGATCGGTTCGCCCAAGTAGGTCGGGTTCGGATCGGCGCTGTGACGCAGGTAGCCGCGCGGCGCGATCGGAATCTGACGCCACACGTGCGCGCCACCTTCGTAGATGAACGTCACCATGTTCGGTTCCTGGATCATCTTCATCGGGTACGGCGTGTACATCATGCGCGGCACGCCCGGAGGCAGGCAGAAACCTTCCGGATCGGTCGCCGAGTCCAC
>CANIIC010000229.1 GCA_947467395.1 Bryobacterales bacterium
ATAAACCGTGAAGCCCTTGGAGTTCGTGTTGTAGTTCAGCAGGTTCTGCGCGCCGAGCGAGTTGTACAGCGGAATCAGGTTCGCGCCGGCCAGCACCGAGGCTTCGCGGCCCTGGTTGTACGAGAACCGGCTGAGGAACACGGATGCGCCCATCTGAATGGGGCGGCCCAGGAAGTAGGGCTCCGTGAAGCTGAAGTTGACTGACTTGTAGCGCGTACCCACGCTGGTGTCGACGCCCAGGGTTTCGCCCAGGCCGAGGAAGTTGTTGGTCGAATACGAGAAGCCGAGGAAGCTACCGGAGATGCCGGAAACGCCGCCGCTCATCTGCACCGTGTTCTTGCCGCGTTCCTTCACGCGCAGGGTCAGGTCCACCGTGTTAGTGCGGTTATCGGTCTTCATGTCGACCGATTCTTCCTTCTTCAGCGTTTCGAAGTAACCCAGCTGGTTCAAGCGCAGCAGGCTGAGTTCCCACAGGTTCTCACTATAGAAGTTGCCTTCGTCGACGAGCAGTTCGCGACGAATGACCTTGTCGCGCGTGGTGGTGTTGCCCGAGAAGTCAATGCGGCGCACGAAGAACTGGCTGCCTTCATCGAAGTTCAGCGTCAGGTTGACCTGATCGGTGTTCGGGATGACTTCCGGGGTCGGATCGGCCAGGAAGTTGATGTAGCCGTAGTTGCCGTACAGCTTACGAAGTTCGTCGAGGCCCTTCTGAAGCTTCTCGGTGGAGAAGTAGTCGCCTTGGTCCATTTGGAAGACGGGGCGCATCAGGGCTTCCGGGGCGGTGAACTGTTTGACGCCCACGAAGTTGATGTTGTTCAGCTTGTAGCGGCGGCCTTCTTCGATGTTGATCGTGATGTTGGCACGCTTGCCCGGCTTGTTCGGGTGAATCACGGGCAGGCGGAACTGGCCGGCGCCACCGTCGATCACATCGGCCTTGGTGTCGGTCACGCGGGCCATGAAGTAGCCGTTCTTCTGGTAATACTGCGAAATCAGCTGGCCGTCGATCTCGGCCTTCACCGAGTCGTAGGTTTTCGGGAATAGGTTCTCGGCGACGATCGAGTACGGAATGCCGGTCGGCTTCAATACCTTCATCTGACGGCGCAGGATGCGGTCACTGAAGACAGCATTGCCCACGAAGTCGATATTGCCGACCTTGACCTTGGGGCCTTCGTCGACGCGCAACGTGATCGCGAGCGAGGCCGGCGGCAGTTGTTGAATATCGGGCGTGACGGAGGCGAACTGGCGGCCGCGTTCGGCCAGTAGTTCCTGCAGGACTACGACAGCACGCTGCAGGCGGTTCGGATCGAACTGCGATTCCACGCTGAGGCCAACCTTGCGGTCGCGGAAACGTTCTAAAACATCGGAGGTGGTGACGGTCTTGATGCCCGCGAATTCCAGGGTGCGGACCACGGGGCGTTCGACCACGATAAAGCGGACGATCCAGCCGCCGGTTTCGGCGCGTTCACGCTCAATGCGGATGTCGTCGAAACGACCTTGGTTCCATAGCGTAATCAGGTCGCGGTGCAGGGATTGTTCGTTGTAAACGTCGCCACGCTTGGTGAAGATCATGGCGCGAAGAGTGTCTTGCGGAACGCGGCGTGAACCGCGGAATTCCACGCTGTCGATCACATCGGTGGCTTCCACAGGTTTCGCGGGAGCGGCGGCCTCCGTGACGGATTCAAACGGGTTCGGCGGTTTTGGCGCAGCAGGCTGCTGCTGAGCCAACAACGTATAGGTTCCGACGAGGAGGGACAACGCGAGTGCGCGCAGGCGATTGTGCCTGGAGTGCGGCATCTAGTCCGGGTTCCTTTCCACTCTGCGCTTCACTTGAGACGTACTGCTTCACGCCGATGTTTCTTTTAAGTTTCCGCTCCGTGGTTCGGAGGCGGTAGGCGGCGAGACAAATCCCGATAGCACATTCTACCTTACTTGGGGCTCTGTTTGCGCGGGTTTAGGAAGCGCGAAGTTCGCCTCGGGCGAGGCGGGCGAGGTAGGATTCTTCGGCCAGTTGATCGATTTCTCGAGCGGCGTCGGCCCGCCAAGTCGCCAGCCGGGTCTCGCGCAGGCGTTCGAGCAGCCGGGCTTCCCGGCGACTATCCATAACTGCCTGTATTTGCAGCTGGATACGCTGGTCGAGAGCCGCCCGCGCCTGGGCCAGACGAGCGGTCTGGGCGGTGGAGGCTGTGCGGAAGTGAGCGAGAGCGCCCAGTTCCGCAGCGGTAGTGACTGCCGACCCCAGCAGTTGCTTTGATGCTTCGTCAACGGCTTGGGCGATGTCCGTGCAGCGCTGGTCGAGGGCCCGGACTTCGGCGCGAAGGCGGTCGAGATCGGCCTCCGCCAGCCGGACTTGGGTGTGCCGCCAACTGAGGACTCGATCGAGCGGAAACGCGAATTTCTTCATTGCGTCAGCGCATAGAGGCCCTGGAGGGTGGTGTCGATGGCTTCGTTATGGTCGGGCGGCTGCTTCAGGAAGTCCATTAGCCTCGGGCGGAGTTGGATCGCGGCGTCCAACTGAGAATTCGCACCGGCGGCGTAGGCACCCAGGTTGATCAGGTCCTCGGATTGCCGGAAGGTCGCCAGAGCCTCGCGAAGTTTGGCCGCGGCGGCGCGTTGTTCGGGCGGGGCGATCTTCGACGCCAGGCGACTGACCGAGTTCAGCACATCGATCGCAGGGTAATGCCCCATGGCGCCCAACTCGCGCGAGAGGATGACGTGGCCGTCCAGGATGGAGCGCGCGGCGTCGCAGATCGGTTCGTTGAAGTCGTCGCCTTCGACCAGGACTGTGAAGAAACCGGTGATGGAGCCGCGATGGAAGTTGCCCGCGCGTTCCATGATCTTCGGCAGTAGTTGGAACACGCTGGGCGTGTAGCCCTTCTGGCTAGGCGGTTCGCCTGCTGCCAAGCCGATTTCGCGCTGGGCCATGGCGAGGCGGGTGACCGAGTCCATCACTAGCAGGACGCTCTTACCCTGGTCGCGGAAGAACTCCGAAATCGCCAGCGCGACGAAGCCAGCGCGGATGCGCAGGGGCGCGGGCATGTCGGAGGTCGCGATCACCAGCACGCTGCGGGCGAGTCCGTCGGGGCCGAGATCATGCTCGATGAACTCGCGCACCTCGCGATTGCGTTCGCCGATCAGGGCGATGACGCTGACGTCGGCGGAATTGTAGCGGGCCATGCCGCCGAGTAACGTACTCTTACCGACGCCGGAGCCGCCGAAGATGCCGACGCGCTGCCCTTTACCGAAGGGCAGCAGACTGTCGATGGCGCGGACGCCGGTGACCAGCCGCTGGGTGATCGGCTCGCGATCGAGCGGGCCAGGCGGGGCGGCATAGAGGTCGTAGGATTCATCGGAGTCGATCGGCGGGCCGCCATCCATCGGCTGGCCGAAGCCATCGAGCACTCGACCCAGCAGCGCCGGACTTACCGTGACGCGCGCGGCTTCGGGTCGTGCGAAAACGGTGTCTCCGGCTTGCAGCCCACCCGTATCTTCGAGCGGCATCAGCAACACGCGACCATCACGGAACCCGACCACTTGCGAGCGGATCGTTCGGCCTGTGGAGGAGCGGATGTCACACAGGTCGCCCACTGCGGCCGAGGGGCCGTCGGCGGCCACCAGCAGCCCCACCAATTCGCGCACACGGCCGGACCAGCGGGCGGTGTCGAGGCGGGGGAGTGCGGCAAGACAGTCGGCGAGCAGGGTCATCGTTTTCTCCTCACGATCAGGTCGGCAAAGCCGCGCTCAATCTCTTCGAGTTGGGTGTGCGAGGACAGGTCGAGCTCGCCGCGTGTGGTTTCGAAGACGGCGCTTCCGGGAGCCAGCGAGCCATCGGCGATTACTTCAATCGACGGAGGCAGCCCGAGGTCGCCTCGGTTGTCGTTTACGATCTGCGCGTCGCCCGGTGACATGCGCAGGCGGTGGAGCTCGCGCGCGTTCACGCGGTCGAAGCCAGAGCGCACCAACCCGAGGATGGCTTCCGGGTCCGTCGCAATCTCGCGATGCAGGATACGGCGGGCTACGGCAAGGGCCAGTTGGACCATGCTCGCTTCCGCTTCCTGGCGAGCCTGCTTGCGCGCATCGGCTAAGGCTCGCACGGCAGCGCCGAAGTTTTCGAGCACCGGCGCGGCCATCGATCCGGCACGCTGCTGCGCCGTGGCTTCTCCCGCAGCCAGACCACGCTGGTAGGCTTCCTGGATGCGGGCTTCCACCGAGGGTTCGTTCGCCGATGCGTAACGGAACGTCGGACGCGGTTGTCCCTGTGCGACCGCCGCGGGAGCCTGCACTTCGGGCGGTCCGGGCGCACTCCCGGCAGGTCGCCAGGCGAGGGCGAGTGCCTCGTCGGTGCCACCGGAGAAGAGCCTAGACGACATACTGTTCTCCGGTGGCTCCCTTCAGGCTGACTACCCCTTCGGTTTCGAGCTGGCGCACAACGGCGATGATCTGCTGCTGCGCGGCTTCGACTTCCTTAATCTTGATGGGGCCCATGGCGTCCATGTCCTCGCGCATCATGTCGGCGCCGCGCTGGCTCATGGCCTGCAGTATATGGGTCTTGATCTTCTCGCTGGTGCCCTTCAGTGCGACGGTCAGGATCTTGCGGTCGATCTTAGCGAGCACTTCCTTGATTGCGTTCACGTCGAGCAGCAACAGATCCTCGAAGACGAACATCAGGTGACGGATGTTGTCGGCCAGCGATGGGCTGGCGGCTTCCATGTCGTCGAGGATGTCTTTGGTGGCGGTCGAGTCCAGGCGGTTCAACATTTCGGCCACAGCATCGACGCCGCCGTAGGATTCGCGGGACATCTCACCCAGGGCGCGCAGCTTCAGACCGATCACGTTGGCGATCTTCGAGATGATGTCGGGCGAGATTTGATCCAGGCTCGCCATGCGCGTGGCGACGTCGCCGCGCATGTCCTTGGGCAGCGAGGACAACAGCGCGGCGGCCTGCGACGGATTCAGATGCGACAGAATCAGAGCGATGGTTTGTGGATGCTCGCTGTGGATGAACTTCGAGAGCTGCTGCGGGTCGGTTTTTTGCAGCGCGTCGAAGCTCAGCGATTCGTTCCCCAGCGACTTCATCAGCCGGTCGAGCATGCGTTGCGCCTGATCGTCGCCGAAGGCGTTCACCAGAACTTTGCGCGCGTAATCGATGCCGCCCTTGATGACGTAGTCGCGCGCCGTCACCATGTGGTGGAATTCTTCGAGCACGCCTTCGGCTTCTTCCGGCGTCAGGGCCTGAACGCGGGCGATCTCGCGGCTGATTTCGTC
>CANIIC010000230.1 GCA_947467395.1 Bryobacterales bacterium
CCGAAGGACGTCTTCCAAGCCCAGGCTCACTACACGCCGGTAACGAGCGTTCACCTGCCGGGTTACAAGATCAGCATGGACGGCCACGCCGGCCAGATCCGTCGCGCGGCCCAGATGATCTGGGAAGCGGAACGTCCGCTGGTGTACGCCGGCGGCGGCATCCTGGCCGCCGATGCGTCTTCGAACCTGCGCGAACTGGTGGAATTCGCCGATATCCCGTCGGTCTGCACCTTGATGGGCTTGGGCGCGATGCCGTCGGAGCATCCGAACTACATCAGCATGCCCGGCATGCATGGCAGCTACGCCGCGAACATGGCGCTGACCGAAACCGACCTGATCATTGCCTTAGGCGTCCGCTTTGACGACCGCGTGACCGGCCGTCTGGCCGCGTTCGCGCCGCGTGCCCGCGTGATTCACGTGGACATCGATCCGGCCGAAATCAGCAAGAATCGCACCGCCGATATCCCGATCGTGGGCGATGTGAAGCGCGTGCTCGAAAAAATGACGCAGAACTTGCGGGAACTCGCCGACGAAATGCGTCCGACGAATTCCGAGGCTCGCAAAGCGTGGTGGGCGCAAGTCCGTGCGTGGAAGGCGGAGCATCCGCTGGTGCCTTCGTTCTCGGAAACCGAAATCAAGCCGCAGCATCTGATGGCGGAACTCGATCGTCTGTCGGGCGGGGAAGCGATTGTCGCCAGCGACGTCGGCCAGCATCAGATGTGGTGCGCGCAGTTGATCCGTTTCAATCATCCGCGCCTGTGGCTGAACTCGGGCGGTCTCGGTTCGATGGGCTTCGGTCTGCCGGCTGCGGTGGGTGCGCAGTTTGCGCGTCCCGACAAACTGGTGTTTGCGGTCTGCGGCGACGGCGGTTTCCAGATGTCGATCCCGGAATTGGCGACCATCGCCAATCACGCGCTACCCATCAAAATCATCATCATGAACAACGGCTACCTGGGCATGGTTCGCCAGTGGCAGGAATTGTTCTACAACAACCGCATGAGCAGCGTGCTGATTGAAGGCTTCCCCGATCCGGAAAAGCTGGCGGGCGCCTATGGCTTCCCCGGCACCACCGTCGAGAAGCCCAGCGAATTGCGCGCCGCGCTCGAAAAGGCTGTGAATCATCCCGGTCCGTATCTGCTCAACGTGCGCGTGACCTCGTTCGAGAACGTCTTCCCGATGGTTCCGGCCGGTGGTGCGATTAACGAGATGGTGCTGGCTCCGCCGCAACCGGTGGAAGTGTAAGGAAGAGATCCCATGTTGCAACTCATTTCATTGCTGGTCGAAAACAAGCCGGGCGCGTTGATGCGCGTGACCGGGGTGCTGTCGGCGCGAGGGTACAATATCGAGAGCCTCACCGTGGCGCGGACGCTGGATCCGACGCTGTCGCGGATGAGCATCGTGGTCGACGTCGAGCCTCACCAGTGCGCGCAGGTGATCAAGCAGATCAACAAGCTGATCAACGTGCTGCAGGCCACGGACCTGACCGAAGCTCCGGCCGTACGCCGGGAGTTGGTTCTAGTTCGCGTGAAGACGTCGAAGGATGACCGGACGGCGATCCTCAAGGAAGCCGATATTTTCGGCGCTCGTGTTGTGGAGAGTTCGGTGGACGGATTTGCCCTGGAAGCAACGGGCGATCCGGAGCGGTTGGATGCCTTCGTGGAAGTGATCGAAGGCTACGGGGATATCGAAGTGACGCGGTCCGGAATGGTCGCGGTCTCGATGGAGCCGAAGAAATTGAAGTTAGCCCCGCCGGTGCGCAAAGAGCACCTCGAGGCGCAAGAAACAGTTTAATTACACCACGGAGTGAACACTTAGAATGATTACGCGCTACTACGAAAAAGACGGTGACCTGGGCCTGCTGCAAGGCAAGACCGTCGCCATTGTCGGCTACGGAAGCCAAGGCCACGCGCACGCGATGAACCTGCGTGATTCGGGCGTCAACGTCGTCGTTGGTCTGCCGGATACCAGCAAGAGCAAGGCGAAGGCGGAAGCCGCCGGCCTGAAGGTGCTGCCGGTCAACGAAGCGTCCAAGGTTGCCGATGTCATCATGATGTTGGTTCCGGACCACGTGCAGGCGGACCTGTACAAGAGCGACATCGAAGCGAACCTGACCAAGGGCAAGACGCTGATGTTCGCGCACGGTTTCAACATCCACTTCGGCTTCATCACTCCGCCGAAGGACGTCGACGTGACGATGATCGCGCCGAAGTCGCCGGGCCATCGCGTTCGCGAAGTGTTTACTGAAGGCCAGGGCGTCCCGGGCCTGGTTGCCATCCATCAGGATGCGACGGGCAATGCACTGAAGAATGCGCTCGCCTACGGTGCGGGCGTCGGTTGCTTGCGCGCCGGTATCCTCGAAACCAGCTTCAAGGAAGAGACCGAAACCGACTTGTTCGGCGAACAGGCTGTTCTGTGCGGCGGCGTCAGCGAACTGATCCGCGCCGGCTTCCAGACGCTGGTCGATGCTGGCTACGCTCCGGAAATGGCGTACTTCGAGTGCCTACACGAAGTGAAGCTGATTGTCGATCTCATCTATGAGGGCGGCTTGACGTACATGCGTTACTCGGTTTCGGATACGGCGGAATACGGCGACTACACGCGCGGCCCGCGTGTGATCACGGATGCGACCCGCGCCGAAATGAAGAAGATCTTGACCGAAATCCAGACCGGCCAGTTTGCGCGCGAATGGATGGCGGAAAACCGCGAAGGTGGCCGCACGAAGTTCCTGGCCATGCGCGCGGCGCAGGAGAACCAGCAGATCGAAACGGTCGGCGCGGAACTGCGCAAGATGATGACGTTCTTGAAGAAAAAGAAGGAGGCGGGCGTAGCGTAAGAACTGCTCCCGTACACAATGCGCGTATTTACGTTCGATACCACGCTTCGCGACGGCACCCAAGGGGAAGCCGTCAGCTTTTCGGCTGAGGATAAAGTCCTCGTTCTGCACAAGCTGGATGAGCTGGGTATTGACTACATTGAAGGCGGTTGGCCGGGCTCCAATCCGAAGGACAAAGAGTTCTTCGAGTTGGCCAAGGGGATCACCCTGAAGCACGCCCGGCTGGCCGCTTTCGGCGCAACGCGGTTCGCACGGAACCGTGTGCAGGATGACGCGAGCGTAAACGCGTTGATCGCTGCCGAGACTCCGGTGGTGACGATCTTCGGCAAAAGCTGGGATCTGCACGTCCACCGGGCTCTGGGCATCACCGAAGAAGAGAACATCGAGATCATCTCCGACACGGTGAAGTATTTGAAGGACCACGGTCGCGAGGTCGTGTATGACGCCGAACATTTCTTCGACGGGTATGTGGCGAATCGCGACTTCGCGTTGCGTACGCTCGAAGCCGCGAAGAAGGCTGGCGCCGATGTACTGTGCCTGTGCGATACCAACGGGGGCATGCTGACCAGCAAGCTGAGCGAGATCTGCGCTGATATCCGCCGCAAGTTCGATGGTACGCTGGGCATCCACACGCACAACGATTGTGAACTTGCGGTGGCGAACGCCTTGGCCGCGATCGATCGCGGCTTCCAGCACGTGCAGGGCTGCACCAACGGCTACGGCGAACGCTGCGGCAACGCGAATCTGACGACGATCATCGCGAACCTGGAATTGAAGATGGGACACGTGACCATCGGCCGCGAGAAACTGGCGACGTTGACCTCGACGGCACGCTATATCGCGGAACTCGCCAATCTGCCGATGCGCAACGATCAGGCCTATGTCGGCCACTCGGCCTTCGCGCACAAGGGCGGCGTTCACGTGAGCGCGGTCCTCAAAGATTCGGCCACCTACGAACACGTCAGCCCCAAGACGGTCGGCAACCGCCAGCGCGTGTTGCTGAGCGACCTCTCGGGCAAAGGCAATGTGCTGTACAAGCTGAAGCAGCATGGCCTGGAAGATCGTCTGGATGATACGGCTCGCCGCGAACTGCTCGATCGTATCAAGCACATGGAGTTCCAAGGCTACGAACTGGAAGCGGCCGAAGGCACCTTTGAACTGGTCGTGCGTCAGGCGTTAAACCCCGGCGTGCAGATGTTCGAAGTGGTCAGCTACGAAACCATCTCCCGCAACACCGGTTCGTCGGCCACCGTCACGCTGAAGGTGCAAGATCAACTTCACACGGCCGCGGCCGAAGGCAATGGTCCAGTGAACGCTCTCGACTTGGCCCTGCGCCAGTGCCTGGCGAACCTCTATCCGGAGATCGCCAACGTCCGCCTCACCGACTACAAGGTCCGCGTGCTCGATAACAAGAAGGGCACTGCTGCTCGTGTCCGAGTCCTGGTGGAATGGACGGATCATCGCCGCAGTTGGGCGACGGTCGGCATCTCGGAGAACGTCATCGAAGCCAGCTGGTATGCGCTCACCGATGCGCTGCGCCTCGAACTGATGCGGCTCACCGAAAAAGACGACAAGATCGGCAAAGCGGTCGAAGATTACTGCTGGGGCGTCTAACCCTTCAAGTATTTGTTCGGAACGTTTCGAAGAGGCGCTGCGCTCCCGTAGCGCCTTTCGTGCATGTAGGAGAGGTTGCTGTAAATATCCTCTTCCTTGCGGTGGAACTGGCGATACAGCCCGCACTGGGCGTAGGAGAACACGGTGACGTCGAACAGCAGCGTCTCCCAGTCGAAGCCTTCGCCCCACATCAAGCCCTTTAACCGCACGTCGAGATCGGCGCCTACGTCCACCAATAGCTCCAGCACCGCACGGCCGTGATTCCCGTTGCTGTTCACCGCATGGAACAGGGGCGTCTGCCCGCCGAAGCCTTGAGCATCCTTCGCCGCACGAGCATCTTTATCTGCTCCCGATGCCAGTAGTACCCTGGCACATTCCACTGCATTGAACTCCGCGCACAGATGCAGCGCCGTCACGCCCCTGCAACAGGTGTAGGCGCAGGCAACATCCAGCGTTCTGCGGACTTCGTCGGGATGCTCCTCAAGCAGCGTCCGAAGACCGTCCGCATCATTCAAGAGCACGCTGCGCAACAGCCGGTCGTCGAGCGTAGCGCCCGCATCCAACAGCAACCGCACACATTCGGGAAAGTGGGTCGACCGCGTGTACATCTCGATGAGGTGCTCCAGCGGAGCCTTGCCGTCGATAGGCTGGTTGGCCGGGAGGCCCGCGTCCAGGCACTTCCGAATTCCTTGGGGCGAGTGGAGTTCGAAGGCGAGCAGCAGATCCTCTCCGAGCGGCATGACGCCGAGCATAGCACGCGCTGGAGCTGCGGTCCCCGGATACTTACTTAGTACGACCG
>CANIIC010000231.1 GCA_947467395.1 Bryobacterales bacterium
CCCGTCCTTGTATGTGGAAGTTTCCCCGGACAGCAAGGCGGGCTGGAGCATCACCGGAACCCAGACCAACACGGCGTTTCTGACCACGCCGTTTCTGGCCAACTGGTGGTCGAAGAGCGACAAGGGCATCGCGAAGATGGCCACGGACATCCCGTCCATCACGTTTAAATTCGCCCAAGGCAAACTCATCACTCGCAGCTCCAGCAAGGTCGGTCAGTTGCTCCAGGGCAACAGCTACTCAACTTTCGGAGTCCGCGGGTTTGACTTTAACGTACGCGGCGAATTCCTGAACGGCTTCATGGATACGACGGTTCGGTAAACCCGATTTAGCGACACCACTTTGAGGCAGGAATTCGGCGCTACAGCGCCAGCTTCCTGCCTCATTTTGCGTTCCCGCCCCCCGGAGGCGCTTTGCATGCAAAGGGGATATAATGACCCCCGGTTCAGGAGCGTGGCAAAGCTGGTGCAAAAGAACAGAAATCTGTGGCTGAGCGTGGCCATCGGATCGTTTACCCTCACCCTCTTCACTCTGATGCCAGGGCTGCCTCTCGGCGCCCAGGACCCCCAACCCGCGCGCCAAGTCTTGGATAAATACTGCGTCGGCTGCCATAATCCGCGAACCAAAGCTGGCGACCTGGTGCTGGATCCCGCAGACTTGCACACCGTAGCCGCCCACGGTCAGATGTGGGAAAAAGTCGTCAAGAAACTGCGCTCCGGAACCATGCCGCCGGCAGGTGCGCCCCGTCCCGACGCGGCAAGCTACACCGCGGCCGCGTCCTGGATCGAAGCTCGCTTGGACAGCGCTCCCGCGTATGCTGGCCGCCCTGCCCTGCATCGCCTGAATCGAGCCGAGTACGCGAACGCCATTCGCGACATTCTGGACCTGGAAGTCGATGTGAGCGCACTGCTCCCGCCGGACGATGCAGCCTTCGGGTTCGATAACGTTGCGGAAGTGCTGGGCGTTTCGCCGGCGCTGCAGCAACAATACCTGGGAGCCGCGACGAAGATCGCAGCGCTCGCGATGGGCGATCCCACACAATCTCCCACCACCTACACTTGGCGCATCCCGCAGGACCTGTCGCAGAATCAGCACGTCGAAGGTCTGCCGCTCGGCACCGTTGGCGGAACCTCGGCGCGTCATAACTTCCCGCTGGATGGTGAATATCGGCTGCAGGCCAAGCTCTATCGCACGAATCTAAACATCATGCGTGGCCTGCAAAACGTGCATGAAGTGGAGTTCAGCGTGGACGGCAAACGGGTCTACGTCGCGAAAATCGGTGGTCCTCAAGATCTGGCCGCGCTGTTCGAGGCCCCGACCGATACTAGCGATGCTGTCGATGCGCGGTTGCAAGCCGTGGTCCCGATCACCGCAGGTCCGCACACGGTGAGCGTCGCATTCCTGCAGGACTCGCAGTTTGCCGAACCAACCCGGTTGCAGTCTTTCGTGCGCAGCTCGGTCGACAATTTCGATTGGGCCGGGCACCCGCACCTGCAAGTACTCACCGTCGCGGGTCCCTTCCGCCCTGCTGGAGCCAGCGAAACTCCTGCTCGTAAACGCATCTTCGTGTGCAAGCCCGCGAGCGCCAATCAGGAAACGGCATGCGCACAGCAGATCGTAACCGCCGTGATGCGGCGCGCGTATCGCCAGCAACCCGCTGCGACGGACGTGGCGCGTGTGATGGAGTTCTACACTGCTGGCCGGAACGGCGCCAATTTCGATCGGGGCGTTCAGACCGCACTCGAACGTATCCTGGCGAGTCCCAAGTTCCTATTCCGCGCCGAGCGCGAACCCGCGGGCGTGAAGCCAGGGACGCTCTATTCTGTGAGCGATCTGGAGCTCGCGTCGCGCCTCTCGTTCTTCCTGTGGAGCAGTGTCCCGGATGACGCCCTGCTCGACCTGGCGATTCGCGGCAAGTTGCACGAGGACGCCACGCTCGAACGTGAGATTCGTCGCATGCTGGCCGACCCGCGTTCCGAAGCTGTTGTGAAGAACTTCGCCGGGCAATGGCTCCAACTCCGCAACTTGCGAAACTTCCAGCCCAACACCGACATCTTCCCGGACTTCGACGACAACCTTCGCCAAGGCTTCCGCCGTGAGACGGAGCTGCTGTTCCAAAGCGTGCTGCGCGAGAACCGCAGCGTACTGGACCTGATGAACGCTGACTACACGTTCGTCAACGAACGCCTGGCGCAGCACTACGGTATCCCGAACATCTACGGCAGCTGGTTCCGCCGCGTCCAGATTACGGATGAAGCACGCAAGGGTCTGTTGGGACAAGGCAGCATCCTCGCGCTGACCTCGCACGCCGAACGCACGTCGCCCGTGGTCCGCGGCAAATGGATCCTCGAGAATCTACTGGGCCTGCAGGTTCCTCCTCCTCCGCCCGGCGTTCCGCCGCTGCCCGAAAAAAAGGACGGCGAGAAGCCGCGCACCATGCGTGAGCAGATGAGCCTGCATCGCGCGAACCCGGTGTGCGCGGCGTGCCACAAGACGCTGGACCCGATCGGCTTCGCGCTGGAGAATTTTGATGCCGTTGGAGCTTGGCGCTCTGAAGATGCGGGTGCCCCTGTCGACGCAAGTGGAGAACTCGCGGACGGAACCAAAGTGAACGGCGTCGTCGCGCTGCGTCAGGCCTTGCTGAGCAGGCCGGAAAATTTTGTTTCCACCGTGACGGAGAAACTGCTGACCTACGGATTAGGTCGCGGGCTCGACCCTCGTGACATGGCCCAAGTACGCGCCATCGTGCGCAACGCGGCGCGCGACAAGTACTCGTTATCCAGCTTGATTGTGGGTGTGGCCCGCAGTACCCCGTTTCGCATGAGCACGGCCGCTGCGGCCACGGAGGTCGCCGGGCGATGAGGACCATTCCATGTTCGTAACGAAGAAATCCCTATCGCGTCGAACGTTGCTGCGCGGCATGGGCACGGCCCTCTCGCTGCCGTTGCTGGATGCGATGTTCCCGGCGTTGACTCCCATGGCGAAGGCCGCCGCGACGCCTAATCTACGCTTCGGAGCCATCTATTTTCCGAACGGCGCCATCATGCTGGAGTTCACGCCGAAAACCTTCGGCCGCGACTTCGGGTTCACGCCGATTCTGAAACCGTTCGAGCCGTACAAAGACGGCTTGGTGGTGGTGACGAACCTGACGCGGTCGCATCCAGGCAGCCAAGTCGGCGATCACGCCGTCAGTGCGGCCGGCTTTCTGACCGGAATCTGGCCCAAGCGTACGGAAGCAGAAGACGTCTACGCGAATACTTCCATCGATCAAGTGGTGGCCAAGCAGATCGGGCAACAGTCGCCGCTGCCTTCGCTGGAACTCGCCACGGAAGATTTCTCTGGCTACGTCGGGGGCTGTTCTCCGGGCTTCAGCTGTTCGTATATGAACACGATCTCCTGGTCGTCGCCCAAAACGCCGCTCCCCATGGAGACGAATCCGCGTGTCGTGTTTGAGCGGTTGTTCGGCGAACCCGGCACCAGTGCGGAACGTCGCGCGCGACTCACCAAGCAGCGCAGCATCCTCGATTCCCTGGCCGAAGATGTGAAGGACCTGGAACGCGACCTGGGTACCCGCGATCGCGCGCGACTCGGCGATTACTTGCAGAACGTCCGCGAAATCGAACGCCGCATCCAGCAGGCTGAAACCCGCGGCATCAGCGAAACAGCGGCTCCGGAAGTACCCATCGGTACGCCCGATAATTTCGGCGAACACGTCTCGCTCATGTTCGATCTCGCCGCAGCTGCGTTCCAGGCCGATGTGACGCGCGTGTTCACGTTCATGATGTCGCGCGAACTCAGCCAGCGAACGTATCCGCAGATCGGCGTGACGGAGCAGCATCATTCGGTATCGCATCACTTGAACAACGCGCAGAAGATGGCGCAGATGGTGAAGATCAACACCTACTACGCGGAACTCTACGCCAAGTTCCTCGCGAAGCTCAAAGCCACGCCTGACGGCGACGGAACGCTGCTGGATCATTCCCTGCTTGCCTACGGAGCAGGCATGGCGGACTCCAACGGTCACGCCTCCGATCCGCTGCCCATGGTCCTGATCGGTGGCGGCGCAGGTAAGGGCGCGCGTCATGTCGAGCTTCCCGTTCGCACGCCCATCGGCAACTTGTGGCGCAACGTAGCGGAGCGGTATGAAGCGAACGTCGAGCAGTTCGGTGACAGCACGGGGAAAACGAATGTCTTCGCGTAGACTCCCTGCACTCGGCCTCGCGCTCGCCCTGAGCCTGCCCGGCGCGACCCTCAGCGAACTCATCCAAGCCGGCGACCGCGCCGCAGTGCAGAAGCTGATCCAGCAGCGTGTGGACGTGAACGCCGCAGACGCCGACGGCATGACGCCGTTGCATTGGGCGGTGCGCGCGAACGATGTGCCGATGGTCAGCCTGCTGCTGAAGGCGGGCGCCTCCGCGAAAGCGGCCACGCGAACTGGCATCACGCCCCTGTGGTTGGCCGTGATGAATCGCAACGCGGAAATGACGGACGTCCTGCTGAAAGCGGGAGCAGACCCGAATGCGACTCTTCCCAGCGGCGAAACCATTCTGATGACCGCCGCCCGCGCAGGCAATGCGGAGCTCGCAGATGTGTTGATCCAGCGCGGCGCGAACGTCAAGGCGACCGGTCCGGGGTTCGGAGAAACCGCGCTGATGATCGCCGCTGCGGAGAATCATGCGGGAGTGATCGACGTTCTGCTGAAGCACGGCGCGGAACTTAACGGCCGCTCCACGAAGTTCACCTATGACAAGGATCGCTTTGGACTCGAAGGCGTCCTCACGATTCTTCCGCGCGGGAGTTGGACACCGCTGATGTACGCGGCTCGCGAGGGCGCGGTGGATGCCGCTCGTGCGCTCTGCGCCGCTGGGGCTGAACTGAACGCGGCCGATCCTGATGGCACCACTGCCTTGCTCCTGGCGATCACGAACGGTCACTACGACACGGCCGCCGTGCTGATCGAAAAAGGCGCGGACGTGAACCAGGGTGACAGCACCGCCATGGCTCCGTTATACGCGGCTGTGGACATGAACACCCTCGGCGAAGTCTTCGGTCGCCCGAACCGCATCTCGCATGACAAGCTGAACGCGCTCGGCCTGGTGAAGTTGCTTCTGGAGCATGGCGCGAATCCGAATGCAGGGCTGAAGATGTCCACGCTGCAACGCGCCCACACTCCCGGGGAGCCGACGTTAGGCGAAGGTGCCACGCCCATGGCGCGCGCCGCACGGACCGG
>CANIIC010000232.1 GCA_947467395.1 Bryobacterales bacterium
TCCCCATGCAACCAGCCCTCATCGAGTTCGAACACGTTCACGTCGCCCGCGGCGAAACCGTCGCGCTGCATGACATCCACTTGAAGATCGACTCGGGCGAACACGTCGCCATTCTCGGCCCCAACGGCTGCGGCAAATCGACGCTGATCAAGACCATCACGCGCGAATGTTACCCCCTCGTACGCGACAACACGAGCCTGCGCATCATGGGCCGCGATCGCTGGAACGTCGTCGAACTGCGCCAGATGCTGGGCATCGTCACCAATGACCTGGGCACCGCCTGCGCCCGTGACGCCACCGGCATGGACATCGCGCTCTCCGGCTTCTTCTCGAGCATCGGTATCTGGCCGCATCACGAAGTTACCGACGAGATGCACATTCGCGCGAAAGAAGCGCTGGAACTGATGGAGGTCCCGCATCTGGCCGACCGTTGGACGGACGAAATGTCCTCCGGAGAAGCCCGCCGCGTCCTCATCGCCCGGGCGCTGGTACATCGTCCCAAGGCCCTGATCCTCGACGAACACTCGACGGCTCTTGACCTCTTCTCTCAACACGAACTCCGCGAGATCCTGCGCAAGCTCGCGAAATCCGGCATCACCCTCGTCATGGTGACGCATCATCTCTCCGACCTGATCCCCGAAATTGAGCGAGCGATCCTGATGAAGGACGGCCGCATCGTCGCCGACGGACCCACGCGACAAGTGCTCACCGCCGACGGATTGTCGAAGCTGTTCGGACTCCCACTCGAACTCAGCGAACGCAACGGCTACTACAACCTCTGGTAGCTTCAGTCGCTCCCAGGCAGTTGCAACCAGCGTCCATTGTCGAAATACCAGACCTACGATCCCTTTTCGGGAATTTCGTCTTCGATGCCACCGTGATTGTAACGAGCCGGCTCAATGCCGTAGCGCTGCGCTCGCTCCTCCATGGTCGCGCGGGACGACACATCGATCTGGTGCGCGTAATACGGCCGATCCGCGGTGTCGAACCAGGTCCACTGGCGGTCTTCACTGACCGCCAGCGCCTCGGGATTCGAGTCGTTCCCGTTGCGAAACACCAGGAGCGCGGTCGACGTGCCGTCCGAACAAAGCACCGCCCAACCCACGGCGCCATTCCCGTAGAAGTCACCACTGATCACGCTCACCGGGGCCCCCGTCGAACGCGGCTGCGGAACCGAGCAACCTCTAACCGCTAACACGCCGCGGACCGCCGCCGGTAACTGCGGGAACGCGCTGAGCGGCAACCGCCGAATCTCCCGTACCGACTCCGTCCGCAGCAGTTCCAGCCGTTCGCGCTCGCGCTGCTCTGCCTCGCGCCGCCTGGCGATCGCTTGCAAATCGATCACCGGCAGGATCGCCGCTCGGTCCATATTCGGATCCATGGCCTTCGCGCGATTGAAGTAGTCTTCCGCCAGCTTCGCCATGTCGGACTTCGTTTCCCCGCGTTGCAGCCCCTCGTTGTACAGGCTCTGCAGCGAATACGCGGTGTTGCTCAGTACCCACACATTGCGCGAGGCGGCCAGCGCGTCCTCCGCGTGGGCCTTCAGTGGGTTGCCCTCATAGAGAGCCCTCGCATAAGCCAGCGCAAGGATTCGAATCGGCATCGCCCCATCCGGATTCGCCGTGACCGAGGCTTCGAGCGACTGCATCTGCCGCTGCGACTCCGAATAATCGACAAAGGGCTGCGGCGCAACTATCACGGCAGTGACCTGCCCAGCAAGAGTCCTCGCTACCAAGCCCAACACTAGGATCGAGCTTCGTTTCATTGCGGCAACATCAACCCGATCATCAACTTCATGGCCGCCCGCTCCGCGTCATCGAACTTCCCGTCCTTGTTGCGATCGAAGATCGCCAGCGCCGTCCGCAACTGCCGCGACTGCGCCGGCGGAATCTCCGGCGGCAGATCGTCCAACGACTCGAGCCCCGTCAGGATACTCTGCACCATCTGCGCCATCACGGCCCGCTGAAACGGAACCACGTCCTCCGGCTTCGGCAGCAAAATCCCCAGGAACGCCACCGCCATCTCATCCGTGGTCTGCTCGCCCCACCGCACCATCTTCGGCGGATTCGAAGGATTCTGCGGGTTCCCTGCCGAATTGTCGTAGCTAAACTCCAGTTCAATCCGCGTGCCCTTCGGCAACTTGACCGGCGTCTCATACCGATACTGTCCCTGCCAGTTGAAGTCCCAGTCCTTGATGTAAATCAGCGGCCTCACCGACCCATCGGGCAGATGCGCGTCGATCTTCATCTCTTTGCCCAGATAGTGCGCATGCGGGGCGATCCCAAACAATTCCCCGTCCTGAGGCAGCGTCATCGATGCCTTCACGCGATGGTCCGTCGCCCCCGCCGGGATGTACAGATTCGTGTTCAGCATCAGCATCGTCGCGACGCCCTTCGTCGGCGGCCCCGACAGGTACACACCCAACGACGATTGATCCCGTTCCACCTTGCCCGACGGATGATAGTGGATCTGCACCACCAGATCGGTGCCCTTCTCCAACTTGCGCGAAATGCCCGGCTCCACCGGTGGCGGCACCGATCCAGGAGCCCAACCAAACAACAGCCCGCCAGCGCCAATCCGAGCTCCACCAAAACACGGATAACTGGACCCGCCGTTCGCCTTCGCCAGCTCCCGGGCGCGACCGGTCGTATCCACCATCACCAACGCATGATGCACTACACGCGCATTACCGGGGCGAAATTCCGCTCCTCCCACGAACACATCGGACGCCAGCTCCGACGGAATCACAAAGCACTGAAACTGATCCGGACCATCCGCAGGCACTTCGAACGATGCAGGCATCTGAAACACGCGATCCGGCATGCCCAATTGCCACCCATCGGGGAACACAGGGACCTTCGGAGCTGCACCCTCGCCCTCCGGAGCACCCGCCTTGGCCCACTCGCCCAACGTGCGAATCTGCTCGTCCGTCAAACGCCGCTCATGCGCGAACTTTCCGTAGCCGGGCTCCGCCTTCCACGGCGGCATGAAACGCTTCTCCGTCGCCAGCGCGATCAACGAAGCTCGCTTGGCCGCATCCTGATACGACAGGAGTGAAAAAGGCGCCACCTCGCCCGGCCGATGACACGTCGCGCAGTTCTCGTACAGAATCGGTGCGACATCTTGGTTGAACGTCGGCGCTGCAATCGCAGCAACACTCCCCAACAGGAACGCGAGCAGCCTCATTTGACTCCTTGCAAATTGATCGAACACCCCACCGCCCGCGTCCGAGCGACCTTCGGCGCACGACCCGCCATCACAGCATCCAAAGCATCGCGCAACTCATGCTCTGTCGCCACCGTCCGCCGGCGCGTAATGTCTTCCATGCGATTGTCGATACGCCCCAAATACTGCAGCTCACCAGAGGCCGAAAATACCGCAACCTCCGGCACCGTAGTGGCCCCCGCCGCCCGAGCCAGCATCAACTTCGCATCCAGCAACACAGGGAAGGTGAACCCATACTCGGCCGTATGCTTCCGCACCGCATCGTCTTTCACAAAGGGATCCGAATGCGCCGCGTAGACCGCGACACCTTGCTTCGCATACTCAGCCTGGATGCGGTTCATCTCCGGCACATACCCGTTCGACAACGGACAATCCGTCATCGTGAAGAACACCACAACCGCCTTCTTGTTCCGCCACTCCTCAGCCGTGTGCCGAGCCCCCGTCGTATCGACCAGAGAAAACGAAAGGGCCCCAGCACTCAAAGCGCAACAACCTGCCGCTAAAAGCACCAGAGCCCGTATCATTCTGACTCCTAATTCCTGACTTCTGTCTTCTCTAATACGATTTTGCGATCACCACGCGCCGATCGACAGTCTCACCCGTCAGGATGCACTGGCCCGGCCCGTCGTATTCGTCCACCAGCGGAATGTTGCGGATACTCGCCTTGAATTCCTTGATCCGAGCATCGTTCGCCGCATCATCCTTCAAGTGCGCCATCACAAACTTGCCGCCGCCCTTTTCCGCAGTCACCGGCCGCAGGATCTCTTCCACCTCGCCGATGGAGTTCGCCAGCACCGTATTGTCCTTCAACCGCTGACGAGCCTTGGCAAGAAGATCGTGCTGCATCGCATCCAGCGTCTCCGCGAGCTTCGCCACCGCTTCGGTCTGCGGAATCACTTCCTTCGTGCCCGTATCGCGACGCTTCAGCACGATGTTGCCGCTCGCCACATCGCGCGGCCCCAGTTCGAATACCACCGGCACGCCACGGCGTTCCCAGTGGAAGAACTTCGCGCCCGGCGACTGCCCATCGCGAGCATCCACATGGGCGCCCAGATCCTTCGCCAGCTTGGTCGCGACTTCCATCACCGCCCCGCGCTCCTCTTCCTTGCGGAAAATCGGCACGATCACGGCCTTGCGCGGAGCCATCTTCGGCGGCAGCACCAAACCCTTGTCATCGGAGTGCGTCATAATCAGCCCGCCGATCAAGCGCGTGCTCACGCCCCAGCTGGTCTGCCACACGTAATCGAGCTTGCCTTCCTTCGATTGGAACTGCACATCGAAAGCCTTGCCGAAATTCTGCCCCAGATCATGACTGGTGCCCGCCTGCAACGCCAGACCATTCTGCATCATGGCCTCGATCGAGTAAGAACTCACCGCTCCCGCGAACTTCTCCGCGCGCGTCTTGATGCCCTTGATGACCGGCATCGCCATCACATTCTCGGCCACATCGCCGTACACGTCCAGCATCCGCACCACTTCTTCCAACGCTTCTTCGTGCGACGCATGCGCCGTGTGCCCTTCTTGCCAGAGGAACTCCGTGGTGCGCAGGAACATGCGCGTGCGCAGCTCCCAGCGAATCACGTTCGCCCATTGGTTGATGAGGACCGGCAGATCGCGGTAGCTCTGGATCCACTTCGCAAAGAAGTGCCCGACAATCGTTTCCGAAGTCGGCCGGATCACATACGGTTCTTCCAGTTGCTTGCCGCCCGCGTGCGTCACCACCGCGAGCTCCGGCGAGAAGCCTTCCACATGTTCCGCTTCCTTCTTCAGGAAGCTCTCCGGAATCAGCAGCGGCAGGTAAATGTTCTGGTGATCGGTAGCCTTGAAGCGATCGTCGAGTTCACGCTGCAGCCGTTCCCACACGGCGTAGCCGTTGGGCTTGATGACCATGCAGCCTTTGACGATCTCCGCCGGCTCAGCCATATCA
>CANIIC010000233.1 GCA_947467395.1 Bryobacterales bacterium
CCAACGTACCCATTAAGACGGTTGGCCTGATCGCGAAGCCGCGCAGTGAACGCGCCACGAAGTTGGTGCCGGAGTTGATCGCGTGGCTCCACCAGCGCGGCATCGAAGTGAACATTGATGAAGAGGCCGGCATCTACCTGGGTCGGGCTGGTGTATCGCGCGAGAAGGTCGCGGAATCCGCAGACCTATTGATCGTCCTGGGCGGTGATGGAACTTTGTTGAGCGCGGCCCGCGCTACGATCAGCCACACCCGAGCGGACCGCAATCTACCGCTATTCGCCGTGAACCTCGGCAGCCTCGGGTTCTTGACCGCCATCAAGGTCGACGACATCTATAACCAGCTTGAGCACGTGCTGCGCGGCGGCTACAACATCGCCAAGCGCCGGATGCTGCACACCGAACTTTGGCGCAACGATCAGAAGATTGCCGAGCATGAATCGCTGAACGACATGGTCCTAACCAAGACCGAGATCGCCCGCATGATCGATCTTGAGATCTACGTCGACCGTTACTTCGTGTGCGTCTACAAAGCCGACGGCCTGATTATCGCGACGCCCACCGGCTCTACTGCGTATTCACTTTCCGCCGGCGGCCCCATCATGATCCCGACCGTCAGCGCGCTGGCCATCACACCGATCTGCCCGCACATGCTGACCAACCGTCCGGTAATTGTGCCCGACGAGAGCGAGATTCAAGTGACCGTTCGCGGCCCGGGTGAAACGCACATGACGATCGATGGCCAGGTCGGTGAAGATCTCGAACCTGGCGATCGCATCGTGTGCCGCCGCTCGGAACATAGCATCAGTCTGGTCCATCCTCCAGGCACCGCGTTCTTCGACGTGCTGCGCGAAAAATTGAAGTGGGGCGATCGATGAAGAAGTGGTCGTCTGCAACAGCGATCCTGATTGCAGTCGCGCTGGGCGCTATCTTCGGAGCCGCTGTTCCTCAGGCTGCTGCACCGCTGGGTTTGCTGGGCGACATCTTCCTGAAGCTGATTCAGTCGGTCGTTGCTCCGCTCATGTTCGCAAGCCTTGTCGTCGGCGTCGCCCGCGCGGGCAGCGGGAAAACCATGGGGCGCGTCGGCGGCAAGGCGCTGCTACTGTTCCAGATCACGGCTCCGTTGTCACTGATCTTCGGCATCATGGGTGCCGTCATCCTGCAGCCCGGTGCCGGCCTGACGCTGGCGGGCGACGTCGCGCTGGTGCCCAAGAATTCCGTGGACGTTCGAGCTATTCTGCTCAGTCCGTTTCCCTCTAGCATCCTGGATGCGATGGGTCGCAACGACATTTTGCAGATCGTCGTTTTCGCTCTGCTGTTCGGCTTCGCCTGCTTATCCGCGGGCAGCGCAGCCGACCCCGTGATCCGGTTCTTTGAATCGCTGAACGACGTGATGTTCCGCTATACCGATTACGTCATGCTGGCCGCGCCCATCGGCATTTTCGGAGCCATGGCCGCCGCCATCGGCACCAAAGGCCTCGGCGTACTCCTTAGCTTAGGCAAGCTGGTGTTTAGCGTGTACGCGGCGCTGCTCATTTTCACGATTCTCGTTATCGGGCCGGTGCTGTGGTACGCGCGTGTGCCCTTGGGCCGCTTCTTCTCTTTGGTGCGCGAGCCATTCCTGATCGCGTTCACAACCACTTCGAGCAACGTCGGACTACCGGTCGCGCTGGAGAAGATGACGGAGCTCGGTGTGCCGCGCCACATCGCATCGCTGGTGTTGCCGTTCAGCATGAGCTTCAATACGACAGGCTCGAACTTATTTATCGCGCTCGGCACGGTGTTCTGCGCACAGGCCGCCGGCATTCAACTGACGACCAGTCAGTCGGTGGTGCTTGCGCTCACGCTGTTCCTGACCACGAAGGGTCTCGGGGCGGTGCCCCGCGGATCGCTGGTCTTGATCGCTGGAGCGCTCACGCAGATGGGCGTGCCGCTCGAAGGTGTCGCAATGATCCTGGGTGTCGATCAGTTGATGGACATGGCGCGCACTGGCATCAACATGTTGGGGCATTGTGTGGCGACCGCGGCTGTCGCGCGCTGGGAAGGCGTGGAGTTGGAGAAGACTGCATGATCATCGACAACGTGGCCGCTCGCATCGAACTCCCACAAGGGGGGATGACGAAGGTCCCACTAATGCTCGCCAATGGAGCTCGCGTGATGGGCTTCGGATTCTCGGCAGGTTACACCCTCAAAGAACATACAGCACCGGGAGATGTGATTCTGCATTTCCTCGACGGGGAGGCCGACGTGACAATCGAAGGTCAAACTTCCGAAGTGCGCGCCGGTTCTCTGGTGCACATCAAAGGGGGTGTGCCACATTCCGTGTATGCTCGTACGCCCATGCGCATGCTGCTGACGCTACTGTAGGTGGAACTGCACCGCGATCGTTGCGATCACCGGCACCACCACTCCTTCTTTCATTCCGGGCGTGAAGCGCCACTGCGAAACCGCTAGCATCGCCTGCTCATCGAGTCCCAACCCGAGCGCTTGCGTCACCACCAACTGCGTCGGCACTCCCTCTTCGTTGACCACGCAGCGAATCCAGACTTCCCCTTGAAGGCCCGCATCCCTTGCTTCCTCGGTGTAAGCGGGTTCTGGCGCATGCGAGATCACCCTGGGTGCGGTGACACCGGGGCCGATCTTCACCGGCTCGACGGGCTTCGGTGCGGGTATGGGTTCGGCTTGCGGCCTAGGCTGCGGCGTCGTTTGCGCGATCAGCATCGGGCCAGCCTTTGGGGCGGGAGTGGGAGCGTAGGTCCAGGCGATCGCCGGCTTGTTCTGGAACACGAACGAATCGACGACACCTGCTCGCAATGCGGCCATCGCGGGGATCCGCGCAAGCGTGAAGACCGCAATCGCGGCGCGGGTCCAGGCACTCGCACGGCTTCGGCGACGCGATGCGTCGAGTATCGAGACCACCCGTGTACTTAGCTTGGGCCGCCGCACCATAGGGACCGCCAGAGAGTTGGATGCGCAGTTCAAGTGCCGCGCGACATCCAGCAGTTGTTCGGCGTAGCTGGTAGCCGGAACTCCAGCGGCGAGCACGGCGTCATCGACCGCGTGTTCGGCTTCGGCTCGCATACGGGCAACGGCCAGCCACACCAGCGGATGGAACCAGAAGACCGCTCGCAGCAACATCGCGCAAGACTGCAGGAACCAGTCGGCTCGAGCAATGTGGGCGCGTTCATGTTGCAGCGCGACAGACCAGTCGTTACTGTAGGCAGGCAGCAGGATCACGGGGCCGAACACACCCCACGTCATGGGTGTCGAAATCGCATCGCTGACGCGAACCTGTGCATCTTCGGTGCGACGCGCGCGGGCAGTGATCCACGCAAGGCTCCCGAGCCGGATCGCCAAATGCAGCACGCCGCAGGCGACGCCAAGCATCCATAACGATGACCAAGACACGCCCGGAGTGGCTACTACCGCTGCCGTGGCGGACGATGTGTAGATCACAGTCATCTGCGCGGCTTCGGGCACACTCCACGGAATCAGGAAGAGCACCAGGCTGAAAATGGCGGCGGTCCAGATACGATGGCGGACATCGGCCGAGGCTCGGCGAAGCAACCCAGTCGCCAGCCATGCCAGAGCAAGAATCGCAGTGCCGCGAAGCGCGGCAGACGGGAGCAGAGCGATCATGACTTCTTCTCCTTGTGAGTCCGGATGAGAGCTTCCAGTTTCGACAGTTCTTCTTCGGACATCTTTGAACCGTCGACCAACGCGGCAGCCGCCGCAGCGGCCGAACCTTCGAAGAACGTGTTCAGCAGGTGACGCAGCGCAGAGGTTCGTGCTTTTTGCGCAGAAACAGTGGGCAGGTAGACATAGCGCGGACCGTCGGATTCATGCCGAATGTGGCCCTTTTCTTTGAGAATACGAAGGAACGTGCGGATCGCCGAGTTGCTGGACCCATCCGCCAACTCCGTCTGGATCTCGGCAGCCGAGGCGCGGCCCACGCGGTAGAGGATGTCCAGGATCTGACGTTCGCGACGGCTCAGGCTCTGCATGGCAACTGTGCTAAGTATTTAGCAGGGCCAAGAAACAAGTCAAGTTAATTTTTTAGCAGGCGTTACTCGCCGGCTTCCAGCTGTTTGCGGATCGCCAGAAGTTCTTTGCGGCGCTCCTCGGTGGTCACCGGGTAGGACATCTTCAAGTCCTTCAAGGCATTGATGACCGCGCGGGAGATCAACAACTGCGCAGTCTCCTTGTCGTCGGCAGGGATCACGAACCACGGGGCGGTCTTCGTGCTGGTGGCGCGCAAGCACTGCTCGTACGCCTTCATGTACTCATCCCAGTAGCCGCGCTCGTGAATGTCGGCGGTACCGAACTTCCAGTTCTTCTGAGGGTCGTCAATGCGCTTCAGGAAGCGCTGGCGCTGTTCGTCCTTCGACAGGTGCAGGAAGAACTTCAGGATGCGCGTACCGTTGCGATGCAGGTGTCGTTCAAAGTCGACCATCGATTGATAGCGGCGCTTCCAGATGCCCTTGTCGTCGATCAAGCCGTTCGGAATGTTCTGGCTCTCCAGAATCTCCGGATGAATGCGGACCACCAACACTTCTTCGTAGTAGGACCGGTTGAAGATCCCGATGCGACCGCGCTCCGGAAGGCGGCGGGTCGCGTTCCATAGGAAGTCGTGATCTAGTTCTTCGGGACTCGGGTGTTTGAAGCTGTAGACTTGGCAACCCTGCGGATTGATGCCGGACATCACGTGCTTGATGGCACTGTCTTTGCCTGCGGCGTCCATAGCTTGGAACACCAGCAGCAGCGCATGTTGATCGGAGGCGTAGAGCAGGTTCTGCAGTTCGGCCAGTTCATGCGTCTGCTTGGTGAGGCGCTCGGCGAACTTCTGCTTGGTCTTACAGAGGGGCTTGATCTTGGTGGGAAGGCGCTGCAGGTCGACCTTCTTCCCTGGCCGTACTCGAAAGTCGTCCGGAGAGATGGTCTTCATCGCGCCCTCCCTATGAGGTGAACTACAAACTTACAGAGTGATGCCGAGCTTCTTGGCCCA
>CANIIC010000234.1 GCA_947467395.1 Bryobacterales bacterium
ACAGTGATGCGCAGTTCCTGATCTTCGAGCCGTGCAGTGACGGTGACGGTGCCTCCGCTGGCGAGTGGGGCGATGCCGTGTTTGATCGCGTTCTCCACGATGGGTTGCAGGGAGAGCACCGGGATCATCACTCCTTGTGCGTCATTGGCGATGTGTAGTTCGGTGTGCAGCTTGTTGCCCAGGCGCAGGTGTTCGATGTCGAGATACGCGCGCACGACGTGCAGTTCTTCCGATAGCGGCACCAGCGTTTTGCGCGTGTCCAGGAAGTAGCGGAAGATGTCGGCCAAATTGAGCACGGTGTCGCGCGCGCCTTTGGCTTCGCGCGGGATGATGCCGTAGAGCGCGTTCAGGGCGTTGAACAGGAAGTGCGGGTGGATCTGGGATTGTAACGCCCGGAGCTCGGCTTGCGAGACGAGGCGGCGGGTTTCGGAATCTCGATGGGAGTCCAGCTGTTCGTCGATGACGGCGGCGGCTCGCTGGAGTGCGGCGAGATCTTCGCTTAAGTAGCGGCGTCCACCGGTGCGGCGTCCGAAGGTGATGTGGCGCGAGCCGCTGCGCAGGGCGACGGAGGTTTCGCTGGGGTGATTGACGATGTGCGCTTCGGCTCCGACGTAGCAGCCGAGCAGGTCGGTTGCGAAGTGTAGGTATTCGGCTTCGTCGGGGATGGGTCGGCGGAGTTGCTCGAGCAGAGCGCGCTCGTCGGGTCGGCGGAAGACGACCTTGGTGAGCAACTGCTGGACGCGCGTTCGCAGGACAGCAAAGACGATGAGTGCGAGGCAGGCGCCGGTGAGCAGCAACGCGAGGCGCATCGGGGTGCTGGGGCTGGGGAGCCAGCCGAGTTGCCACGCGAGGACTCCTGCGGAGACGAACGCGGCGGCGAGGATCGCATTGGCAAGGAAGCGCAGGAAGGCGTCGAGCAGGACGAAGCGATAGTCCTGCAGCAGCACGAGCAGCGCCAGTGGGATGGCAGCGTGGTGGAAGAAGAGTTCCTGGCTCCAGATCTGTTCGGCGTGGCCGGTGCCCAGGTGGACGAAGGACATGGCGAGCAGGAACAGGCTCATGGTGCCGATGAGGCGCGTGGTCGCTCCTCCTTCGCGATACGCGTGGGCCGCGGCGATCGCGGTGAGCAGGCCAAAGCCGATGGAGAGTGCGCCGAGCGCGGCGCGGTGCAGGTCGGTATCGGGGCGGAAGACTTCGATGATATGCGGGACGATGGATGCCGCGGACAGCAGGTAGCCGGCGCGCGCGAGCCAGCCTCCGGCGAGGCAGATATCGAAGAGGACCGCTGGGAGCAAGCTGAGCACGGAGAAGCCGACTGCTACCATCCACCGCGCGGCGAGGGCGTCGGGCTGATCGGTGCCGAGGACCAGGAGAGACGCGACGTTCCAGGCAAGCGCCACCGCTGCGGCCGCAATGGGCTTGAGTCCCCCGACGTGGCGCGCGGCGCGATCCTGCAATAAGAGGACGAGAACGATGCCGAAGAGCAACACGCCGGCCAAGTGGCCCAGGGTGTTGACGAGAAGCGATGCGTTCACGAACTCATGATATCGTGGGCCTCATGAAGGGGTTCGCAATCCTGCTGTGTTCTGGGGTACTGCTGGCGCAGCAGGGATTTACGGCGGTGGACAGTCCCGCGCTGCAGACGGCTCGGCCTCCGGTAGAAGCGTGGCTGGGTCGGGCAGTGGCGGTCTATGACGGTCCCGCGCCGGAAGCCGCGGAGGCGGTGGTGACGGCCGACGCCGTGTGGGTCAGTAAGGATCAGTTCAAGGCGTTTCGCAGCAGTTTTGAGCTGGCGGAGTTTCTGACGCATGTCGCGGCGCACGTTCGGCTGGGACACGTGAACCTCGCCGCGCAGCCCGCGAAAGCTCGGGCCGAGATGGAGAAAGCGGCGACCGAGTTAGCCGAAGAGATCCTGCCGACGACCGATTGTGGTCCGGGTCCGTGTGATCGCTTCGGGCGGCTGTTGGCTGCCGCTCGGGAGTAGGGACGAGGTCTATTCGAGCCTGCTGAAGGCGTCGAGAATGGCATCCCTGAAGTCTAGGTCAACCTCGCGAAACTCAACCCGCCTTTTCGCGTAGTCGATCAGGCAATAGAGTTCGGCGTAGCGCTCCTCGTCGTCTGCGTTGAAGAATAGCTTCAGGCGCAGGGAGCCATCTTGGGGCCGACTGGGGTGTCCCGCGAGAGCGGCTGCGGAGAACTCAACCTTGTCGGCCATCTGCGGGGGGGGCGGTCTCAGAATCGTAGACTTCCGCGAGCGTTTTGAGGAACTCGTCGCTTTCCGGGCCGGTTCTTAGCAGGGTCAGAGTGCCCCAGAAAACGGCCGGGCCGCCCTCTTCGAAGGCTTGCTCTTCCCATTCGGCGCTGAGATTGCCACCAACGCTGAGGCGTTGCTCGTTCCAGCTGGCGGTGGCGACAAAATCACTGCTCCAATCGCTGTTGAGTCGGTACTGGGCCAAGCCCAGGCTGAGATCGACGAGATCTTCGTCCACTTTGACAAGTAGTTCAGGAATGTTCATGGGTTATTTGGTCTTCATGGCGTGGCCGCCGAACGCGTTGCGCATCGCGGAGAGCATGCGGGCTCCGAAGGAATTGTCCTGGCGGGAGCGGAAGCGCATCATCAGCGCTGCGTAGATCGTCGGGGCGGGGACTGCTGTGTTGATCGATTCTTCCACCGTCCAGCGGCCTTCGCCGGAATCTTCCACGTAGGCGGCGAGACCGTCCAGGTTCGGGTTCTGCTTCAGTGCTCCGGCGGTAAGTTCGAGCAGCCAACTCCGGACGACGCTGCCTTGTTGCCACAGGTGGGCGATGGCGCCGAGGTCCAGCTTAAAGCGCGAGGCTTGCATGATCTCGAAGCCTTCGGCGTAGGACTGCATCATGGCGTATTCGACGCCGTTGTGGACCATCTTCACGAAGTGGCCAGAGCCGACCGGGCCGCAATGCAGCAGCCCTTCAGGCGGGGCGAGGGTCTGGAGGGCGGGTTCGATGCGTTGGAAATCTGCCACGTCGCCGCCGACCATCAGGCAGTAGCCCACCTTCAGGCCCCAGACGCCGCCACTGGTGCCGGCGTCCATATAGTGGATGCCAGAGGGCTTGAGGGCTTCGGCGCGCTCAATGTCGTCGGTGTAGCGGCTGTTGCCGCCGTCGATGATGAGATCGCCAGGGGATAGGAGCTTGGCCAGCTCGTCGACGGTGTCCTGGGTCGGCTTCCCGGCCGGGACCATGATCCAGACGGCGCGCGGGGCGGGGAGCTGGGCGACTAAGTCCTTTAGATCCTTCGCGACGGAGATGCCCATCTCCTTGGCGCGGTCCGGCGAGATGTCGCCGCGGTCATAGCCGACCACTTCGTGGCCGCCTTGAGTGAGCCGGGTGGCCATGTTGCCGCCCATTTTTCCGAGGCCGATCATTCCCAGACGCATAAGCGTCAGTTTACCGGAAGGAGCGGGAGACGGCGAAAAAAAGTTCTCGAACGGGACTTGACACAGACACAAGCAGATTATATGCTGTGTCTGTAAGTAGTTCTTGGAGGCAAAAGAATTATGGCACTGATCAGATACTCGACAAGCGACCCGTTCCAGAATTTGCAGGACACGATGAACCGGTTTTTCAACGAGCCGGTGGGTGTCCGCCCCTGGGTTCCCGCCGTGGACATCCGGGAGACTGAGAATGAGCTGGTGCTGAAGGCAGACATTCCGGACATGAAGTTCGAGGACATCGACGTTCGTCTGGAAAACGGCACCCTGACGCTACGCGGGGAGCGTAAGTTCGAGAAACAGAAGGAAGAAGGCGGCTGGCATCGCGTGGAGCGGTCTTACGGCACCTTCGAGCGGGTCTTCACGCTACCGGAGACGGTGAACCCGGAAGCGGTCACGGCGGATTACAAGAACGGCACGCTGACGGTTACGCTGCCGAAGAAAGACATCGCCAAGCCGCGTCAGGTGAAGGTCCAAATCAGCCAGAGCAACTAGGTTTCACTGGACGCATCCAAATAGGTGTACGACGTCGAGGCAGGAGGCATTCGCCGGCAGTGGCGAACGCTCCTGCCTCATCGTGCGTATGAAACAATAAGGACGGACCTATGAACGGAATCAAAACGGCAGCATTGTTGGCGCTTCTGAGCGCGTTGCTGATGGTGGGCGGGCAGGCGGTGGGCGGCCGGCAGGGCCTGATGATGGGGCTATTGCTGGCGGTCGGGATGAACTTCTTCAGCTACTTCTTCTCCGAGAAGATGGCGCTTTCGATGTATTCCGCGCAACCGCTGACTCCTGAAGAGAATCCGGCGATGTATGGCCGGGTGGCTCCGATGGTGGAACGCCTGACGCAGAAGATGGAATTGCCGATGCCGCGGTTGTGGGTTCTCCCGGGCGCAACGCCGAACGCGTTTGCTACCGGTCGGGATCCGAACCATTCCTCCGTGGCGATCACCGAAGGCTTGCTGGCGATGATGACTGATGCTGAACTGGAGGGCGTGATCGCCCATGAGTTGGGGCATGTGAAGCATCGCGACATTTTGATCAGTTCGGTGGCTGCGACTTTGGCGGCGGCGCTGACGTTTATCGCTCGCATGGCGATGTGGGGCGGAATCGGCCGGAGTCGGGATGATGACGAAGGCGGCAGCCCGTACGCGGGTTTGGTGATGATGATTGTGGCTCCGATTGCGGCGATGCTGATCCAGATGGCGATTTCGCGTCAGCGGGAATATGCGGCGGATGCGGCGGCCGCACGATACACGGGTTCGCCGGATGGGTTGATCAACGCCCTGCGCAAGCTGGAACGCGGCAACGAACGCTTCCCGATGGACGCGAGCCCTGCGACGGCGCACATGTTCATCTTCCCTCCACTGATGGGCGGACTGGGCCGCTTGTTCTCGACGCATCCTTCCATGGAAAGCCGCATCGCGAACCTGGAATCCGTGCGCGGACAGGTCGCCTAAGTTGAATATCGTCAAGGTCAGCCGGA
>CANIIC010000235.1 GCA_947467395.1 Bryobacterales bacterium
AGCCTGTCCGCAGACCATTGAATGAATCGACACACTTCGACTGTAGAAAGTTGCGGCGGCCGGAGGGTGTGAACCTCTCCGGCCGTCAGTATTTTGGGTGGCACCTATAGCTGTGCTGGAGGCTCGCCGCCTTTCTCCTCTTGCTTGCGGAGGAGCGGCGTGAATCGCGGCCACTCAAAGCTCTATTTCGGTGCGCTTGTGGGAAGCGCGGCGTCCGCGTGTCGGCTGCGACGCCCCATCCTCTGGAAACCACGGTGGTTCCCACCGCGGCGGTTTGGTGATCATGATCCCAGATGCTCCCGTCGGTTACTTGGCGGCGATGATATGCCCCAAGGGTGGCGCGAGACCGGTGAAGGTCTCCAGGAGTCCAGTAATACCGCACTGCAACGCTTTCCTTGGCCAAGCAAGTCTGGCTTATTTAGGCACGAGGCTCGGGGAATGCGGGGTGAGGGGAAGTGGGATGTAGTTGAGAGGGTGGGGGAATACATCCACCGCGACTTGGAATTGTCGATTATGATGGAACGCAAAGCGAGACTATTGGCTTGCAAGAACTGAGAACTCCACACCCATCCCGAGTTTCCTTCTACATCGGAGCGTTACTGGCAGGTGCCCTTGCAGCGCCTCTGTTGGTGGCTCAACAGCCCCAGCAGGTTAGCGGGCGGGCGACGGGATGTTTTTCGGGGGAGCGATTCTATTCCTTCCAATTGCCGGTAATGCTCTATGTCAAGAAGGACGTCCCCGAGTTGGCTGACGTTCTAGCGGCATGGGGGCGACGGGATGTTCTACAAGGCCGCGACTACGAGAAGCTTGACGCTGAACTGATCCGATTGGTGGAGTCGATCAAACCCGCCGCGCGGACTGTTACGGATGACGACGGGAATTTCGAATTCAAGTTCACCGGAACAAACCAAGAGTACTTACTGTTGGGTTACAGCCGCGCGGAAGATGGCTTGTCTGTCGCGTACAAGACCATCGTTCCTCAGACGCGTCAAACAATCTACCTCGACTTCAATCCTGATACTCCAGCCCCGAAGATCTGCCCTATTCGCCCGGCAGGCCGTTCCAACTGAAGACAAATTTTAAACGGGGCATCCGGCTGTGATGATCGACGCCCCCGACCTACGCGGCAGAAAAAGAGAGAGAATAAAGGCAGCTATGACCGTCCGCGAAAATGTTCACCAACTCGTCGACGCACTGCCTGAAGAGCGTCTGGCCGCCGCGCTGGATCTACTCAGCGAGCTTGAAGACGACACATTGACTGCGGAAGAGAAGGCCGCGTTGGAGCGTGCCGAAGAGGACTTCCGGGAAGGCCGCACGGTCACGCTCGACGAGTTCAAGCGGACACACGGTCTGTGATTTACAGCTTGCGGCTGTCGAATGAAGCCGCAAAAGAACTGGCCCGCCTGGACCGCCCCACATTACAGCGCATGACACAACGCCTGGAAGAGCTGCGCGTGGACCCATTCAACGCGCGCTACTCCGCGGCACTGACGAACGGCGATGGGCTGCGAAAGTCACGCATCGGCGGGTGGCGGATTCTGTTCCGGGTGAATCGCGACCAGATTGAGGTACAAGTTCTGACCATTGCACGGCGGGGACAGGTGTATCGAGGCGTTTGAGGCAGAGGGATGCGACGTTTCGGACAGAGGCGTTGCAGGATAACGTCGGCTAGAAATTACTGGAGAATTTCGGGAGACTCACCCGACATTCCTAGGGATGTCTCAAACTCGCGTGGCAGCAGGCAGAGTGACAAGCTATACCTGTCACACCGAGGCCCGTGCATGATCGAACGATTCAAGCATCGGGGTTTGAAGAGACTCTACGAACATGGAGATCGAAGCTGAGTTCGGACCGATCTGGTGGACACGGTGGAGAAGATTCTCACGATCCTGGATGCGGCCACGACACCCCAAGCGCTCCACCTGCCCCGATATCGGCTGCACCCGCTGAAGGGTGACCTGAAGGGGTACTTGGCCGTGACAGTGCGCGCGAATTGGCGGATTATTTTCCGGGTTGAAGAAGGCAATGCCGTGGATGTCGAGTTGATCGACTACCACTAGGAGGGACGCGAGACATGGCGATGAAGAATCCGGTGCATCCGGGGCGCATTGTGCGCGAGGACTGTCTGGAACCTCTGGGGCTGAGCGTGACGGAAGCTGCGAGGGTGCTGGGCGTGACGCGGCAGGCGCTGAATAACGTGGTGAATGAGAAGTCGGGGATTTCGCCGGAGATGGCGATCCGGCTGTCGAAGGCCTTCGGCAGTACACCGGAGACGTGGGTGCGGATGCAGGGGGCGTTTGACCTGGCCGTGGCGATGCGGGATGAGTCCAAGATTCGGGTGGAGCGGTATGTGCCGAGGTCGGCGGCGTAGAGCGAAATAGGGGACAGCGTGTACCGGCCCGAATTCCGGTAGCATGGGGGCATGGACGGCGACGATTCCCTAGTGCAGGTGGGCTCCTTTAGCGACCCGCTGGAGGCTGAGTTGGCGCGGAGTGCGCTGGAGAGTGCGGGGATCGAGACCTTGCTGCAGGCCGACAATGCGGGCGGGATGCGGCCGCATTTGGCGTTTGGGACGGGCGGATACCGAATTTTCGTGCGCCAGGACGATACCGAAGCTGCGCGGGCGGTATTGAGCCCCGGCATTGATGTGGCAACCCCCTGAATCTGCTATACTTTTTCTTGGCTCCCGGTGATCCGGCGAGCAGAGGTGCCTCCAGTGTTTTTCCACGTTCGCGAACTCGGAATCAAGCCTGGCCGATTCGACGTGGAAGTCGCTCCCGGCCAGATCGATTTTCTTGATCCAAAGGTGCGTCAATTGGGGCCTTTGCACGCAGTAGGCGAGGCCGAACTGGTTTCGGACATGCTGGCGGAGATTCGTGTATCGGGACATGTGACGGTCCAGATGGAAGCGGAATGTGACCGCTGCCTGGAGCCTGCGGCGTGCCCGGTGGACGGGGATTTTGAGTTGTTTTATCGGCCGATTGAGGAAGGCTACGGCGAAGCCGAAACCAACCTTGAAGAAGGTGAAGCCGAGATGGGTTTTTACGAAGGCGACGGCGTGGAGTTGAACGACGTCCTTCGCGAGTATGTGCTGCTAGCCCTGCCCATGCAGAAGCTGTGCAGTGAGGGTTGCAAAGGGATTTGCCCGGTATGCGGGCAGAACCGGAATCAGCAGCCTTGCGGATGCCAGACGGTGCCAGCAGATGACCGTTGGGCGGCGCTAAAGCAGATGCAGTAATCTTTGTTCGAGAGAGTACACGATGCCTAATCCCAAACGTAGACATTCCAAGCGCCGGACGTCGGCGCGCCGCACGCACGATTCGCTGAAGCGCAGCATCCTGGGCGAGTGCCCCAGCTGCCATTCTCCGAAGCTGCCCCATCGCGTTTGCCCGTCTTGCGGCAAATACAAGGGCCGCGAAGTGATCGAAGTCGCCGCGGAGTAACCTTCTAAACCATCCATGCTGACCATAGCGGTTGACGCCATGGGCGGCGATCACGCCCCCAAGTCCGAAGTTGAGGGAGCGATTCAGGCAGCCAGAGCGGGCCATGCTCGCGTCATCCTGGTGGGTCAAGAAGCCGTCGTGCGCGCGGAGTTGGCGAAACACCCGTCTTCGCGCGATCTACCCATCGAAGTTCATAACGCCACCGAATTCATCACCATGGAGGATTCGGCGGCGAAGGCTGTCCGCACCAAAAAGGACTCCTCGATTCGCGTCGCCTGCCGGCTGATGCGCGATGGCATTGCCCAAGGTGTGGTTTCCGCCGGAAACACGGGCGCGGTGATGGCTACGGCCAAGATCGTGCAAGGCATGGTTCGCGGTGTGGACCGCCCTGCCCTGGCTATGGCCCTGCCTACGGGCACCGGACGTCCGGTTGTCGTGCTGGACGTGGGCGCCAATGTCGACTGCACTGCCGCCATGCTGGCGCAGTTCGCGGTCATGGGCGAGATTTACTCCCGCCTCATTTTCCATACGTCCCGTCCTCGCGTCGGGCTCCTTTCCATCGGCGAAGAAGAACACAAGGGCAACGAACTGACGCGCGCGGTTTCGCCGCTGCTGAAGGACCTGCCGATCAACTACCTGGGCAACGTCGAGGGTCGCGATATCTTCACGGGCGAAGCGGACGTGGTCATCTGCGACGGCTTCGTGGGGAACGTAGTTCTAAAGGTCAGCGAAGGTTTGGTGGACGTGTTCAAGGGCATGCTGAAGGAATCGCTGCAATCGACGCTGACGCGCATGCTGGGCGCGAAGCTTTCGAGCGGCGCGTTTGCCGAGTTCAAGCAGAAACTGGATTACTCCGAATATGGCGGCGCTCCCCTGCTGGGCGTCAAAGGCGTCACCATCATCTGTCACGGCCGTTCGAACCCGAACGCCATCAAGAACGCAGTGCGTGTGGCGGCGGAGTTCGCCCAAGGCCGCGTAAATGAGAAGATAGAAGCAGAGTTGGACGTCCAGGACACACTTCCGGCATAACACCCTATGAAACGGGCCTCACTCATTCTCGTGCTGCTGGCTGCAGCGTGCAGTGTGTGGGCGCAGAAGAAGGACCCGGTTCAGTGGGCGCTCACCTCGGATATTCAGGCAGCACCTTCCGGCAGTACCGTTCCCCTCAAGTTTTCCGCCACCATTGAGTCGGGTTGGCACATCTACGCGCTGACGATCGTCAAGACGCTGGAAGGCCCGAATCCTACGACGGCGAAGGTCGTGGAGAATGCCGCGGTGGAGTCGGCGAAGATTTATCAGCCGAAGCCGGAACACAAGGTCGACCAGACGATCGGGCTTGATACGGAGATGTTCGAAGATCACTTCGAGCTGTTGATTCCGGTGAAGCTCAAGGCCGATGCGACGGGTCCGATAGAGATTACGGCGGAGGCCCGGTATCAGGCCTGCGATGACCGCGAGTGCCTGCGTCCGGTTACGAAGTCGGGCACGGTCAAGCTTACGATCGATCC
>CANIIC010000236.1 GCA_947467395.1 Bryobacterales bacterium
CCGTCGGATTTTTGGGTGGACGCCGACGTCGCCAACGAAGGCGTCACGATCACCTGCTACGTCGCTTAATTGGCGGGCTGAGGGATGGTAAGAGCTGGAACAAATTGGATCGCGGCGCCTCCACCGCTTGCAAGCTTCAGATGAAGAGTTTGCGACGCGGTGACGGGGCGCTGTTCGATCAAGTCGTGCTTCGGATTGGTGGCGGCGTCCGGAGCGTCCACGAACATGTTCGCGATGTAGTTGCCGGGCCCCAAGAAGTCTAAGTTCACGTCTATTTCGCGAGCTTCCCAGTTGGTGATCGCCCCGAGATACCACTGCGGGCTGCCATTCCGCCGTGCAATGACCATGTACTCGCCTACCTCACCTGCGATTGCGCGAGTTTCCCCAAAACTCTGCGGGATCCTGCGAAGGAAGTTGAAGTCACGCTGGTCATCCTCAGTAGCTGGCAAGTCACGAACCGTTTGCACCGGACTATGAAAAACGACAGAGAGCGCCAGTTGATGCGCTCGCGTCCCGAGCGTCATGCCGGGCTGGAACGACTCACGGGTCGCGTTGTTCAGCCCGCCGAAACCATAATCGAGCGGGCCTGCAAGCAAACGTGTGAATGCGAGCATCACTTCATGATCCGGATTCGCGGCCGCGCTGAACTGTGAATAGGCGGACGTGATCGCGGCTTCCGTAGTCATCAAGTTCGGATACAAACGCTGCAACCCATCGGGTTTGTAGCCACCGCCAATCGCGAGCATCAGTTTGTGTTGCTCGGCCTTCGCCACGATCTTGTGCAGCAACACAACCGCTTCCTGATCGTCGCGATTCCAGTGATCGAGCTTCACTCCGCGCACGCCCCATTTTTCAAACTGCACGAAGGCCTCATCCATTTGTGACTCGATGGCCCGCCAATCGGTCCACAGCCACACACCCACTTTTTTCTGGTTCGCGTAGGCTAGGACACCGGGCAAATCGAAATCGGTATTGGGCTTCAGCAAATCCCCCGCCCCGCCGTTCCCGGCGGCCGACCAGCCTTCGCCGATCAGCGTATACTCAAAGCCGGCATCGATCGCTTGTTTGGCAGCCTCAGTCGTTGGCGTCGCGAGCATCATCCGGCCCGGCTGATTGCCCGATGGCTGCGGGAGCTTCGTCTGCAAGTTCAAGCTGGTGACGATGTTGGATTCGATCAGTTTCTCCGGCCGATCGCCGATCAGCAACACGCGCCACGGCGTCACCAGGGGCGGCTTCGTGAAGACCGATAGAGAAGACCCATCGACGCGCGGCGACAAGCGAGCGTGCATCTTGGTCCGATCGGTACGCGTTAGATAAAGCGCCGGATACTCGTCGACGTCTGCCTCGGTCACCGCGACCCACGCCACACCTGGCTGCTGGACCAGAAACGGGAGCCCCACCAATGAGTCGTAGGGGACTGTGCTCAGGGTGCGTTTGGTGTAAGGTTCGGCGTATCCGCTCTGGAAATTTGGCAGGATCTGTGGGAAAGAATCGCCGTCCTTGGCAAAGTTGAACTCCGTGATCTCATTCTCGATACGCAGTTGGAGCAGCGGAGGCGAGGGCTGCACGACATAGCGGAACGCCAAGCCATCGTTGAATGCGCGCACCTCCACTGTCATCAGGCGACCTTGGGAACCGTTCTGCAGATACTCCGCGACAATTTCGTTGAAGTGATTCCGAACCTCGAACGCCTTGCCAGTTTGCAGGTAATACTTCTCGTCGACGGCGTCCGGGTAGGTCTTCACCAGACCGAGCTTCTGCCCCAGCGGGATTTGATTGTAGATCTCAAAACCGAGATAGGAGGTCTTGATGAGTGGCTTGCCGTCGTAATCGACTTGGTAGGCCAGATGGGGAAGCTGCGTGTCGGGAGTAGGTGGGGGGCCGTCCAGCAGGCGGAACTCGATGCGGCCATCCGGGGACTTCACGGTGACCACGTCTTGCTGCGCCCAGGCACAGGTGGCCAAAAACGAAACGAGCGCGATCCGGAGAAACTGGCGGTGCATCACCGCCTATTCTACCGGGCCGCGCCCGTTCAATCTATCAAGAGTCGCTTAGGATCTTGAATCCAGGCTTACGCCAGGGTGACCTGTTCGGCCTGGAGGCCCTTGGGGCCCTTCTTCACGAGGAAGGAAACGCGCGCGCCTTCTTCCAGGGTGCGGTAGCCGCTCGATTCGATGGCGGAATAGTGGACGAACACGTCTTCACCATTTTCGCGGGCCAGGAATCCGAATCCCTTCGCAGCGTTGAACCACTTGACCGTTCCGTTTTCTTTCATGTTGTATATCTTCTTCTTTCTTTCTTAGCTTGGGAGTGTTCCGGAAACTTCGGTTGACGGTTTGTAGCGGGTTGGCTGTGAACGGTAGGATTCAAACGATGTAACGGACTTCTCTGCTATGGGGGAGAGTACCACACGAAATTGCCGGGTGCAATGGGGAGCGATCCTTAGTACAAAAGTCCGTCAGGCGATACCGAGACTTAAATAAGAGTTTTGCCGATTGGGGTAGGTCGACGGCGCGCCTAGAATCGGAACTGTAGACAAGCCATGCCGCTAACACGATCCGGAAAATCGCAGTACTCAGAGACCGAAGCCGCCGAAGAACTGGGCGTCAGTGTAGCCCAGTTGCGGACGATGATCCGCAGCCACGTGGTGGAGCGCGACGAGGACCTGACCAACGTCCCGGAGACCACCTTCCAGGCCTCCGATCTGGTCATCCTGCGCATGCTCGCCAACATGCAGCGCCACCAACAAGCCGTCGAAGTTTCGTAAACCTGAGCAGCTTGTTAGAATCGTAGCTTCTTTTAGGAGGCTACTTGGCACAACTCGGATTCTTAGGTCTCGGCATCATGGGCTACCGCATGGCCGGTCACCTGCTTCGTGCGGGTCATGACGTGGCACTGTGGTCCCACACCGTCGGCAAGGCGGAGAAACTCTCCAAAGAAGGCAAAGGCACGGTCTGTGCCAGCCCCCGCGAGGTCGCCGAGCGCGCGGACTTCATTTTCCTCTGCGTCGGCGATACGGCGATGGCGGAGGATGTCTGCCTCGGCCCGAACGGCCTGATCCACGCGGCGCGCAAGGGTGCGGTCATCTCCGACTGCAGTTCGATCGCTCCGGATGCCAGTGTCGAGATCGGCAAGGCCTTCGCAGCCAAGGGCGTCGACTTCCTGGATTCGCCCGTCACCGGCTCGACAGGGGGCGCCGACAAGGCCACGTTAACCTTCATGATCGGCGGCGACCAGGCGGCCTACGAGCGAGCCAAGCCCTACATGGAGATCATGGGGAAGGCGTTCTACTACTGCGGCGGGCCGGGCCTGGGCCTGCGCGCCAAGGTAGTTCAGAACATGATCGGCGCCGGGATCTACCAGGCGTTCTCCGAAGGCCTCGTTTTGGCGGCAAAAGCCGGCGTCAAGCCGGAGATGATGATCGACATCATCGAAAACTCGGCCGCCAAGAGCGGTCTGGCCAGCTACAAGGCTCCGTTCATCCTGAATCGCGACTTCACCACCAACTTCTCAGCCAAGTGGATGCATAAAGATGTCGGGTTCGCGCTCCAGATGGCTCGGGACCTGAACGTCCCGGCTCCGGCGAGCTCCGTGACGGAGAACATGCTTCGGGCGACGGTCGCTAAGGGCTGGGGCGACGACGACTTCTGCTCCGCAATCCGTGTTTTGGAAGATTGGACCGGAACCGTCATCAAAAAGTCGTAGTCCGGTGGTATAAGAAGGACCCTCAGCGGTCGATCAAAAGTTTCGATTAGAGCTGAAAGTCCAAACATAACAAACATTTAACGATCTCCTCCCGAGTCCACTACAAAAAAGTGTTGTATTCGGGAGGGACTTCTTCTAATATTGGAATCAAGCCGGGGAGGCAACTCCCACCAAAGCGAGACTAACCTCAGAAAAGACCCCTGAAGCAAACCTTCCCGGCGCCCCTCTCCTTCCCCCAAAGAAACTCGACCAGGACCAGACCCAAGCGGTGGTATTCTTGAAGCGGGTGACTCTTCTAACTGTTCTCGGATCCACTGGATCTATTGGTGTCAATACTTTGAACGTGGTCCGGCAATGGCCGGAGCGCTTCGGAATCTACGCGCTGGTGGCGGGCCGCAACGTGGAGTTGCTGGCACAGCAGATCGCCGAGTTCCGCCCCAAGGTCGCGGTCGTCGCCGACGAAGAGGCGGCCATCGCGCTGCACAAGCTCAATAAGGTGAAGGGCGTGGAGATCGCCTACGGAGCCAAGGCTCGCGTGGACGCTTCAATCGCCGAAGAAGCCGGGTTCGTGATGTCGGCCATCGTCGGCGTCGAAGGCCTGGAAGCGACCTACGAAGCCGTGCGTCGCAAGAAGCGCGTCGGGCTGGCGAATAAAGAGGTTCTTGTTTCGGCCGGGAAACTGGTCATGGAAGCTCGCGCGGCGGCGGGAACTGAGATGCTGCCGGTCGACAGCGAGCATAACGGAGCACATCAGTGCCTCCGCGGCGGTCGCGATGGCGTGTCAAAACTGATCCTGACGGCATCCGGTGGCCCGTTCCGCGAAACCCCGAAAGAACAACTGGCGACGGTAACACCCGCGCAGGCGCTGAATCATCCTACATGGAAGATGGGACAGCGCATCACGATCGACTCAGCCACGTTGATGAACAAGGGCTTTGAAGTGATCGAGGCCTGCTGGCTGTTCGACTTTCTGCCGAAGGAAGTGGATGTGGTGGTGCACCCGGAGTCCAAAGTCCACGCCATGGTGGAGTACAACGACGGGAGCGTGATCGCTCAAGTGTGCGCGACCGACATGCGGATGCCGATCCAATACGCGATGACCTACCCGGAGCGCGCCGCCGCGCCTGTGCCGCGAATCGATTGGAAGCAGGCCGCACAGTGGCGGTTCTATCCCCCGGATTTGGAGAAGTTCCCGCTATTGAGCCTGGCCTATCAGGCGCAGGAGCAAGGCGGAGC
>CANIIC010000237.1 GCA_947467395.1 Bryobacterales bacterium
CACTTCACAACACCCTTTTCTCTCACTGCTTGAATCTCCTTAAATTCCTGAACGCATAGGAGCTGGTGGCCCGGCTTGCGGCCGAGTCCCGGCTAAAACTTTGCCATTGTCGCATGGCGTTTTTTCGATTGCAACGGTGTTTCGCTGGGGTTCTGAAGAGAATTAGGGCTTGACTCGGGCCGTCCCACGTGTACACTGCACATGTACAGCATACATGCCGACCCCACCGCAAATCTCGATCGATCCCGGATCCAACATCCCGGTGCGCCGGCAGATTGTGGATCAGTTGCGCACCGTGTTGGTGCAGGGGCAGTTGGATCCGGGCAGCGAGTTGCCATCCGTGCGGCGGCTGGCGATGGATCTGGGGGTTCACTTCAACACCGTGGCCGAAGCGTATCGACTGCTGGCCGAGGAGGGCTGGCTGGAGATCGTGCATGGACGGACGGCACGGGTACGGGATCGAGAGAAGCCGTCGGCTCCCGAGGCCGCGGCGATGGAGCCGTATCGACAACGCATGCGGAGCCTGGTAGCGGAGATGCGGGCACAGGGCTTTGGAGCCGCTCGGATCGCGCGGGAATTAGCGGCGGTAGTGGAGGGCATGAAATGACCGGACTTCAGAATTGGATCTTCATTGCGGTGATCTACGGGCTGGTGGGCGGCTCCTTCTGGCTGGCTCCGGCGGTGCGGTCGACGGGGCAGTACTTCGGGGTGACGGTATCCGAAGAGTTTCGGAGCTCGGGGGAAGCGCGGCGGATCGCTGGCCGGTTTCGATGGACGGTGCTCGCATGGGTGCTGATCGCGGTGGCGATCCACTTGAGCGGTCCGGCGTCGGCGCGATGGGTTCCCCTAGTGGCCTTGGTGGTTCTGACGATGGGCGCGACGTACACGATGGTGACGGCGCGAAAGGCCGTGTTGCCGCATGAGGTGACGATCCCGGCGATCCGGACGGCGTCGCTCGCTCCTGAGGACGACCACATTCCGGGCGGACGGGCGACGATCGTGGGACCATTTCTCGCTCTGGGCACGGCTGCGATGTATCTGAACTCCCGGTGGGATCAGTTGCCGGAGCGCTTTCCGACCTACTATCTGGCCAGAGGGCATCCCGAATTGTATGAGGCCAAGAGTTTGCAGACGGTGTTCGGTCCGCTGGCCATCGGGGCGGTAATTCTACTGCTGACGATGGGCAGCATGTTCGCGGTGTGGCGGGGAACACCCACGGGTCCGGCCGCAGCAGGGCGATTCCGGCAGGCTACGTTGAACGCGAAGGCGGTGGGCGTGTGGTTGCTGACGATCCTGGTCATCCACAATTCGCTGAGCCGCTTCCTGGATCACCCACTGATCCCTATCTGGCTGATGACGGCGGTGCTGATCAGTGTGGCACTGTCGGCGAGCTGGCCTTTGTTCCGGATGAGCCTCCAGCCGGGCGGCGGCGGTGAGCAACTGCCGGCGAGCGCCTGGAAGCTGGGCATCCTCTACTACAATCCGGACGATCCGGCGATCTTGGTGCGGCGGCGGTTCACGATCGGGTATACGCTGAATTTCGGGAACAAGGTGGCATGGGCAATGGTAGGACTGGTGGCGGCTCTCGTGGTCGCGGCCAGGACACTGCAACCGTAGGGAACTTGAGCGAGGGGAGATACGTAGGGTATGAGCATGGAACCTGTCGAGATCCCGGATTTTGTGCCGCCGCCGGAACCGGCGCCGATGAATGAGGCTGTGCGGCTGGCGAATGTGTTCTTTTCGCCGGGCAAGGCATTTGCCGATATCGCACGACGGCCGCGGTGGTGGGTGCCGATCTTGCTGGCGGTGATTGTCACCACCACCTACCTCTACATGTTTTCGCAGCGGGTGGGTTGGGAGTTATTCATGCGGCAGCAGAATGCGCAGAGCTCCCAAATGCAGCAGATGGATGCGGCCACCCGGGCCCGAGCAGAGGTCGTGCAATTGGCGGTCGCAAAGTACATTACCTGGGTCGCCGGACTGGCGGGTCCTCTGTTCGGGGCGCTGGTCATGGCGCTTGTGCTGAAGTTTTTCGCGGACACCATCATGGGCGCGGGCATCGGCTACAAGAAGACGCTAGCGGCGGTGACGTACGGCACGCTACCGAATCTACTGAAAACCGGCCTTGCGATGATCGTGCTGCAACTGAAGCCACCCGACGAGTTCGATCTGCGGAATCCGGTGATGGTGAATGCCGCGGCGTTTCTACCTTCGGATGCGGCGGGGTGGATGAAGACGCTGGGATCATCATTTGACCTGTTCACGATCTGGTGCATGGTGCTGATCGCGATCGGTATCGCCGCCGGAGCCAAGCGCATGAGTGCGGGCAAGGCGTTCGGGATGATGCTGTTTCCGTGGGCTCTGTATGTGATTTTGTCGACGGCTTACGCAGCCGTGACCCTGACTTAGTTAGAATCATGAGTTGGTAGACATTCATAGTCACGTGCTGTTCGGTGTGGACGACGGCGCGAAGACAATCGAGGACTCTGTCGCGATGGTACGCATGGCGGCGGAGCATGGCACCACGGATATCGTGGCCACGCCTCATGCAAGTCCCACGTACTCGTTCGATCCCGAAGTGAATCGGGATCGGCTAGCGCAGATCGAAGAGGCTGCGGGCGGTGCGCTGCGCCTGCACACGGGCTGTGACTTCCATCTGAGTTTCGACAACATTCAGGACGCGCTGGAGCATCCGACCAAGTACACCATCGATCACAAGAACTACCTGATGGTGGAGTTTTCCGATCTACTGGTGTTCCACAACACAGGGGAGATCTTCGACCGGCTGCTCAACGCCGGGATGATTCCAGTGATCACGCACCCGGAGCGGAATCCGCTCCTGCGCCAGCGCATCGAGAAGATCACCGAGTGGGTGGCCGCCGGAACACGGTTACAGGTGACCGCGCAGAGCCTGACCGGGCGATTCGGCAAGCGCGCAGAAGCGTTTTCCAAGACGCTGCTGGATGCGAACCTGGTGCACGTCATCGCCAGTGATGGCCACGACGTGGTGCACCGGCCTCCGGTGATGGATGAAGCGTTCGCGTGGTTGAGCGAGCACTACTCCGCAGCAACGGCAGAACTGCTGTGCAGGAAAAATCCTGGGGCGGCGCTGTCGGGCGAGAAGATGGTGGCGCCGGAAGCCGCGCCGAAGCCCTCCAAGAGCGGATGGCTGCGGTTTTTCCGCTAGTTCCAGGACCCCGGGCGTAGGCTCCGGATCAATCTTACCTACCGTTGGTCGTCCGCTTTGGCGATTGCTTGAGTGAAGAATCTGCCTGAGACGAATCCCTCAGCGTGTCCACAAATTGTTGTACACGTCATCGGGGGAACCCCTGACGGCGGACAGCGAGAAATCAAGAAATGGGACCCACACTGCGTGAGCTATGCCCGGAAACGGGTTTAGGGGCGAGCTTCAACGTCGCTGAGGCCGACAATCGCATGACAAATGTAGGCCACGGAGTAAGGTGGTACGCACTTCACGTCCGGCATCAACATGAGCGGCAAATCGAGAAGTTGCTGCGCTACCAGGGATGGGCGACGCTCGCGCCCATGTACCGGAGCCAGAGGCAGTGGTCGGATCGGGTGAAGGAGATCGAGCTTCCGATTTTCGCGGGGTACATATTCTGCCAGTTCTCTCCGGAAGAACGGACTCGCGTGGAGGATACGCCAGGCGTCCTGCAGGTAGTGAAGTTCCTGGGACAACCGGCAGCGATTGAGGAGCATGAGATCGCGGGGATTCAGGCCGTGGTGGCGTCGAAGGTTCGGCTGACGCCGTGGCCGTATCTGAAGGTCGGCGATCGCGTGCGGGTGGAGCGGGGTCCGTTGCGGGGTCTCGAGGGAACCCTGCTGCGAGGCGGCGAGGGGCCCCGTCTGGTCGTCGGCGTGGAGATGCTGCAGCGTTCGATTGCGGCGGAGGTGGATCCGGAGATGGTGACACCGTTGCGCGCGCGGGCTGCCGGGGTGCAATGAATCAGAACCGGAGCCGGCTGGTGAGTTTTCGAATCTCGCCGGACGAGCTGGAGAATTTGCGAGTGGCGTGCCTGCTGCACGGAGCTCGGAATTTGTCGGACTTTGCGCGCGGCGCAGTGCTGGACCTGTCGGGTCCGCGGGCACAGCAGCAAGCGCATCTGTTGGATCGGTTTTCCGCCATGGAACTCCGGATGACAGAGATGCAATCGGCCTTACAGCAGACACACGAAGCGATTCGCGCCTTGGCCAGGGCTCTGGCGAATCGGGATCAAGAGAAGACACAGGCAAGAGGAGCGTAGAAACATGCGCAACTGGACCATAGGTGTGATGTTCGCGGCGATGATCGCATGGGGACAAGGGAAACTGCCAGCGTCACCGGGCGAGTCGGGGGGCAATCTACCCACGCAACCGGTGGGAGCAAACGATCTACTGGCCGTGACAGTGTACGGCGCGCCGGAACTGAGCCGCAGTCTTCGGGTGACGCCGGACGGCTCGATACGGCTGCCTATGTTGAAGCAGGCGATCGGGGTGCGGGGGCTGCTACCGCTTGAGATCGAGACTCGGCTCGCCGAGGCGCTGACGTCCGAGCAGATTCTGGTGGATCCGGTGGTCACGGTGACCATCGCGGAGTACTCCAGCCGGCCGATCAACGTCGCGGGTGCGGTGAAAAGGCCTCTGACGTTCCAGGCGAATGGGCGGACGACGCTGTTGGATGCGTTGACCAAGGCGGAGGGGTTGGCAGCGGACGCAGGGCACGAGATTTTGGTGACCCGACCGCCTAAATTAGGCGGAGCGGCCCTGACGCAGCGGATTGCGGTGCGAGATTTGATCGAGAACGTGAGTCCCGAAGCAAACATCCTGCTGGAGGGCGGCGAAGAGGTGCGAATCCCCGAGGTCGGGAGGGTATTCGTGGTTGGCA
>CANIIC010000238.1 GCA_947467395.1 Bryobacterales bacterium
ACCGGTGCGATGGGCAGTGCAGCCAATATCGCCACCATCGCCGATGCAGCCGCCGGGTGGAAGTTCCCGCTCATCGTGGACCCCGTCATGTTCAGTTCCAAAGGCTCCCCGCTACTGGATCGCGAAGGCCATGAGGCTATGGTCGAACTACTGATCCCGCGCGCCTTCCTACTCACGCCGAACCTCGCCGAAGCCTCGGGCCTGGCCGGATTCTCCGTCACCGACATTCCGTCCATGCGCCGCGCCGCGGAGTTGCTGGCCAAATGCGGACCCAAGCACGTCCTCATCAAAGGCGGCCATCTGCAAGGCGAAGCCGTGGACATTCTGTTTTCCGACGGCAAGATGCATGAGTTCGCCGCTCGCCGGATTCCCACGAATCAAACTCACGGCACCGGATGCACCTACTCCGCCGCGATCACCGCGGAACTGGCCAAGGGCACGGCCCTGCCCGACGCCGTGGCTCGGGCGAAGACCTTTATCACGCGCGCCATCCAGTGGGCTCCCGGCCTGGGCCATGGCACCGGCCCGCTGAATCACTTCTGATCTGAGAACTTCCTGCTGATCCAGCCACCATCTCTAGGTGATGGTGTGGTTGGACAACTTCATCCTGGCTCTACTGACGCCTTTGGCTGCGGCGATCCTGGTCAGCGGACTCGACGATGCGTTCGTCGATGTGGCGTGGGCCTGGATCTGGCTGAAGTCGAAGTTGCAGCCCGAAGCGAGCCTGTTCCCGCCGGGCCCCCGGCAATTGGAAGCGGCGCCCACCATGCCGATCGCGATTTTCGTTCCCCTGTGGCACGAAGACGCCGTCATCGCGCAAATGCTGGAGCACAACCTCGGCTCCATCCGCTATCCCGACTATCACATCTTCGCCGGCTGTTACCCCAATGATTCCGCCACGCAAGCAGCGGTCCGCAGTGTTGCCGATCGCTTCCCGAATGTGCATCTCGCCGTCTGTCCGCATGACGGCCCCACCTCGAAGGCGGACTGCCTCAACTGGGTCTACCAGAACATGCTGGTCCACGAAGAGCAGGCCGGAACGCGCTTTGAGATTGTTGTCACGCACGATGCCGAGGATCTGGTGCATCCCGAAGAACTGCGTTGGTTGAACTACTACGCGGCGCGCTACGGCTTCGTGCAGACTCCAGTGCTGGCCTTGCCCACGCCGTTCTCTGAACTGACCCACGGCGCCTACATCGACGAGTTCGCCGAGTATCACACGCGCGACATGCCTGTGCGCGCGGCTTTGGGCGGGTTCGTCCCCAGTTGCGGCGTCGGTACCGGGTATCGAAGAAGCGCACTCGAACGCTTGGCCGAGACTTCGTCCAATCACATCTTCGAACCCGAAGCGCTCACAGAAGACTACGACAACGGCCTGAGACTGAAACGGCTCGGTTGCGAACAGGCGTTCGTGCCCATCGCGCCGCACGGGAACGCCGACTTCGTAGCCACGCGCGAGTACTTCCCACAGAACTTCCGCGCCGCACTGCGCCAGAGGGTCCGCTGGGTGATGGGTATCTCCTTACAGAGTTGGCAGAAGTTCGGCTGGCGAGGCACGCCATCGGAGATCTACTGGCTATGGCGCGACCGCAAAGGACTGCTCGCCAATCCCCTGAGCGTCGTGGCCAACTTGGCGTGTATCTATGGACTCGCGACCGGCGTCTGGCACCGCGCATCAGACCTGGCGGTGCGACTTGCCGCATTCACCTTCGGACTCCTTCTGCTCCGCACCGGTGTGCGCATGGGATGCGTCGCACGCGTCTACGGCGTCACGACCGCCTGCGGAGTTCCCGTGCGCGCCGTGTACGCGAACATCCTGAACGCGGCGGCAACGCTTGAAGCCGTGCGGCGCTTCGCCTGGGCGCGCCTACACGGTCGTCCGTTGAAGTGGCTCAAGACCGTGCATGCCTACCCGCATCGAGCCGTGCTGCTCAGCCACAAGCGACCGCTGGGCGAGATCCTGATCAGCGGCGGCCACCTGCATCCTCAGGATCTGACTGCTGCGCTCGCAACGAAACCCGCGGGGCTGCGCCTGGGCGAGTATCTGATCGAGAGTGGCCTACTCACCAGTTCGACACTCTACGAAGCCCTCAGCTTCCAACAAGGCTTGCCCGTTGCCTCCATTGAGCCCGCGACCGTCCGGCCCGAAATCGCACGCGCCCTGCCCGCCAAAGTCACCGGCCGCTGGCAGGTGCTACCGTTTCGCGTCGCCGAAGGCGCGCTCTTCGTCGCGTCCCCGGAGATTCCAACCCAGGCCATGACCGACGAGCTTCGAGCCTTCACGCAACTCGAACTTCGCGTCCACCTGTTGCCCACCCAGGAGTTTCAAGACCTGACCGCTGCGCTACTTTAGGTGTATGCGCTCGATCGCCTTCTTTCTGCTCTCCGCACTCTGCTTCGCCCAGGCCCCATCGAGCAACAACGCCGACTGGATCTGGTCCGCGCGCTACGTGGTCACCGGCGAACCCGGACGCGTGATCGAAAACGGAGCCATCGCCGTCCTGGGCGCACGCATCGTCGGGGTCGGCACGCGCGCGGAGATCGACGAACGCTTCAAAGCCGCCAATCGGCTGGATCAACCGAACGCCATCCTCGCGCCCGGCCTCGTCAACACTCACACTCACGCCGCCATGAGCCTGTTCCGCGGCATCGCCAACGATCGCAAGCTTGAGGACTGGCTGCAGAACTTCATCTTCCCGGCCGAAGCAAAAAACGTCGATCGCGAATTCGTCCGTTGGGGCACGCGCTTGGCCCTACTCGAAATGATGCTGTCAGGAACGACCACGTTCACTGACATGTACTACTTCGAAGACACCGTCGCCGAAGAAACTCGCGCGGCGGGCATGCGCGGGGTGTTGGGACAAACCGTGATCGGCTTCCCTGCCCCGGATTTCAAGACGTCCGCCGAACAACTTGCGGGCGCAGAAGCCTTCCTGAAGCGTTTCCGCGATAACGACCTGATCACGCCCGCCGTCGCGCCCCATGCGATTTACACCACACCCGATGAAACGCTGCAAGCCGCCCGGGCGCTAGCCGACAAATACCAGAAGCCGCTGCTGATTCATCTCTCCGAGACCAAGGCCGAGTTCGACGAAGCCATGCAGAAGCGCAAGATGACGCCTACGGAGACGCTCAGCAACCTCGGTGTTCTCTCCGGCTGGACCGTCGCTGCGCACGCCGTGTGGTTGACGGATTCCGACATCTCCCTGCTGCGGACCAGCCTCACCGGCGTCGCGCACAACCCGTCGAGCAACATGATGCTGGGCAGTGGCGTGGCTCCGCTACCGAAACTACTCGCGAGCGGCGTGCCCGTAGGCTTGGGCACCGACGGCCCTGCCGGATCGAACAATGACTTCGACATGTTCGAAGAAATGGACCTCGCCGCGAAGTTGCAGAAGGTCGGCGGCGATCCCACGGCGCTCACCGCACAGCAGGCATTCTCCATGGCGACCCTAGAAGGCGCCCGCGCGCTGGGCATGGGAAGCGTGATCGGCTCCATCGAAGCCGGCAAGCTGGCGGACGTGATCAGCGTACGCCTCGAAGGTCCGCGCGCCGTGCCGATGTACGACGTCTACTCCGCGCTCGTTTACGCGTTAAAGGCATCGGACGTCACCGAAGTGATGGTCAACGGCAAGCTGATCGTACGCAACCGCGCGGCTCTCACGCTGAACACCGGCGCGATCCTCACGAAGGCCGAGGAATATCGCGGCCGCATCGCCGCATCGCTCGCGAAGTAGTGTGGATTACAGGCGGTCGTGATCCGCACGCCAGTTCTGGATGCTCTTCTTGATCGCATCCGGAGCCGTGCTCTCATTGGCCGCCTTCGCCGCCAGCGACGCGAATTCTCCGTCGGACGCAAAGCGCAACGCCACGATCTGCTTTACCGTCAGCCGGCCATCCAGCAACTTGCCCGTCAACACAAAGTGCCGCAAGTTCTCCTCCGCTCGAATCGCACGGTCCTGCGCCTTCAACGGATACACGCGAACCAGGAAGAACATCAACAGCAGAGCGAAGCTGATCGCGCCGATCAACGACGCGCTGTAAAGGCGCTCATGATCGCCGATCGATTCGTACAGGTTCACCATCGCGCCAATAAACACCAGCATCAGAATCGGGAATAGCGTTTTGTGGAACAGCGGATCGATCTTGGCGTGCTTGGCGTAGCTTTGTTCGGGCATCGGTGTGGACATCGTAGCGATCATTATAGACCCCGTTGACAACCGCCCTACTTAGGAGAATAATTGAGCCGGTCGAATTTTCCCCCGCGTACCGGCGACTGGCCGGCGGCGAGGGATGGCACGAGTGTCAGATGCGGGTTTCTGCCCCGCCCACGTGGAGGCACTATGTTCGGCATGCACTGGAGTGTTGCGCTCATTCCGATCGTTGCAATTGGTGTGGTGGTCTTCGCCGCCATTTCCCGGCGTCACAAAGACAAAAACGCGAGCGAGCACATCCTAAAGCTGTAATGAGCTGTCCGCGCGCTTGCGCGGTACCCTGTGGACATGAGTGACGCGCTGGCGGCATTCGATGCGCTGACGCGCGCCTGGTTTCGCGACCGCTTCCCCGCGGTGACGGAGCCGCAGCGGCTCGGCTGGCCTGAGATTCAGGCCGGACGGGACGTACTCATTTCCGCGCCTACAGGTTCAGGCAAGACGCTGGCGGCGTTTCTGACGGCAATTGATTCTCTGGTTCGGCAGGCACGAAGAGGCGACCTGCCGGATCGCACACAGGTGTTGTACGTCTCGCCGCTGAAGGCGCTCAGCAACGACGTTCACAAGAACCTCGACATCCCACTCGCGGGCGTTGCGGAGGTCGCCCGCGCCCAAGGCGTCGA
>CANIIC010000239.1 GCA_947467395.1 Bryobacterales bacterium
GCGCTGCTTACCGGTTCGATGAAGGACGCCGCCGCTGGAATGACCAGCCGTGAAAAGCGCGTCGTAGCAGAGTATCTGGGCAAGCGTCCGTATCAGGATCCCGCGGCTGGCGACATCTCCAAGATGACCAACACGTGCCGCGCGAATCCCACCCTGGGAGACCTCAATGCATTGACTGCGTGGTCAGGTTGGGGCGGGGCAACCAACGCTCGCTTCCAGAGCGAACAGGCCGCCGGTTTGAAGGCCGCCGATGTGCCCAAGCTGAAGTTGAAGTGGGCCTTCGGCCTGCCCAGTGGTAGCAGTCTTTATTCGCAACCGGCCGTCGCCTTCGGGCGCGTGTTCGTCGGCAGCGATGACGGTGTCATTTATTCCATGGATGCCAAGACCGGCTGCGTATATTGGTCCTTCCGTTCGGATTCCTTCGGCCGCTTCGCGCCGATCATCGCACCCATCTCCGGCTATCCCGGAACGCGCTATGCCGTGTTCTTCGTGACGCGTTCGGTTACGGCCTACGCGATCGATGCCCAGAACGGCAAGCTGCTGTGGCAGAACGTGGTGAAGGACGGAACCAACAACCTGAGCGCGACTGCGGCGTATCATGACGGTCGCCTGTACGTGCCGATGTCCGGCACCGAGACGCTCACGGGCGCGAATCTCGACTACGAATGTTGCAAGTCACGCGGTGCGGTGGCTGCGGTCGATGCCAATACCGGCAAGGTGCTATGGCGTGTGCAGAGCATCGTCGAACCGCTGAAGGCCTTGGGCGAGAACTCGAAGGGCAAGCAACAATTCGGTCCGGCGGGCGCTTCGGTGTGGAACACGCCGACCATCGATGCCAAGCGCAAGCTGGTTTACGTCGGCACCGGCAACAGCTTCGGGCGCGAAGCGGCGACCACCAGTGATTCGATCCTCGCCTTGCGCATGGAAGATGGCAAGATGATGTGGCACCACCAGGAATTTGCGGGCGACTCCTTCATGAACGGCTGCCGTGCCACCAACGCGGCGGACACGAATTGCCCGCAGAAGCTGGGCCCGGACTACGATTTCGGCGGCTCCTCTGCCATCCTGCAAACCGTCAGCGGTAAGGACATTCTTCTGGCCGCAGGCAAGGGTGGCGTGGCCATCGCGCTGGATCCGGACGCGCAGGGCAAGCTCCTGTGGCGCACGCAGCTGTGGGAGACCACGGCTCCTCCGGCCTCGGGCCTCGTGGTGTGGGGCGGCACGGCCGACGGCAAGCACGTCTACTATCCTCTGCAGCAGCCCGGTGGCGGATTGAAAGCGCTGGCGCTCGAAACGGGTAAGGTGGATTGGAACGCGGACGTGAAGGCCGATCGTCGTGGTCAGGCTGCGCCGGCGACGTCGATCCCCGGCGCGGTGTTCACGGGCGGTTGGGACGGCATCCTGCGGGCGGTCGATGCATCGGGCAAAGTGATCTGGACCTTCGATGCGAACAAGGACTTCCAGACCGTGAACGGCGTGGTCGCCAACGGTGGCTCCTTCGGTTCGTCGGGCGGAGCGGTGATCTCCGGCGGCATGCTGTACGTGGCCTCCGGCTACACCGGGATCATGCAGGGCGCGCAAGGCAACGTCGTGCTCGCGTTCGGCGTCGAGTAGGATCGAGCGCTACTGTGTGGGCCGCTCGCCGGCGGCCCGCAGCCAATCCCCCACCAGAGAGCGGCAATCTCGGCTGCTACAGAGCGAGAGGAGTCGTCGTAGCCCGGCTGCATCCAGCGTCCACGCGCTCGACTTTCCCAGTGCGGTGGTGAGCGTTCGCTCCAGTTCGTGACTCTCCGCCCCACCTGATTTCGCCAGCTCGGCTTCCTGATCCTTCCACCATGCGCGGAAATACTCTATCGTTTCCCACAACGGCTGCTGTGCGGATGGGGAACCATACTTGCCCAGCATTTCTGCGGCTCCGCGTTTGATCGGGACAATTGGGTTGGTAAGGTGCTCGATTGCGAGCTTTTCCAGCGCCGGGCTCATGGCGGACGCGCCCAACTGCTCGGCGCCGCGGCCCATGTCGTAACACCGGTTCGCGAAGCCGCGACGCAACTCCTGCGCACCGAACGTGGGGTCGTGCTTCAGGAAGTAGAACACCAGAGGGAAGGGGCAAGTGTGGTCCACCTGAGCGTTGTGCGCGGCGTAGGCGGCTTCCACTTGCTTCACGATATTGCCGGTGGCGTAGCGCGCGATCAGCAAGCTGGATGGTGGGCCTCCCCGGGCCAGTTGTGCCCGGAACACTTCATCGAGTTCCGGCAACGTTTCGTCCGGAAGCAGCAAGACGGACTGGTTGTTCCGCGGACCTTCGGGACGATGCAAGTCTTCGAGGATGAGTTGGCGGCCTCGCGCGGGGTTCAGTTCGTAGAGTCGACGCAGAACCAGATCTGCGATCGATGGATACCCGGGATCGGGCTTCGGCGGGTTGCTGTATAACGCTTCAAGGGTGGGAAGCATGTCGGTGTCGCGCAGCCATCGCCAGCGGGACTCGAGCAGGTCCCTCTGCATACGCCCGGGCAGCGTGCGGAAGTTCGTCACCAGGGCACCCAGCACGCGCGTCAACCAAGCGGGCTGCGGCTGCATGTTCTGTGCGATGTTGAGCAGTCCATTGAGACTGCGAGCCCATGCTGCTCCTGTCTTAGTGCCCGCGCTCTGCGCAAACTCCGCGATGAGTTGTTGGCGCAGCTCGTTCAAGCGTTCCGTTCTGCGCTGCGCTTCGGCTTGCCACGCCTGCCGATCCACATCGCCCTGCGGGAACGGAGGCATCACGCCACCGGATTCCACCAACATCGCCAACTGAGCGAGCGTCGAGACAAAGCGTTCGGAAATGGGCTGATCGGGCGCCGCCAACAATTCATGCAGCTGCGGCAGCAATTCTGCCCGATGATGAGAGTCGAGGATGCCGCTGTGCAACGCGAACGCATCCACGCTGTTCTCATCTGGCAGTCGCTTGGCCAAGGCGACCGCTGACTCGACGGTGTCCAGAAACCGCAACGTCAGCCCAGCAGATTGCCGCTCACGCACACTGGCGCTGTCCGTTCCGGTTGTCCCATCCAGAATCGCCGCGGCCTCTCCGATCTGCGCGCTCACCCATTCGGGCGGTGGAGCCAAAATTTGCAGCGTCACCTCATTCGAGACAACTTCCACCGGCGTCGAGTTCGCGCCTATTTGCAGGTCCATGTCCGATCCAGCGGGGTTCGTCACCCGCCGCACGCGATGACTCTGCACATGCACGCGATACGTGCCTGGCTCGCGAAACCGAACCCATTCGTTTAGTGTTCGTTCGATGCGGAACGGTTTGTCGCTGGTAAGGATCGCGTTCCCTCCGGACAACCCACCCATTCCGCTGCCTTCTCCCGGCAGGCCTCGCAGCGGATCTTCCGTGCTGCCGGCCGGATCCACTACGAAGATGTCCGTGCCATTTAGGCGCCCCACCCGGTCCTGCAATCGTGAATCGGCGACGAAGGTTCGCGGTGTCTCCGCCGTGAACGCGAGCGTCAGTGGGATGGCTTCTCCCAGGTAGAACGTTGTTTTGGGTGCGGACAACCGCAGGGCCTGTGCATAGACGGTCGAGGCCACACAGAACGCTGCCATCCAATACAGTCGCCGGGGCATGCATCCATAGACGCCTTTGCTCATGCCCAAGTTCCCTGGGAGGTTCATGTCCGGCCGCTTTCCTGACGATCACCGGACAAATGCGATCCGCTTGCGAACAGCTGTTTCAAAAATACTTAAAGCCGTACCCAGAGCGACCGAACTGCTTCATCCAAGCCGGCCAGACGCAGGTGATGGTGGAATCACGCCAATGGAAGCTGGCTTACTCACCGCTGGAACAAGTGGTCTACGACATCGGCAGTGAACATGGAATGATTCTGGAAGTCCCTGGCGACCGCGGAGCTCACGTGATCAACTGGAACATGGTGCTGCGGATTACCGTGCACGAAGGTGGCGGCCACTTCTAAAGATCGGGAGAGCAGCCTGTTGGTGGGCAAGACAAGAACCACCGAATCTCGCATGGGCTGCAAAGTTAGATCTGGAAGTTTACCGCGCCGGCCTTCTTCTCCGCCGCCTGATCCGCCCGCCTGCAGGCTTCTTCTAAGCTGATGTTGTCCAATACTTTCGCGATCGCGTCCCGAACTTCCCGCATGACGATGCGCGTGGCGCACGTCTCTGCGTCCGGACATTCATCGCACTTCTTGTAACGCGTCTCACTGGCGCAGGGCAGGGGAGCCAGTGGGCCTTCCATCATCCGCACCACAGGACCCAGCATGATCAGCTTGGGTGGCTGCGCCAGCGCATAACCGCCACCCTTGCCCTTCTTGCTGTGCACCAGACCGAAGCCTTTGAGGGTGAGCAGGATCTGTTCGAGGAACTTCTTAGGGATGCTCTCGTGTTCCGACATGTCCTGGATCAGGGTTGGCCCCTGCCCATAATGCCGGGTGAGCGCATAAAGCGCCCGGAGGCTGTATTGAGTCTTCTTAGAGAGCTGCCGCACTACAGAAACACTGTAGCATTGGCAGCTCTCTAAGAGTCGCTGGAATTAGAAACTCAACCGCGCCGCCAACTGCGTCGTCCGCGGTGCCCGAGCGCTGGAGATCACGCCGAAGCCCGGTCCACCCAAGGTGAAGCCCGGGATGTTGAAGTTCGCATGGTTCAGGGCGTTGTAGAACTCGCCGCGAATCTCGAACTTGAAGCGTTCCGTGAGCGTGAAGCCCTTCTCCACCGTCAGGTCCGTGGTGATCGCGCGTGGACCACGCAGACCGGAGCGCGGCGAGTTGCCGAACTGGTACTGTGCCGGAGCCGCGAAGGCCGTCGTGTCGA
>CANIIC010000240.1 GCA_947467395.1 Bryobacterales bacterium
GAACGGTTCGTCTTCCCCGCCTCGCCGGCGTGGGCAAGGCGGCCGAAATGTGTGCGTTCGGCGAACCTGTCTCGGCAGCCGAGGCCTTGAGCGCAGGCATTGTTGACCGCATCATCGAAGGGGATCTGCTTTCCGGCGCGATCTTGTTTGCCAAGGAACAAAGCGTAGTTGTCCGCACCTGCGACCGCGACGTGCGCCAAAACACTCCACTGCTGAGCGAACTGCGCGAGCGCTGTCACAAGACCCGCCGGAATCTGGAGGCGCCGTTGGCAGCGCTGGAGGCGATCGAGAAAACCTCGAGCCTGAACTTCACCGACGGCTGCCAAGCCGAAGCTGAAATCTTCCGCCGTCTTCTGCAATCAACACAATCGAAGAGTCTAATTCACGCCTTCTTTGCCGAACGTGCCGTCAGTAAAGTTCCGGGGATCGATAAGGACACGCCGGTGCTGCCGATCCGCCAAGCCGTCGTCATCGGTGCCGGAACCATGGGGAGCGGCATCGCCATGGCACTGGCGAATGCGGGCATCGACGTGCGGCTCACCGACGAAGATCCGCTGGCGGTCGAGCGAGGTATCGACACGATCCGCCGCAATTACGAGCGCAGTGTGAAAAGTGGCCGCATGACCGCCGACGAGGTAACGTCGCGCATGGCGCGCATCACACCGCAAACGGACAACGCCGGCTTCGGCGAGGCCGACATCTTGATTGAAGCGGTGTTTGAATCCCTCGAAGTGAAGCAGCGCGTCTTCGCCGAGATGGGTCGCTTCGCCAAGCCCGAATGTTTGCTGGCGTCAAACACCTCCACACTCGATATCGACGTTCTGGCCGCTTGCACCTCACGACCGCACATGGTCCTGGGCACGCACTTCTTCTCCCCGGCGAACGTGATGCGCCTGCTCGAAATCGTGCGCGGCAGCGAGACGTCGGCCACCGCGATCGCTTCAGCCATGGCGCTGGCGAAGCAGATCAAGAAGGTGGGCGTGGTGGTGGGCAACGGCTTCGGCTTCGTCGGCAATCGCCTGGTGATTCCGTACATGAACGAAGCGCAGTTCCTGATCGAAGAAGGCGCCACGCCGGAACACGTGGATCGCGTGTTGACCGACTTCGGCATGGCCATGGGTCCGCTCGCGGTGGCTGATCTGAGCGGGCTCGACGTGTTCTGGCGCATCCGTCAGGAGAAGCCTCACATGGAGGGCGTTCGAGAAACACTCGGGTTGCCGGTCCTATATAGGATGGGGCGCTACGGGCAGAAGACCGGCGCAGGCTGGTTCAAATACGCCGAAGATCGCAAGGCGGTGGCCGATCCGGAAGTAGTGGCACTGGTGCAAGCCGAAGCGCGCAAGGCCGGCATCAAGCAACGCGCCATCTCTGACGACGAGATTCGCGATCGCTGTGTCTTCGCGTTGATCAATGAAGGCGCGAAGGTGCTGCAAGAAGGACTCGCCGCGCGCGCCTCTGATATCGACGTGATCTACCTCACCGGCTACGGCTTCCCTGCGTATCGCGGTGGACCGATGTTCTACGGTGACACTGTCGGCTTGGGGCACGTGCTTGCACGAGTGAAGGAGTTCGGCTGGAAACCCGCGCCGTTGCTGGAGAAATTGGCCGCCGAGGGTGGGCGATTGTGCAAGTAGCGACTTAGTTTAGGCTGGACTGCAACTTGGCGAGCGCCCGCTTGGCTGGTTCGTGTTTTGGCTCGATGCGCAACGCTTCCTTATATTCGGCGATCGCCTGACGTATGCGACCCAAGCGTTCGTAGATGGTGCCGAGGTTCGAATAGGGGAAGTGGCGCGGCTCATAGCGCGGGGCGAGCTTCGCCGATTCCAACCAGGGGATCGCTTCTTCCAAACGGCCCTGCTGCATCAGGTACACGCCGATGTCGTTGTACGGGTTGCCGAAGTCGGGATCGGTTTCGATCGCCTTGCGGCATTCGGTGATCGCTTCCTCATACTTGCCCAGATACGACAACGCCCAGCCTCGATACGTGTAACCTTCGGCGGTGGGATGCAGGGCGATGCTCTGCGTGAACAGCTCCACCGCTTTTTCCGGTTGGCCTTCGAGCAACAAACGCGTGCCGTATTCCCACAGCTGGCGCGCGCGTTGCGGATCGGTGAGGAAGCTACTCAAGTTCGGAGAGAACCTTCTCGGCGTGGCCGACTACTTTCACCTTCGGGTAGATCTTGGCGATCTTGCCATCGGCACCGATAACGAACGTGGTGCGCTCGATGCCCATGTAGGTCTTGCCGTAATTCTTCTTCTCTTTCCACACGCCGTACGCTTCAGCGATGGCGTGATCGGTGTCGGGAACGAAAGTGTAGGGCAGGCCGTACTTGGTGGCAAACTTCTGCTGCGCCTCGGCCTTGTCGGGCGAGATACCGACAATCTCCGCGTTCTTCTTGGCGAACTTGGGCGTCAGGTCGCGGAAGTCGCAAGACTCCTGCGTGCAGCCCGGCGTGTCTGACTTAGGATAAAAGAAGACCACGACGGTCTTCCCTTTGAGCGAGGCAAGGTTGAAATCTTCAGACTTAATGGCGGGGGCTTTGTCACCAGCGGAGAGGCTCATGGACGTATTGTAGCGGGTGGGTCGCCAAACGATTCGTGGGCGGCTTCGCGATGCGGCGACGCTGCCAGGAACACGCGCAACGCATCGCGGAAATCCGGGGTGAGCAGCTTCGCCCAGAGACGCTGAATCGCCTCGAAGGCTGCCGGCTCGGGACACTGCGACAGGGCGCTGGCGGCTTCAGCGACCACCGCTTCCTCGGCGGCGAAGAAGCGCTCGACAAACGGAACGGCGTCGCGCGGGGTCATCTGGAGCAGGGAGTGGAAACACTGGCCGAGGACCTCCGGTTCGGTGTCGCCGGAGAGCGCCTTGTGGCGAAGCAGGGCTACAGCTTCTGGAATCCCGGCCCGGGAGAGGGCGACGGCAGCATCGACGCGGACGGTCTTCTCGGGATCGGCCAAAGCTTCGGCCAGGACGGTCAGCAGGGTGACGTCGTCCAGGCGGCAGTCGATCAAGGCAAGGGCGCACGTGCCCCGAAGCGTGGCGGCAGCGTCGACCTTGCCACCCCACACTGGCTCGGGTTGAACGTGCGAAATTCCCCTAAGGAACGGGGTCGCGTCGGAGTGACCTAAGTCCTTGAGCGCCTTGGTGATGGCGTTCTTGGCCCAGCACTGCGGGTCGGTCTTGACCGGATTCACAAAAAAGCGGTCGTAGGCGGTCAGGAGGTCCGGGATTAGTGCCGGGAACTGGAGGTCGGCGACGAGAGCCGCGGCCTTGGCCACTACATAGTTGTTGCGGTCGCGCAGGGCCTTGGCCAGGGCGACAGGGGCGGCTGCGGGAGTCTGGCGGAGGGCTTCCAAGCTCTCAAGTTTCGCCTCAAAGGCCTGCTTGCTCATGCTCTGCTTCCATTAAACGGAACCCGCAGGCTTAAAATACCACTTCCAATACATTGAAACAAAGGGAGTTTTACATATGTACCTGATTGACACCAGATGTTCACTGAAATAAACTGGACCCTGCCCGTGCCGCGAACCTCATGTAGGAGAGCACGGGCATCAGGGGGTAGTTTATTGATGCGGTTTCTATCGCTTCTCACTGCTTCGGCTCTGTATGCCGCCCTTGCCTTCGGGCAAGGCGCCAACGGAACCATTACAGGCACAGTTACAGATCCCAGCGGCGCGGTTCTTGCCGGCGCCAAGGTCGATATCACTAACGGCGCAAACGGTCAGACCTTCTCGACTGTTTCCACCACCACCGGCAACTACACCGTGACCCAACTTCCGGTCAGCTCCTATGACCTGAAAGTCACCACGTCCGGCTTCAAAACTTACAACCGCAACGGCCTCGACGTTTCTGCCGGCCAGATCATGCGTATCGACGTAGCTCTGGAAGTCGGTTCGACGACGGACTCGGTGACGGTCACCGCGGAAGCTTCCATGTTGAGCACCGAAACAGCCTCCGTCGCGCGTAACGTTACCATCGCGCAGTTGACGCAGCTGCCCATCCTTGCTCCGGGTGGCGCGGGCAACGCGAACACGGCGGGTTACCGCGATCCGTACGCACTTGCGGCATTGTTGCCGGGCGTGCAGTTCACCGGCAACGGCCGCATCGTCGTTAACGGCGTCCCCGATGACACCGTGCAGTTCCGCCTGGAAGGGCAGACCTCAAACGCGATCGGCAACCTGCGTCAGTACACAACGATGGGTCAGCCCAGCGCCGATGCCATCCAGGAAGTCGCCGTCCAGTCGTCCACCTATGCCCCTGAATTCGGCACGGTGGGTGGCGCGGTCTTCAACGCGACCCTCAAGTCCGGCACCAACGGTTTCCACGGCAGCGCGTACGACTACGCCGCCAACGAAATCCTGAACGCGCATCAGCCCTACACCGGTCTACGCAATCCGACGAAGCGCCATAGCTATGGCTTCACCATTGGCGGCCCCATCTGGATTCCGAAACTGTATAACGGCAAGAACAAGACGTTCTTCTTCGGTTCTCTCGAAGAATTCTACGAAAACGTTAAAGTGAATCCGACAGCGACCACTGTGCCGACCCCTGCGTATCGCGTGGGTAACTTCGCCACTGTGATCAGCGGTAACGGCAATGCTGCCGGTCCGCTGAATGTTCTGGTCGGCGGTCAAAACTATGTCGATCCCCTGGGCCGCACGATTCAGTCCGGCACCATTTTCGATCCGACCACCGAGCGCCCCGTGAACGGTGTCCAGACGCGCGATGCGTTCGTGGGCAACCAGATCCCGGTGTCTCGCTTCGACCCGGTTTCCGCGAAGGTCCTGAACCTGGTCCCGCTGCCCACCGGCA
>CANIIC010000241.1 GCA_947467395.1 Bryobacterales bacterium
CTGGTCACCACCAACGAACTGCCTGCCTTGCAAGCGGCCCAGCGTGCTTTGTCGTACCTCGACAGCAGCAAGATCGGCAAGTGGAAGACCCGCCTGGTGGTCAACCGCTACCAGCGCGACGTCGGCCTCAGCCGCGAAGTCATCGGCACGGCTCTGCACACCGAAGTCTTCGAGACCATCCCCAGCGATTACGACGCCATTCAGAAGGCGTTGATGGAAGGCAAGGCTGTACTGCCGGCCACCAACTTCGGCAAGGGCGTGGTGCAACTCGCCGAACGCATCGGCGCGCCCATCGACAAACCCAAGAAGGCCACTGGCGGTGGCGGACTCAGCGGTCTGCTGGGCGGGTTGTTCGGCTCTAAGAAGAAATAGTCTTCTCCAAACGCAGAAAGGAGCGAGGTTGCCCTCGCTCCTTTTCTTTTTTGTAGCTGTGAACTAGTTCAGTTCGACGTCGATCCGCTTCTTTTCCAGATCAATCGCCGAGATTTTGAAGCTGCGCACTTCGCCCGGACGCGGACCTTGCGGCTCATTCGATGCGCCGCTGCCGCCGCCCGACTTCCACTTGCTGGACAGCATCGCCGACAACGCCGAGAGATCCGCCTTCTGGCCGCCCGAGGAGGCCGACGCAGATTCCTTCTTGGATTCCGGAGCAGGAGCGTACGCGATCACGCCCTCGCCCAGTTCCACCTTGATGCGCTTGCCCGACACGTCGACCACGCGGCCCGTGACCACGTCGCCAACCTTGTTTTCGGCGATGAACTCATCGGTCGACGTCGGTTCCAGAGCCTTCATGCTGAGGCGCATGCGGCGGCGGCCCTTATCGGCCTCCGTCACTACAGCCTTCACCACCTGGCCCACCTTCAGTACTTCGTTCGGATGATTCAGGCGCTTCTCATTGGTGATGTCGCCGATGTGAATCATGCCCTCGATGCCGCCGCCCAGATCGACGAACGCGCCGAACTGCGCCAGGCTGGTGACCGGAGCTTCCGCGGTGGAGCCCACCGGGAACTTCTTCATCGCGTCATCCCACGGATCGCCCAGAGCCTGCTTCAGGCCCAACGCGATGCGCTTGTCCGCCACGTTCACGCCGAGGATGACGGCTTCCACCATCTCGCCGGCCTTCACTACATCGGAGGCCTTGACGTTGCGCTTGGTCCAGGACATTTCGGAAACGTGGATCAGGCCTTCGAGACCCGGTTCCAGTTCCACGAACGCGCCGAAGTCTGCCACGCGAGCCACTTTGCCCTGGATCTTCGCACCCACCTGATACTTCTCGGCGACGACGGTCCACGGATCGGGCTGCAGTTGCTTCAGCCCCAGGGAGATCTTGCGCTTCTCGCGCTGGATCTTCAGGATCTTCACGTCCATCTGATCGCCGACCTTCACCACGTCCGACGGCTTCACGCCGCGAGCGTAGGTCATGTCGGAAACGTGCAACAGGCCGTCCACGCCGCCGATGTCGACGAACGCGCCGAAGTCGGTCAGCGAGCGAATGGTGCCGCGCACCACCGTGCCTTCCTGCAAGCCCTCGAATGCAGCCTGCTTGGCCGCCTTCTCACGCTCTTCGACGATGACGCGGCGATCCACCACCACGTCTTCCTTTTCCTTGTCGAGCTTCGTGATGCGGCACTCAATCTGTTGGCCGACCAGCTTCTGCAGGTCGCCCATTTCGCGAACACCGCTGCGCGAAGCCGGCATGAAGGCCCGCACGCCGATATCGACGCGCAGTCCGCCCTTCACCGCTTCGGTCACCGTGCCGGAGATGGTGCTCTTGTTCTCGAACGCCGCTTCCAGGCCGCTCCAGTCTTTCGGAACTTCCACCTTGATGGTCGAAAGGAGCACGTTGCCTTCGCCGTCGCGCCCACGGATGGACACCACGACTTTGACGCCGGGCTGCAGCTTGCCGGTGGGGTCGGGAGGCAGAACGCCGTCGGTCTTGCGGCCGATATCGACGAACACCGCGTCCGGGGTTACCGAGACAACGGTGCCCTCCAGCGTGCCGCCCGTCGCTTCATCAGCGTGGGCTTGTTCGAATTCAGAAAGGATGTCGCCAAACGACGTGTCCACAGTTCCATCTTCAGTGGTGGGCAAAGACGTTTCGGGCGTTTCAGGGAAGTCAGCGTGGGTCATGCGAGAAAAACCGGCGAGAGGCCGGACTCATGTTATTGTGTCACATTTTACGTGTGCTACCGCAGCACGTTGTTCTTTGTCAGGAACTCCCGGATGGTGCGGTAAATCATAGTCCGCTGCTCCGGCGTGAAATTGCCGTGACCGCCCTTGGGAATCGTGATCAATTGATGCGGGACTTTCAGCCGTTCCAGGTCCTCGTTCAGCTTCACTGCCTGTGGATACGGCACGGTCATGTCAGCGTCGCCATGGATGGTCAGGATCGGCGGCAGCCCCGCGCGCACGTAGGTCATCGGCGAAACACGCTTGGCGATCTCCATCCGGTCCGGCTTGCTGCCGAACCAGCGCTGCGCCGCCGGTTGCTTGTGGGGTCCGTCGATCACGTCCGGCACGTCATAGATCCCGTACCAGTTGATCACCGCCGCCGGTTTCGGCATCGGCTGCCCATTCTCACACTGCAGCGCGAGCCCGGCGCTCTCCGGAATCATGCCGAGCGAGAGCGACAAGTGTCCGCCCGCCGATTCGCCCATCACCACGATCTTGGTCGGGTCAATGTTGTACGCCATGGTCTGTGCCGGAGCCGCGATGAACTTGAATGCGCACATCACATCTTCCAAAGCTGCCGGTGCCGGAGCGACCGCGCCCAGCCGATACTCGACGTTGACCACGTTCCAGCCCATCTCCATCCACGGCAGCAGCGCCAGAATCTGGCTCTCTTTGTTGCCAGCCACCCAGAAGCCGCCGTGCATGAAGAACAGCGTCGGTTGCGGCGTGTTCACGTTGCGCTTCTGATACACGTCCAGCTTCAGGTCGACGCCGCCCATCGTCAGGTAGGTGACGTTCGGCACCATGCGGTATTCGTTGGGGAGATGCTGCGCGAAATCGGCAGGCGTTTGTGCGAAGAGGCTCGCGGTTACCGCGAGAAGCAGCAGGAAGGTGGAGCGAAACATGCCCCAAATTGTACAGGATCTATACTTCTGACTTCAGTCTTCTGACTCCCGCCTTCTCGGCGTGACTCAACCACCGGGCAGGATCTTACTGATGTCGTTGTAGATCACGAAGACGATCACCATCATCAGGAACGCAAAGCCCACCTTGATGATGCCTTCTTTGACGCGCAGGCTGAGGTCGCGCTGCATCAGCATCTCGATCAACAGCATCAGGATGCCACCGCCGTCCAGCAGCGGAATCGGCAACAGGTTCACCACCGCCAGATTGAGGCTCACCGCCGCCATCAGGTTTAAGTAGGAGACTGCGCCTTCTTTCGCCGCTCGGCCGGACTGCACGGCGATGCCGATTGGTCCGTCGATCGATTTCGGCGACATGCGCTGTTCGACGATGCTCTGCAGGAACTTGTAGATCATCATCGCGTTCTGCTGGTTCTGCCGCCAGGATTCGGCGACCGCCTGTCCGAACGGCAACTGGATGACGTCCACAGGCGATTGCAGCGCCGCGCCGATGCGCCAACGGCCCTTGCCGTCGTCCTTGCTCCAGGCCGGCGTGATTGAGGTCTTCTGTTCCTGGCCGTTGCGGCGATACACCACTTCGATCGGCTGGCCGTTAGACTTGTCGACGATCTCCACCAAGCGGCTGGCCGTGCGAATCGGCTGGCCGTTCATGCTGACGAAGATGTCGCCGCTCTTCAGGCCTGCTTTTTCAATCGCGTTCACGCCGCAGCATGGGGCCGAGATCTGCACATCCACCTGAGGCGTCCAGCCCGTCGTGCCCGGACCCTGAGCGCCTGTCACCACCGGAGTCACATCAAACGTCAGGCGCTGGCCTTCGCGCTCAATCGTAAACGGGAGTACCCGGCCGACACCGACCACTTCCTTGCGGCGGATGTCCTCAAAATTCGGGTTGACCTTGCCGTCCACTTCGAGGATGCGGTCACCCTCTTTAATGCCAGCTTTCGCCGCGGGACCGTCGGCCTGCAGCGTGCCCACCACCGGATTCGGCGGATCGGCGACGCGTTCATAGCGGAACATGAACAGCCCGGTCAGGATGAAAATGGCGAGAACAAAATTTACAGCAGGACCGGCGAAGATGATGCACAGCCGCTGCCAGCGGGGTTTGGCGGGAAAGGATCTAGGATCAAAGGCCGCGCGGGCGTCCTGTACTGCGATTTCGCCCGGCTGCTCACCTGCCATCTTGACGTAGCCGCCCAGCAGGAACGCGCAAAACCGGAAATCGGTTTCGCCGCGCTGGAACCCGAACAGCCGCGGCCCGAAGCCGAAACTGAACGCCTCCACATGCACGTCGAACAAGCGTGCGACCAGATAGTGGCCCAGCTCATGGAGCAGGATCATGATCCCGATCAGGACCAGGAACCACCATAATGATTGCAAGCCGTCGAACATGCTCTCCCTTATTCTTACGTACGAGCAGCCAATTCGGTTCTAGCGGCGATCACTTCGGCCGCCACCCGGCGCGCCTCGCGATCTACTTCCAGAACTTCCGCGATCGAGCGCGGCTCACGGGCCGGCATCCGATCGAGCGTTTCTGCTACCGTTTCCCAGATCCCGGGGAAGGGAATCTTCCCAGCCAGGAACTCGGCTACTGCAATCTCATCGGCAGCGTTCAGAATCGCCGTTGCTGCTCCGCCTTGCTCCTGCGCCTGATAGGCCAGGCTCAATAGCGGGAACTTCTCCAAATCCGGGGGATAGAACCGCCACTGTGCGGCCTGCTTCCA
>CANIIC010000242.1 GCA_947467395.1 Bryobacterales bacterium
CCCTACGGTTGCAGTGCCCTGGCCGCGACCACGAAAACCGCCACTACTCCTACCATTGCCCATGCCACCTTGTTCCCGAAGTTCAGCGTGTACCCGATGGTGAAGCGCCGCCGCACCAGGATCGCCGGATCGTCCGGATTGTAGTAGAGGATGCCTAACTTCCAGGCGCTGGCCGGCAGTTGCTCACCGCCCCCGCCCGGCTGCAAGCTCATGCGGAGCAAAGGCCAGCTCGCCGCCAGTGCCACACTGATCAGCACGGTCGTCATCAGCCAGATAGGGATCAGTGGGTGATCCAGGAAGCGGCTCAGCGAATTGTGGATGACCAGGATCGTCAGCGACCACACGCCCACCGCCTTCGCGTTCAACGTAGCCTGCCGGAATCGCCCTGCTGCTGCCGGACCCGTCGGTGTTCCGCGCCACACCGCGAAAATGTCGCCCAATGTCAGCAGCACAATCACCGCTCCCATCGCCAGCGGACCGAACACAGTCTGCAAACTCTTCGCGTCCCATAATTCAGGATGCCCCTTGGCCAGATAGTAGGTCGGAAATCGCTCCGGTAACTGAGCCCACCGGGTGTTCAGGTACGCCGCCGTCGCGCCCAGTGCCAGGAACGGCCCCACCATGGTCGCCAGCCCGCCTGGAATGTGGCCGTCTTCAGGAGCCAGCGACGCCGTGCGAATCGCGGGGATCGCCACCTCATTCGGCAACACAGCCGTCCGGGCTGTCACCATCGCGAATGTCGCGCCGATGGTCAGGATCAGCAGCGCTACGAGCGGAACCCATCGAGCAGCCGCAGGGCCGCTCAAGTGGATCGCTACAGCTACCATGACCCAAGCCGCCACCGTCCACCGAAACCGGCCGGCGATCCGCCGCGCTTCCTTTGAGCTCCGAAACTCCTCGGCAACCGTCACGCCGAAATACTGCCCCGTGGAGCGAACTGCAGGCGCCAACCAGAAGGACCCGCCCACCAGCCCGTAGAGCACTGCGATAAAGATCCAATTCTGAAGTCCAGTCATTTCATGCCCTCCATCACTGCCGCTAATTCCCGCGCAATACGCCCCACTCCGAAGCCCTGTGCCCGCATCTCCGCAACCAGACTGCGCATCCTCTGTCGATACGGCTCCATCGCAGCGGCCTCTGGCGCGGCTGGCTTCTCTCGGTCCCGCACCCGGGCCGCTCGTCCATGCACGATGTCCAGCCAGCCTTCGTCAGCCAGTAATCGATATGCCTCGGCCACCGTATTGAAGTGCACGCCCAGATCCATCGCCAGCCGCCGCACCGACGGCAGCTCGCTGTCGGGAGCCAACTGCCCCTGGACCAACAGGGCTCGCAGTTGATCCACGATCTGCCGGCGCACCGGAATGCTGGAGCTGAGATCGATCGAGATTTGCGGGGGTGTTGTCATGTACTCTGTACATGTACAGTGTACACGTGGTGCACCCCCGGTCAAGCCCTAATTTTCGTCAGAACCCCAGCCAATCACCGTTGCAATCGAAAAAACGCCATGCGACAATGGCAAAGTTTTAGCCGGGACTCGGCCGCAAGCCGGGCCACCAGCTCCTATGCGTTCAGGAATTTAAGGAGATTCAAGCAGTGAGAGAAAAGGGTGTTGTGAAGTGGTTTAACGCCGCCAAGGGCTTCGGTTTCATTCAACGAGCCAGCGGTGAAGATGTGTTCGTGCACTTCTCTGCGATTCAGATGTCCGGCTACCGGACCCTTGAAGAAGGCGCCGAAGTGGAGTTCGAGGTCAAGACCGGTCCCAAGGGTTTGCAAGCGGAGAACGTCGACCGTCCTTCCTAACCACCCCGAAGATTCAGATGTGCAGTAATAGAAAGGCCGCCCCGCCCAGGATGGCCTTTCTACATTTATGACTACCTCCGCCACCAACGGACCCCTGTGGGGTTTGGCCGCCCAGGACTGGGCCGACATCCAGGAACAGTTCGCCCGACCTGTCTACGAGGCAGCCTTCGACCGCGTGCTGAAGCACTGGATGCACTACCTCGACGTCGGTTGCGGCGCTGGTCTCGCTCTTCAGCTCGCCGCCCAGCGCGGCGCGATCGTCTCCGGCCTCGATGCCTCCGAAAACCTGCTGGCCATCGCCCGCACCCGCGTGCCTTCGGCGGATCTGCAGCAAGGGGAACTCGAATCGCTGCCTTATCCCGATGCAGCGTTCGACTTGGTGACCGGCTTCAACTCATTCCAATTCGCAGCCAACCCCACGCAAGCCCTCGCCGAAGCTAAGCGCGTCGCGCGTCCAGGAGCAACAGTCGTCATCATGACCTGGGGTAACCCCGAAGGCATGCCTGCGACCACACTGGTCACGTGCATCAAACACCTGATGCCCCCACACCCGCCCGGCACCCCCGGGCCCTTTGCGCTGTCCGACGAATCCAAACTTCGTGCGTTCGCCGCCCAAGCTGGCCTCGAACCCATCGAGGTCTTCGACACGCCCACCCCGTGGCACTTTCCCGACCTGAAGACCGCCCTCCGTGGCCTCACCTCCACCGGAGTCTGCGCCGTCGCCATCGCCCGCACCAGTCGTGAGCAAGTGGAACAGGCCTTCACCGATGCGCTCGCCCCGTTCCGCAACCCCGACGGTAGCTACACCGCCATGGCATCATTTCGGTGCTTGATCACGAAGGCGTGATTGGACACGTCTGCGCTAAACCGGATCGGATCCACGTTTATCCGTGGCCAATCACTTCTCCCTGACCAACCCCAACGCCCGAATCCGCTTATGGAGGTTCGTTCGCTCCATCCCCAACACCCTCGCCACGCTCGAGACGTTCCACTTCGCTTCTTCGAGCGCCTTCAGAATGTGCTCCCGCTCCGCCGAATCCCGAGCTTCCCGCAAATTTCCCTTCGCCGACTGCGCCCCGCGCGCGATCCGGATCTCTACCGGCACGCTGTCCTCTTCAATTACATCCCCGCGCGTCAGGATCGCCATGCGCTCCACCGTGTTCCGCAACTCGCGAATGTTGCCGGGCCACGCATAATCCTCCAAAATCGCCAGCGTCTCCGGACCCCACGTCTTGGCGCGAAAGTTGTTGCGCGAACAAAACTCGCCCAGGAAGTAGTTCGCCAGCGCCTCAATGTCTTGAGGCCGCTCCCGCAAGCTCGGCACGCGCACCGGCACCACGCATAAGCGATAGTACAGATCCTCGCGGAACTTCTGCTGTGTGACCATCTCCACCAGGTCCCGATTCGTCGCTGCGACTACGCGCACCTGTACGCGAATGGATGTCTCCCCGCCCACGCGATGAAACTCGCCCTCTTGCAACACCCGCAGCAGCTTCGCCTGCGACGATGCATGCAGGTCGCCGACCTCATCTAAGAACAGCGTCCCGCCATCGGCCAACTCAAACTTCCCTCGACGTGCCGACGTCGCTCCCGTGAACGCGCCTTTCTCATGCCCGAACAACTCGCTCTCGATCAACTCCGTCGGAATCGCCGCGCAATTCACCTTGATGAACGGACCCGCCGCAAACGGACTCTCCGCATGAATGTGAGCCGCCAGTAACTCCTTGCCCGTACCCGACTCTCCCGTGAGCAACACGCGAGCATCACTCCGCGCCGCCAATGTCGCCTGCTCCAGCACGCGCTCAAACGCCGAACTCGCGCCAATCATGCGAGCCCCGCCGACCATCTCTTTCAGTCGCCGATTCTCCTCGCGTAGCTTGCCCTGATCCAGGGCATTCTTCAATGCGAGCAGCACGCGCTCGCGGCTGAGGGGCTTCTCCAAGAAATCGAACGCACCCGCGCGCGTGGCCTCCACCGCATCGGCGATCGTGCCATGCCCCGAGATCATGACCACGGGAGCTTCGTTGTCATTGGTTCGCAGCCATCGGAGCAACTCAATTCCCGTCCCATCCGGTAGCTTTACATCGAGCAAGTACGCATCCGCGCGATACGGCAACGCGCGAGCTTCGGCCACACTCGACGCCAAGCTCACCGTGTAGCCCTCGCGTTCGAGAATCAGCCGCAGACTGCGCCCGATGTTCTCTTCGTCATCGACCACCAACACGCGCTTATTCGCCATTTCGTACCCTCGCCAGCGTCAGCCGAAATCCCGCGCCGCCCAACTCCCCTTCGATCAACTGCAGATCCCCGCCGCACAGCACCGCGCTCCTGCGCGCGATCGACAAGCCTAATCCCATGCCGCCCTTCTTGAACGAAATCGACGGCTCAAACAATGTCGCCTTCGCTTGCGCGCTCAACCCTGGCCCCGAATCATACACCTCAATCTGTAGACGCTCCCCATCCTCAAACGTCTTCACGCGCACCACGCCCGCCTTCGCCGCCTGAGCCGCATTCTCCAGCAGGTTCGTCAACACGCCTTTCACCAGATCCGGATCCGCCATGGCCTCGGGATGCAGCAGGCTCAATTCCAACTCATACTTCACGTCAGGATGCGCAGCACCCAAGAAGGAGACGCGCTCTTCCACCATCGCGTTCACATCGATTTCCTGCGGCTCCACTGGAGGCTCCGCCGCGAATTCCGAAAACGCACGCACGCGCTTCTCCAGCGTTGCAATCTCATCGGTCACGATCTGTGCGGCTTGTTCCAGAAAGGGATCGTTCGCCCCATTGCGGCTGACCATCTCGTCCACGGTCAGCCGGATCGGCGTGAGCGAGTTCTTCACTTCGTGCGCCATCTTCCGAGCCAGCGCCTGCCAACTCGCGACGCGGGTCACTTGGATCAAGTGTTCCCGAGATTGTTCCATCTGTCCGGCCATGCGATTGAACGCGATCATCGCCTCGCCGATCTCGCCATCGCCCTGTGCCTCCACGCGAGCCGTTAGGTCGC
>CANIIC010000243.1 GCA_947467395.1 Bryobacterales bacterium
GGCCAGATCCGCTATCGCGTCAGCGATCGCAATCTGTACGCTTACTTGTTCGGGATCAAGAAGCCAGTGGTCCACGTGATGGCGTACTTCGTCTCCGTGCTGCGGCAGCGCATCGCGAACTTCGAGGCGAAGACCGCACCGCCCACGATTCCCTCCACCGATCCGGCCTCGAACACGCTCGCCGAGACGATCGGGGTTTCGATCAATGACCTTCGCAAGAATCTGCGCGACCTCAATGACTACATGGAGCAGGAGTGCAAGTCTGCAGAAGCGCGCTATGGGGTGCTGTTCGACGCCAGCTTGATTACCGGCATCGATCCGCCTGCCGAGGTCGAATCAGCGCTCGCAGCGATCAACACCGCGCACAATCATGTATCGAGCGAAATCAGTTTGGCCCAGGCCAAGGCCGACCAGAAGATCGAGCAGTCTAAGCGCGCTGTCGAGATCGAAACACTTCGTGCCCAGGCTGAGATGGAGCCGCTGCGAGCACAGGCAGCCGAGTTGACGGAGACATTCAAGGCCGGACCAGCAGTGCTCGCCGCTTACCTGCGCAACGTGAAACTCTCGCTCTACGACAAGGCTCAGCAGTTGTACCTGGAGGTGCAGAAGTGATCGAACTCTTCGGAATGTTTCAGACCATCGGCCTCACCTTCATCGCGCTGATGGTGGGCGAATTCCTGTTGCGCATGTTCGGACAACTGTTCGGCCTCTACACGATCGTCGAAGAACGTGAGTGCAAGGTGTACGTGCTGTTCGGCAAGGTGCTCGGCTCGATCGACGAACCGGGGCTCCACATTCTGCCTCTCAAGCTTGGCCCGGCAGCGTTCATCGTCAACTTGTTTGGACGTTGCTACACGCTCGACATGCGGCTCGATCAGCAGTACCTGCGCAGCCAGCCAGTGAACTCGGAAGAAGGAGCGCCCATGGGCATCGGCATCTGGTATGAGATGTGGATCAGCGATCCGGTGCACTACCTGTTCCGCAACACGGACCCGCGCGGCTCGCTCAGCGCGAACGTCAGCAGTTCCACGGTGCGCTGCCTGAGCAATATGCCGCTGGCGCAGATGCTCGAAACACGGCATCACATGAGTCAGGCGGTGCGCAACGAAGTCTCACCCAAGTCGAACGAGTGGGGCTACCGCACAGGCTCTGTCTACATCCGCAAAGTCCATTTCCGCGACCTGGGCATGATTCGCCAGATCGAAGAGAAAGTGGTCAACCGCTTGCGCCAGGTCACCTCAGCGATTCGACAGGCCGGCGCGAATCAGGTGAGCGTGATCACCAGCTCGGCGGAGCGCGAAGCCGCCGTTGAGTTCGCGCGCGCAGCTGCCATTCGACCTGCGACCCTCCGTCGCGTACTCTCTGAGTCCGCGGCTACGCCCGAGGTGAATCAAGCACTGTTTGAAATCCTTGAGACTCAGCGCATCCTCGCGAGCAGCGCGAAGCTGACACTCCTGCCGGATAAAAGCGGCTTGCTTACGACACTGCTCGCATCGCAGGGCCAGAATCCAGACCCCGCGGTAAAATAGGCGCATGAAGAAATCGCTGCAAGTGGCCGCCTTCCTGACGATGGCGGCCCTTCCGCAGCTCGGTCTGGCACAGTCTGCCTGCGACCGAGCCTGCCTGACCGGCTACGTTGACGCTTATTTCAAAGCCCTGATCGCCAACGACGTGAAGGCTCTGCCTCAGGCGGCCAAGGCTCGCATCACGGAAAATGGTGCCGACAAGCAACTCGCCGCGACGTTCTGGAACTCCGCCGCCGAGACCACCTTCCGATTCGACGTCGTGAACATCCACCGCGGCGACACGGGCACACAGGCCATCATCCGCAACGCTGACGGCTCGAAGACGTTCTTCACGGTTCGATTGAAGGTTCAGAACGGCGCGATTACCGAGATCGAGACGATCAAGGCCAACAAAGGCGACGCCGATCGCCTGTGGGATGAAGACCGCCTCAAAGAGGTCTCACCGAACTTCAAATACTCGATCCGCGAAGGTGACCGCGATTCCTACTACGACCTGATCGCCGCTGCCGAGAGCTACTGGCGCGCCTTCCAGACCAACGGAACCCCGGCGTATCACCGTGCGCGTCTGATGACCGACTCCACGCGTTTTGAAAACGGCCTGCAGACCACCAACCTCATGCGCGACGGCCAGTTTAACGACACCTCGCGTGGCTTCGACGAAGGCCGCTTCCTGGGCCGTAACATCTGGGATCGCCGCTATCCCGTGGTCGACGAAGAACGCGGCGTGGTGCTCTCCATCGTGCGCTTCGGTCTCAAGGCCGGTGCCAAGAGCCAGTCGATCTTAACGTCAAACGACCGCATCGTGGCCGAATTCTTCGCCATCCGCAACGGGTTCATTCAGGAAATCCAGGCCACGCTGTTTAACCTGCCGGATTCGAAGCCCACCGGCTGGCCTGCAGACTACAGCCCGGGACCCAACTCCACAGATGCGCGGTAGTCAAGCATGCTCCGGGTGATAAAATCGTAAGTTGCACCCGAAACCGCGCGTCGCCGCCGTCAGCTACCTCAACACCGTCCCGCTTGTGTGGGGCTTTCAACACGACCCCGCTTTGCGCGAGGTCTTTGACGTCCGCTTTGAACTGCCCTCCGTTTGCGCACAGCACATGGCGGCAGGCCAAGCCGATATCGGCATTCTTCCGGTCATCGAAACCGCGCGACAGAAGCTCGATTACTTCCCCGGCACCGGCATCGCCTGCCACGGGCCGGTGCGCACCATCCTCTTGATCTCCAAGGTTCCCTACGCGCAGATCCAGACGCTGGCGGTGGACACTGGTTCGCGCACTTCGGTCATGCTCTCGCGCGTTATCCTCGCCGAACGTTTCGGCTGCACACCTAAGGTGTTCGCGCGTAGAGCGAACATGGAAGTGATGCTGACCGAGGCCGACGCCTGCCTGATCATCGGCGATCCCGCGCTGCACATCGATCCCGAGAACATCCCCTACTTATGCCTCGACCTCGGCGGGGAGTGGGTGAATATGACCGGGCTCCCGATGGTCTTCGCCGTATGGAGCGCTCGCAAGGAACTGATCCAGGACAAGTACACGGAGGCCTTCAAAGCCTCGCTGCGCTATGGCCTGACGCACATGGACGACATCGTGCGCCAGCAGTCGCCCATTCGTGGCGTCAGCGAAGAATTGACGCGAGCCTATCTGACGCGTCACATTGTGTTCGAATTGAATGAGAAGGATTACGAAGGGATGCGACGTTATCTCGACTTGGCGTTACGCCTCGATCGCGTCAGCTTACCCGGAGGAGTGACCGCATGATTTCCCGCGCAGAAGCCACGGAGATGTTTAAGAGTGACGACCTGATCGGCCTCGGCATGGCCGCCGACGCCGTGCGCAAGAAGTTGCACCCGGACAACATCGTCAGCTACATCATCGATCGTAATATCAACTACACGAACTTCTGCACCGAATATTGCAGTTTTTGCGCCTTCTATCGCCCTGTCGGTCACAAAGAGGGTTACGTCCTGCCGCAGGAAGAAATCTTCAAAAAGATCCAGGAGACTATCGATCTCGGCGGCACCGGCATCCTCATGCAAGGCGGCCTGCATCCTGACCTCAAGATCGAGTGGTACGAAGAGCTGCTGCGCAACATCAAGAAGAACTTCGATATCTGGTGCCATTGCTTCTCCGCGCCGGAGATCGTGAACATTGCCGAAGTCAGCGGCCTGTCGCTTGAAGACACGCTGAAGCGACTGCAAGCGGCCGGCCTCGATTCCCTACCCGGCGGCGGCGCCGAGATCCTAGATGACGATGTACGCCATCGCATCAGCCGTCTGAAGTGCGGCACTCAGGAGTGGATCGACGTGCATCGGACCTGCCACAAGATCGGCATGCGCTCGACAGCGACCATGATGTTCGGCACCGGCGAAACCTTCGAGCAGCGCATGAATCACTTCGATATCGTGCGTCAGATCCAGGAAGATACCGGCGGCTTCACGGCATTTATCCCGTGGGCCTTCCAGCGCGAACTCACGTCATTGGGCCGCTTCGTCAAGGAAGAAGCCACCGCGGTCGAGTATCTGAAGATGCTCGCGATCTCGCGGCTCTATCTCGAAAACATTCTCCACATCCAATCGTCCTGGGTGACGCCGGGCCTGAAAACCTGTCAGATGGGGCTGCGTTTCGGCGGCAACGATGTCGGCAGCATCATGATCGAAGAGAACGTGGTTAGCGCCGCAGGCACGCATCATCAGGCCACGGAAGAAGAACTTCGCCGCCTGATTCGCGACGCCGGCTTCATTCCGAAACAGCGCGATTCGCTGTACTATAAATACTTCCTGAACTAAGCGCGATCCACAGCGTCAGGATCAGTAGCGACACAATCGAGAGCGCCGCTCCCACCCGGAGCAGGCGCTCTTCGTATTGCAGCTCCACCGTGTGCTTGCCTTTGTCGATACGCACCGCTTGGAACGCGGTCTCCCACTTTTCGAGCGGATAATACTTGTCGTCGATCTTGACGCTCCAGCCGGGGTAGAACTGTTCGGAGAACGTCAGCAGCCCGCCCTCGGGCGATTCAACGGTCAACACGCGATCTTCAGGATCGCGCCGCACCACTTCCAGTTTGCCGGGGAACTGGTAGATCGGCTTCGCGTCCAGATACTCGAATACTTTGTAGTAATTGTCGTTCGCACCCACCATGCGGAAACTAGGGCTCTCGAACATACCCGTGTACTTCGAGCCCTGCTCGCCAGTGATCACGTAGCGAATCCC
>CANIIC010000244.1 GCA_947467395.1 Bryobacterales bacterium
CCTGCGTTGGCCAAGGCCGAGCCTGTCAGTATCCTGAAGCCGCTGCATGGGCTGGATCTGGGGTTGGAATCGAACCTGCGCACGTTCTTCGAACAGGATTACGCGGAGTTCGAAATTCTATTTGCGGTGCGTGAATCGCACGATGCTGCAATCCCGGTGGTGGAGAAGCTACGGTCCGAGTATCCACACGTCCCTACGCGGCTGATCATCACGGGGGAGCCGCCTTATCCGAACGCCAAGGTCTATAGCCTGCACAAGATGATGGCGGTCGCGGCGTACGATCTGCTCGTCATGAGCGACAGCGATATTCGCGTGACGCGCGATCTGCTCAAGTCGGTTGCGGCAGAGTTTCAAGATCCCAAGTTGGGCGTGGCGACGTGTCCGTATCGGGCGGTGGCGGGTCCTGGCTTCTGGTCGCAACTGGAAGCGACCGGCATGAATACGGACTTCTTCAGCGGTGTCCTGGTGGCGCGCATGCTGGAAGGGATGCACTTCGCGGTCGGCCCGACGATTGTGGCGCGCAAACGGGTGATGGAATCGATTGGCGGCTTCGATCGGATCAAGGACTATCTGGCGGAGGATTTCGTGCTGGGGAAGTTTGCGGCCGATGCCGGGCATGGGGTGATTCTGTCGTCGTACGTGATCGAGCATCACATTGGCAGCACGGATTTCTCGCACAACGCGGCGCATCGGTTGCGGTGGTCGCGCAGTACGCGACGGTCGCGTCCGGCGGGTTATGTAGGCCAATTGTTCACGATGCCGTTTGCGATTTCCCTCATCGTGGCGGCCTGGAATCCCGAGCTTTGGCCCGTTGTCCCGGCGACGTTTGTCGTGCGAGCGGTGGCGGCTCGTGTGGTGAGTTGGGGTGTGTTGCGCGCGCGCCTGAACTGGCTGCTGTTACCGTTCGAGGACGTGGCTGTGTTCTGCTTCTGGATCGCCGGGTTCTTCGGGAACACTATCGTGTGGCGCGGCCGCAGTTATCGATTGGAACGCGACGGCCGGTTCACGTTAATCGCCGGTTGAGCCGGCGGCCTTGCTGATTTCAACCAAGCGGGGCTTGGTTGGAAGTGGAGTCACCGGGCTGCCGAAGGTCTTGCCGAATTTTACCGATGCCTTGAAAATCGCGCCCACGGGGATGATCCCACCGAGCTTGTGATGAGCCACGGCGGCCAGGACCATGGAGGCGATGCAGCCACACTGCTGGCAATCGGGGTTGCCGCCAAACTGACAAGGCGTAATTTCCGAACGCAGGTCGGCGGAGAAGGTCTGCGTAGTTTGCGCGAAGACGCACTCCTGGGGGTTGTGCGGTGGGTTGAGAAACTCCCGCAGCAGAGCCTCAGGCATTTCCAGTTTCGGGAATCGCTTGCGGAGAAGATCTATGTCGGAGACAGCTTGGCGCCGTTCCGCGGCCGTCAGGATCTCCGGCATCTTGTCGCCCATCTGAGGCGTGAACATGCTGAACCAGATCTTGCGGATCTGCGGTCTCGCGGACCAGAACTCGACGAATTCCGCCAGGTAGCCGGGACGTTTCATCATCTGGCCGGTGATGGTGCAGTGGACCGTGATTTGGGTGTCAGCTGTGTTCTTCAGAATGCGTTCGTAGGTGGCCGGGGTGCGGCGAACATCGTGTTCGGGTTGCAGGCCATCGATGGAGACCACCACGTTCAGGTTCTTCATGGTGCCCCACTCGGCGGGAACCACGCGGAAGGCGCTGGTGACCAACTGCACGTGCGTGCCGCGTTCGAGGATCAGCGGGATCATCGCTTCCACTTCGCGATAGCGCACCAGCGGATCGCCGCCGACGATGGATAGGTGCAGGGGCTGATAGCGGTCGACGATTTCAAGAACGCCGTCGATCAGTTCCTGGCCTTTGAAGTCACTGAGACTCCGCAGCGTTTCGCCGGTGCCCAAGTGGGCGTCGTCGTAGGCGTAGCATCCGGGGCAGCGGAGCGGGCACTCTTTCGTAATTTCGATCGAGAGCGATGGAGCGTGCCCCTTGAGAATCTTTCCCCAAGCTTTCACTACATGTGATGCATCCACGAACAGTCCCTCTTGTCACGGCACCGTTTCCGGCGCCATGACCCTCTCCCTTTATTTTAGGGGACTGAGATTTACTTCTTCGGATGCTTGGCGCGGCGGTTGGACACCCAGCCGTGTTTCAGGGTCTGATGTGCGCGCCCGAAGGCGAGTGCATCGGACGGGACTTCATGGGTGATGACGCTGCCCGCTGCCACGTAGCTGTCGTCGCCGATTTCGACCGGGGCAACCAGTGTCGAGTTGCTGCCGATGAACGCGCCGGCGCCGATCTTGGTCTTGTGCTTCATCACGCCGTCGTAGTTGCAGACGATGGTGCCCGCGCCGATGTTCGCTTTGGCTCCGATTTCGGTGTCCCCCAGGTAGCCCACGTGATGCGCCTTGGCTCCCGCGTGAATCTTGGTGTTTTTCAACTCCGCGAAGTTGCCGACCTGCGCGCCTTCACCGACGTCGGAATTCGCCCGCATTCGCGCAAACGGACCGATTTCGGCGCGCGTCGAAATGTGTGACTGCGTCAGCACGGAGTAGGGGTGAATCGTGACGCTGCCGTCGACCGCCATATTGTCGAGAATCGTGCCGGCGCCGATGCGACAGTCTTCGCCGATGGTAGTTGTGCCCAGGAGACGCACGTGCGGCTCTAGGACCGTGTCCTGGCCGATTGTGACATCCATATCGATGGAGACGGATTCCGGTTGCTCCATGGTGACGCCTGACAGCATGAGCGCGCGCCGCTTGCGTGCCCGCAAGATCGTGTCGGCTTCGGCCAGTTCGACGCGTGTGTTGATGCCGAGTAGTTCGTTGGGGTCGGCCAGGTGCATCGCGCCCAGACGATGGCTCTGTTTGCGGAGGATCTCGAAAATATCAGTGAGGTAGTATTCGCCGGAGGCCGGGTTCGGCACGATCTCTTTGAGGTTGTTCCAGACCAGGTCGGCCCGCATGCAGTAGATGCCGGAATTGATGACGTTGATCTTCAGTTGCTCCGGTGAGCAGGCCTTGTGTTCGACGATGGCGCTGACGTCACCCCGATCATCCAGCACCACGCGGCCGTAACCGGTGGGGTCGGCGACCGAAGTCGAAATCAGAGTGCCCGCAGTGCCGGTCGAGGCCTGTTGATCGCGCAATCGGACCAAGGTTTCGGCGGTGAGCAGGGGGGCATCGCCTACCAGGACCATCAGCAGGCCGTCCAGGCCCGAGGCTTTCGGTGCGCACTGCGCCAGTGCGTGACCGGTGCCTTTCTGTTCCGTCTGGCGAGCGAACTGGACACCGTGGTTGCTGAGTGCGGCTTCCACGGCTTCGGCTTGGTGGCCGGTGACGACGAAGATTCGTTCAGGGGACGCGACGGCCTTGGCTGCGCGCACGACGTGTTCCACCAAGGGCAGGCCGCCGGCCCGATGCAGCACCTTGGCCTGCTTCGATTTCATGCGGGTTCCCAGACCCGCGGCAAGGATCACGACAGTTGTGTTCACGGTTTCAGCCTCTTGCTTTTCCATCGGTGTTCTTGCGCCAATTCCACAGCTACCGCGCCGATCGCACTGGAGTCATGCCGAATCTTGCTCTGCTCACCGCGGCCGGCTTTGAGGACCAGATCCTGGCTCAGCACGCGAATTCCCAAGGAGTCCAATTTTTCAGAGTCCACCAAGACCGGTTGGGCGGACTGAGCGCGGTATCGCCGGATGGCGCCGGAGCCGAGTTGTCCGGAGTTCACGACGCAGGTGTCGATCAACGATTTCCCGCACCGCCCGCTGTGTTTGAGCAGCATCTCGACGTGGTCGGAAACGGAGAAGCCCAGCGTCTCGCCTGGCTGCGTCATGAGATTCGCGAAGTAGACCTTGCTGGCGGACGATTGCGCGATCGCTTTGGGGATTCCGTCGACCAGCAGGTTCGGGATGATGCTGGTGAACAGCGAACCCGGACCGAGGGTGATCAAGTCGGCGGCAGCGATGGCTTGCAGCGTTTCTTTCACCGGGCGGACTCGGCGCGGCTCCAGTCGGACCTCGGCGATGCGTTTCTTGCTCCGTCCGATGCGTGATTCGCCACTGATGACTGTCCCGTCGGCCAAAGTGGCCTCCAGGGTGACGTTCGCGCCGGTGGACGGGTAGATCCGGCCTGCGACGGCCAGGACCTCCGCGGACAGTTTAACGGCCTGCGGGAAGTCGCCGGTTAGGTGGGTCATCGCGGTCAGGAACAGGTTGCCGAAGCTATGGCCTTTGAGCCCGCGGCCACTCGAAAAACGATAGTTGAACAAGCGCGCCAGCAGGGTTTCGTCCTGACTGAGGGCAACCATGCAGTTGCGAATGTCGCCGGGGGGCAGGACGTCAAAGTCGCGGCGCAAACGGCCGGAACTGCCGCCATCATCGGTGACTGTGACCACGGCGGTGACTTCAATGCCCCCGTGGGTGGTGCGCGCGTACCGTTTCAGGCCGCGCAGCAGTGTAGCCAGGCCAGTACCACCGCCGATAGAAACGATCCTCAGCGGGGTTGCTGCAGAAGTGGGATTCATGCGTTCTCAGGACAACGTTCTTCCCAGGATCGCACGCGGGCGTTGAGGGCGGGGAAGATCAGGAGGCCTTCCGATGGATCGA
>CANIIC010000245.1 GCA_947467395.1 Bryobacterales bacterium
ATGTCCCGGTCGACCAACGGCCGGCGATACGCTCGGCGGGCCAATGTCGAAAGAATCTGCTTGGCACAGGGCTCTTCCTGCTCCGGCGTGGCCGGCTGGCAGATATACACCTTGCGCAGACTGGCCGAATCGGTGGGTCGCACCGCCGTGAACGGGCCTCGGATGCGAAGCGTGCCGACCGCTGGATGATATTGCAACTGCGGAATCGGGTTGTCTTCGAGCGATTTGCGCGCGTACTGCTTGATCAAGTCGAGGCTGGGGCTCATGTTGTCGGCGAGGAATGTTACCCCCACCAAGTGCGAGCCCGCTTGCACAGAGATCGTCGAATTGATTTCGCCATCGTCGGTCGACGCATTCGCCGCCGTCAGGCCGACGCCTTTGTAGTCCTTCACGTCGACCATTTCGTTGTCAATGAAGAAGGCCAGCTTCTCATTCGGGATGAACTTGCCGAGGCCGAAGTTCGCCACCGAGAACTTGTATTCGCCGTTGGCCGGGAACACGTGACGCACGGCCATGCCGCCGCGGGTTCCGAACGGGAGTCCATCAATATGATCGGTCTGCGAGGTATCGCCCGGCGCGATGTAGGCAGCTTCCGTCGGCGACTTCCAGAAACCGACGGCCATGCGAGCGATGCGGCCGGCGGCGGTGGTATAGGCCTCCAGCAGCGTCGGCGAAATCGTTAGCGAGCCGGCGATGTTGTCGAAGCCGCGCGCAGAATCGTCGGCCGGCAGCATACCCGCGACATCAATTTCGAGGTCCAACAGGTCGCGCACGGCGTTCTTGTATTCGGTGCGGTTCAAGCGATGCAGCACCACCGAACCTGGGTTCGGGTGCAACGCCGCTCGCTTGTCCATCTCTGTTTCCAGCCAGTCCCGGACGCCTTCATAGCTGCCGAGCGGCGGCCGGGGCATGCCAGCGGGCGGCATCATGCCGGCGCGCATTTTGCGGATGACGCGTTCCCAGATCTCAGGATGGTCCGCCACCGCATTCAGGTCTGCTTTTTCAAGCGAGAAGTTCGCACTGCGGGCGCGATCGTTGTGGCACCCAACGCAATACTGCGTCACCAGCGTACGCGCGGAATCTGGGGTCGCTTTAAAGACGTTTGCAGCTTTGGCGGCCGGCGCCTTCGCTGCTGCAGGGGACGGGGTAGCAGACGGATTTCCGCTAGGCGCCTTCGACGGCCCTTGTTGGAATCCCAGCAACGCAGCCCCCACGGCTACGGTGGCCACCACGAGTCTTACCTTCATCAGAGCCCCCCTCTGTCAACACGGCCAGCGCTGGGCGCCGAATCGCCGCCGACAACTCTGCCAGCGGTACAGTCGATTCAACACCGAGGGTAATTATAGACCCTCCGGACTGGGGGAACAAGCCTCGCGAGGCGGCAGTTAGTGGGTGTGTCCGTCGCCCGAAGGCGCATCCTCAAAATGTTCGTGCTGCTGCTGATGTTCGGCGCGCTGTTTGTCTTGACGCTTCTGCCCGGCCCGCTGATGGGCGGCACTGAGGCTGGCGGCCCGGCTTTCCTCCGAGCTCGACCCGAAAAGCGAGATCTTCCGTTCCAGTTGCTGCCCGCCGCAGTGGGGACAAACGGCCTGGGACGTCGTCGAGAGGTGCAGGAACTCGAAGGGTTTCCGGCAGTCCAGGCACTCGTATTCGTAGATGGGCATGGCCAGCGATCCCCAGAACTCGTTATTTATGATGGTGCGCCCGGAGAGATTCGAACTCCCGGCCAACTGGTTCGAAGCCAGTTGCTCTATCCAGCTGAGCTACGGGCGCACAAAGTCTCTTGAGTTTAGCGCGACCTAGAGCCGGCTTCCAGCGTACTTTGCAGGATACTCAGCACGCCCACCTGCGCCGTCCGCGTCTTGCTGGTGATGATCCGCCGGAGGATGCTGCCCCGGAACCCCGTCAAACCGGACTGGCGTGAGCCTTTGAGGCTCACCAGGTAGAAGCCGGGCTGGTTGGCGGGCAGTCGCGCGTCGCGGATGCATATGCTCAAGTCCAGCGCCGCCTGAAAGTAGTGGCTGGCGTACAGCTGCTTCACCGCAAACGCCGCCAGCTCCGTGCCGGACCCTTTGGTCCGGTAGGTCACGGCATGGTTGATGCGCAGCGTAGGCTTGAGGCCGAAGTCCACGCGTTCCCAGAAAAAGAAGGACTCCGCCCCAGGCAGCATTACCTGCGGGTAACCGATCAAGTACCGCCTTAATTCGGGCAGCACGTCGGGCGCGACGCCGGGCGCCTGCAACAGATTCGCGAAGTGTTCCGCGATACTCACGGCCTTCCCCTGATCGCGATACGAGCCCAACTCCCGTGCGCCACCGCGCTGGTATCGATCCACCGCGTCCAGGGCCATCTCCCTGGCCCGCGCATTCGCAGCGTTTGCATCGGTCGCTTTGCCCTTCACGGAGCGGCGGAACAAGTCGATCACTTCGCCGGGAAGCTGTACCTCGCACTCGCCCACGCGACAGTTCCGCAATTCTGCGATATCGTCCGGCTCAAGCTGGAAGCCGCGCAAGTCTTCCAGCGAAGGCATCGCGCTGAAGCGTCCGGCATCCAGGTAGCCCGGTAACATGCGGAGCCGCTGCATGTCGCTGGCCAAGCGCAGATACTGTTCCGGGAACGATCGGATGTAGGTGGCGCCCAGCACGTAGATGAAGTCGGGGGACGGCGCAGGCAGGATCTTCGCCACCGGCATTCCGGCGTCTACTTCTCGAATCTCGACAGGAGTAAACTGTGCGCTGTTTTGCAGAAACGCGCGCAGGTCACCGACACTCTGGCCATGTGCCACTAAGGCACATGCCAGCACGGCGATCATGCGAGCGCGCATGATCTCATTAAAACGCGAACGTGAGTACAACTTCCACCTGGTTCACGCGCGTCTTGCCATGCACGGAATCGAATGGACGGCCCAGCCAACGGGTAAAACGAACTTCCGGAATCGCGCGGATGCCGAAGTCATCGATAAACTGCCCGCCGATGCCGGCAGTGAAACCCAGCGTGTTGCTCTTGTATGGCAGCGGGATGCTGTCCTGGTAACGATCGCCCTTCGGGGGCACAATGTCGCGAGCCATGCGAACACGCGACGTCATGCGCATCTGCGGCCCCACTTCGAAGAACCAACGCGGACCGCTTTCGGTGCGCGCCTTGTTGTAATGCCGCAGCAAAACGGGGATGTCCAGATAGCGGGCCGTCGTGTCTTCGTTGATCGACGATTTTGCGCGCTCATCCAGGAACGTGGCGGAGTTATCGACGCCTTCAAATTTCTCAAGGAAGCCGTGGAACGCCACTTTGCGATAGACCGGAGCCACCGCTACCGCCCACTTGCTACCCAGTGCGACTTGCGCCGTAAAACCAAGGCCAGTCCGGTTGCTCTTCGGGTCGACAGCCGAGTTGATTTCCACCGGCGTCGCCGCCGTGATCTTCTCGCTCAGGTTTTGCTTCGGCAGCAGGTTGAACGGAGTGAAGTTCAGCGAAACGCCCAGCGAAAATTTCCGCACGTACGCTTTTTCTTGCAGGCGTTCCGGCGCTTCGTCCGGCGCGGCAGCAGGTGCCGGCGTATTTTGCGCTAGAACAGCCGTGGCGGCACACAACAAGAGTGCTCCACGAAGGATAGTTCGCTTCAAATCAGATGTCCCCTTTGAATTCTTCTTAATGATACCGAGACGGGCCACCGTCCGCTGCGGTTTCCGGTTTTCGCGGCAGGATCACACGCGCATAATATCGACGGCCTGCTTCAAGCTCGCGAAGTGATCGCGGCCTTCCGAGGGCTTGTATTCATGTGCGACGAAGCCCGTGTAACCAAGATCGGCGATCACCTGCGCCACGTAGCGATAGTTGATCTCCTGCGTCTCATCCAGCTCATGCCGCCCCGGGACGCCGCCGGTATGGAAATGCCCGATCCATTGGATGTTCTCGCGGATACGTCGCGCAATATCGCCGTCCATGATCTGCATGTGATACACGTCGCACAGGATTTTCACCCGCGGCGAGCCCACGCGCTTCATGATCTCCACGCCGTAATCGGTGTGGTTCATCATCTGATCCGTGCGCCCCAAAGCAGGGTCATCGTTGCGCGTATTCACCACTTCGGTCACCAGCGTGACGTTCTTGTCTTCCAGCCGGCCCTTGATGCGATTGAAGAATGCCACCGCGTTGTCCGCCGCCTGCTGTGAGCTCATGCCGCGCAATTGCCCACCGATGCCGATAATGTTCGGGCACCCACCCTGCGCGCATTGATCGATCAGGTCGCCCAGTTGCTGCTCAATGCTGTCATGCAGCGCGGGCCGAATGATGCCGTCGTTGAAGTTCATCCCGCCGCCGGTGCAGGAGGTCGGCTGCATGCCGTACTTGCGCAGGATCGGCCAGTCCGGTGGGTTGGCCAAGTCGAAGCCCCACATATCCAGCGAAGCCGCCTGCTTCACCATGTCTTCGAACGGCATCCCTGTGGGGAAATTCTGCCGCATCGCGGCCTGTCTCAAGCGTCCGGTGTTGCGTTTCGACTGCACGACATCTTGCATAGAGTTTTGACCTTTA
>CANIIC010000246.1 GCA_947467395.1 Bryobacterales bacterium
CCGGAGTGCTCCGCCGGGGAGTCGCGATAGTAGATGTACCAGGCGATCGCCCACAGCAGTCCGATGCCCGCGAAGATGTAGAACGGCATGCGCCAGCCGAAGTTCAGGATGATCCACACCACCAGCGGTGGCGTCAGGCCCAGACCCAAGCGAGCCCCCGCATGAGTAACTCCCTGCGCAAAGCCGCGTTCGGTCGCCAGAATCCAACGCGACAATGATCGCGTCGCGATGGGAAACGCCCCAGCTTCTCCGACACCGAACAGGAATCGGACTGCGAACAGCGCGGTCGCACTCCCGGCCATCGCCGTGAACGATGTGAACGCACTCCACCAGGTAACGATCAGACTCAGGGCGCGGCGCGGCCCGATCTTGTCACCCAGCAACCCGCCCGGAATCTGACATAGCGCGTAACTCCAGTTGAACGCACCCACGATGTACGCCATCGTCTTCAGATCGAAGCCCAGTTCCTTGCGCATCTCCGGAGTCGCGGTGGAGAGCACCACGCGATCCATGTACGTGATCATGTAAACCGCGACCGTCATCCAGAGGACAACGTGACGCGCACGAGTAGGGCGTTGAGCTTGGGACATGAGCGAATTCCGGAGGATATCACGAAACGCAAAAAGGGCTCCCGGATTTCCAGGAGCCCTTTGAGGTTGATGCGAGTTACTTGCCGTCGACGGTGAACACCATCAGTTTCGGGAACGGCGGAGGCGGACGATTCGGATTCACCGGATCACCACCACCGAAGCCCTGCGGCTGCCCCGGGCCCTGACCGCCCTGCACAACGACGTACTGCTTGCCATCGAGCATGAAGGTCATCGGCGGACCGATGCCATTCTCCGGCCCCATGCGCAACTCAAGCAGTTCATCGCCCTTGTCCGCGCTGTACGCCATCAAGCGGCCATCCGGCAGCGTCTGGAACACCAGATTGCCGCCCGTCGAAAGCGTGCCGCCCTGGCCGCTGCCGCCGCCCGGCTTGCGCCACTTCTCCACCTGATTCACCGGATCCCAGGCGAACAGGAAGTTGCCTGTGACGTCGGGACCAATGAACGGAGGCGTGGCACGACGCGTCACCGCGTTCGGCTTCGCAGGAGCAGCCTGCTTGCCTTGATTCGCCGCAGCAGCTGCAGCACGGGCCGCCGCGACTTCCGGCGATTCTGCATTCGGCGCAGGAGCGTTCTTGCCTTGATTCGCGCCGCGACCACCCGCAGGCGCTCCACCGCCACCAACATTGATTCCCAGATTCAACTGGCCCGGCTTGTAATTGAATGCCGGATCCACCTGATAGTTGAACCCCGAACCCGACGAACCCGGCACATACACCAAGCCCGTGTTCGGATTGAAGGACATCGGCGGCCAGTTATGCGCGCCACCCGGACCCGGCGTCAACTGAATCGACTCCGTATCCGTGTACAACGACTCCTTGTGCACAATCGGGCGACCTGTCTTCTCATCCAGGCCCGCGGCCCACGTGACCTTCGCGAACGGCTTGGCTTGAATGAACTCGCCGGACAAGCGGTCGATCAGATAGAAGAAGCCGTTCTTGTTGGCCTGCATCAGCACCTTGCGAGGCTTGCCCTTAATCGTCAGATCCGCCAGCATCAGCTGCGCCACCGTGTCGTAATCCCACGAATCGCCCGGCACGTTTTGGAAGTACCACTTCAGTTGACCCGTATTGACGTTGATCGCCAGGATCGAACACGCATACAACGCATCCTTGCCTACGGTCTTGCGCAGGTTCTCCGGCCACGGACCGGCGTTACCGGTGCCGACATACACGAGTTCGGCATCGGGATCGTACGCCATGCCGTCCCACACCGTACCGCCGCCGCCCAACTTCCACGAATCCGCATTCCACGTCGCCGACGCCTTGCGCATCGCTTCATTCTCGAAGCCCTTGGCAGGATCGCCCGGCACCGTATAGAAGCGCCACGCTTCCTTGCCCGTCTTGGCGTCGTAAGCAGCCACCAAGCCGCGCACCGGATATTCTGCGCCACCCGCGCCGATGATCACTTTGCCCTTCGCGATGCGAGGAGCCATGGTGATCGTGTAATTGTCCTGCGCCCACACGTGACGCGTTTCCCACACCGGCTTGCCCGTCGCGAGGTTCAGCGCGATCAAGCGACCGTCCAGCGCCGGGAAGATGATATTGTCTTCGTAAATCGCCATGCCGCGATTCACAATGCCGCAGCAAATCTTCGGGCGAACCGTGGCCTGATTCACTTCCGGATCGAAGCGCCACTTCTCTTTGCCCGTGCGCACGTCGACGGCAAACACTTTGCTCCAGTTGGTGATGGAGTAGATCACGCCATCGTGCACCAGGGGCGTCGATTCCTGCGTGCCCCCGCCGCCGAAGTCGATCTCATAGGACCACGCCTGCTTCAGCCGGCCGACGTTGGTCGTGTCGATCTGCTTCAGCGGGCTGTAGCGAGTCTCCCCGGGCGTGAGGTTGTAGCTCAGCCACTCTTCACCGGTCTTGCCGGCATTGATGATGGTCGCGTCCGTGACGCGGCGAGGTGCTTGTCCGGTCGCCATCCATGCGGTCATCAGACCCATGGCAGCAACGGAGCCCCCCAGTATTACAAGCTTGCGAATGCGCATGTCGCCCTACGGTATCACGCGGCGAAATGGGGTCGCAAGAATCCGGCTATTTGCGGACCGGCTCGATATCCGTTGGCAGATCCGTCAATTTCGCGATCGCCGCGGACACCACCGGGCGCAGCACGCCCTGCTCATCGAGCAACTTCTTCGCGCGAGCGTAGTCACCTTCGGCCTCGATCGTGAGCAGTTCGCCCACTAAGTCACGCACAGCACTCTTCACCTTCGAGAAGTCCACGGAGAACGTCCCGTCCGACTGCGCGACGAACGCGCCCTTGTCCATCAGGTAGTTGATCTGGACCGCCATCCCCCGCCCGTGTGCCTCATGCACGCCGAACCGCATCGTGCGGAACGCCGAGGCCAGGAACGTCGTGTACAGCTGCTTCTCTTCCGACGGGAGCAAGCCCTTGTCATAGAGGAACTGCAGCATGAACAGACCCGTGACATCGGCTTTGGCCTCTTCAATCGCCGAGTGCAGGTCCTTCAACGACCCGCGAACATTGTTCTGCGGTCCGATGCCGTGCGTCATCTCATGCGCCAGGATGTGCGTGAAGAACGCATTGAAACTGAGGTTCGCCTGATCACCCTTCGCCAGCACGCGCGACGCGATCGGCGTCAGGATCTTGGCGAACTTCGCCTCCTGCACGTTCTTCAACATCACGCGCTTGGAGCCGTACTCACGCACCACGTTCTCATCGTTCGGCAGATTGAACGCCGCCGTGCGAACTCCATGCGCCCCGTCGCCCGTCGCGATGACTTCATTCACCACGCGAATCGGAGCCAGCGCCCCCAGCTTCGGATTCCGGTACTTCGCATCGAACGGCAGGCTGTTCTCGATCTCCTGCAAGTGGTCGGAGAACATCTTCAATTTCGCCGTCTCCGCATCGTCACGCAGTGTGATGTACGCCTCGAACGCCGCCTTGTACCCGAACAGTTCGTCCATGTACGTCTCGTACGGCCCGATGGTCGGCTCAATCGGCGCGTCGATCTTCATCCACGCCACATCGCTCGCATAGTAGTCGTTCGAAACGAACGCCTCCGCCCGAGCGTTCAAGAACGCCTTCAGCGATGTATTCGGCGTCAGCTCCGCGGCTTCCTTCAACAACTTCGCGGCTCGGCTTAACGACTCCTGATACGCGACGCTGTACGGAATCGCCCGCAACTCTTTCCCAGAGCGCCGGATCACTGTAAAGAACCCGGTGTCCTTCTGCGGCCAAGCCTCGAACTCCTCGCGCGTCATGTCCTCCGGATAAAAGTTCGCGCCCAGCGGCTTGCGCTTCGGCACATCCGGAAGGAATGCCGCATGCTCGTCCAGATCCGACCACGGCCCCTGGTTCAAATCGAACGCGCGCAGCCGAGCCTTGCCCAACTCGCTCGTATCCGCCGCGAGCTTCTCGCGCAGCGCCTTGTTGCCCGCCCACACCTGCTCATTGCGGTACAACTCGTCGATCACCTTGGCGGCCTCGACCAACTTCGCCAAAGCCTGCTGATCCGCGGCCTCCAGCTTGGTCGTGTCGACGCTCAACTCCACCGGCGCAAACCGGCTCTGCTTCTTCTGCAATTCCACCAACTGAGGATCGGGGGGCGTCGAGCAAGACATAAGGGTCACCAAGAAAAGAAAAGGGGCACGCGTTAGACGCATGCCCCTCACTCTACCAACTTTGACTACGATCTACTTTTCCGCCACGATCCGCATCCCATAGAACGACCGGTATACGAAGAAGAACGAGATCAGCAGGAACACGCCGGCCAGCACGTGCGTGAGGCCCTCGCCCTGCGACTTGTTCATCGAAACCGCCAGTTCCACAGCCAACAAACCGAACAGCGTGGTGAACTTGATGATCGGGTTCAACGCCACCGACGACGTGTCCTTGAACGGATCGCCTACGGTGTCACCGACCACGCAAGCGTCGTGCAGCGGAG
>CANIIC010000247.1 GCA_947467395.1 Bryobacterales bacterium
CGCTCAGCGCCCTCCGCGAGCACATCGACGTTTTCTAGACTGCGTTCATCTTCACTCAACCGCGCGCGGGCGATTCGTTCGGTGCCCACTCGCATCGTGCGGCGCTCCGTGAACGGTTTTGTCCACACGTCTTCGTAATAGTGCTCGATTGGCCAGATCCCTGGAGCCTCGCCCTTCGGCGGCGCGAAATACGTAAAGTAAACCAGCCGATTACGAGCGAAGTCCGGATCCAGCAGCAGATCATGCAGCCCCTGCGCCCCGGTAACTGTGACCGGCGGCACGCCCGCCAACGGAGCCGAGATAAAGTTTTTCTTCGGGTTCACCACCCGTATCTCGCCCGTGTTCTGCGTCACTAGAATGTTCCCGCTGGGCAGGAACGCCATGGCCCACGCGCCGTTCAAGCCGGTCGCGATGGTGTCAATATTCAGGGCAGGCGAAGCCTTCGCCGGTCGTGGAGCTTCCGTCTGCCCCGGGAAAGCGGGCTTCGGCTTGCGCTCCTGCGCAAACACCGTGAGCGGTAAGAGGAGAGTGATGGCAAGAGTTTTCATAGGGTGTCTCGATATTCCCCAAACACTCGCCGCAAGCGATCTGAGATCTCACCGACCGTGCACAGAGCGTCGCACGCCGCGAGGATGGGCGGCATCATGTTATCACCCCGGCGAGCCGCAGTTTCAAGCTCGTTCAGCCGCAGCTGCGCCGTTCCCGAGGGTCGCGAGGCGCGCAATTTGCGCAGTCGTTCCACTTGCTCGCGTTCAACCGCAGGATCGATGCGGAACGTCGGGTGCGTCTTCTCGTTCTCCTGCCGGAACTTGTTCACCCCGACCACGATCTGCTGGCCGCGTTCCACGCGTTGCTGATACTCGTAGGCCGCGTTCTGTATCTCGGCCTGAATCCAGCCGCGTTCAATGGCCGCCAGCGTCCCGCCCATCGCATCGATCCGTGAGATGTAGTCCTTCGCGCCTTGTTCGATGCGATCCGTCAATTCTTCGATGTAGTAGCTTCCACCCAGTGGATCCGGGGTGTTCGTGACGCCCGTTTCATGCGCCAGGATCTGTTGCGTCCGTAGTGCGAGCCGCGCGGATTCTTCGGTTGGCAGCCCGAGCGCCTCGTCGCGACTGTTGGTGTGCAGCGACTGTGTTCCCCCGAGTACTGCGGCCATCGCCTGCAACGCCACTCGAACCACGTTTACGTCGGGCTGCTGCGCCGTGAGTGTGGAGCCCGCCGTCTGCGTGTGGAAGCGCAGCATCATCGATTTCGGATTCGTCGCGCCAAAGCGGTCACGCATGATCGTTGCGTATAAACGGCGCGCTGCCCGATACTTGGCGATCTCTTCCAAAAAGTCGTTATGAGCGTTGAAGAAGAACGAAAGCCGCGGCGCGAAGGAATCCACGTTCAGCCCGGCCGCTACCGAAGCCTCTATGTACGCGATGGCATTGGCCAAAGTGAACGCAACTTCTTGCACTGCCGTCGAGCCGGCTTCGCGGATGTGATACCCGCTGATCGAAATCGTGTTCCATTCCGGTAACTCGGCCCCGGCCCACGCGAAGATGTCGGTGATGATCTTCATCGCAGGGCGCGGCGGGTAAATGTAGGTGCCGCGCGCGATGTATTCCTTCAGAATGTCGTTCTGGATCGTACCTGACAGTTTCGCCAGGTCCGCGCCTTGCCGCTTGGCCACCAGAACATACATCGCCAGCAGAATGGCCGCCGTGGAGTTGATGGTCATCGACGTGGTGACTGTGTCGAGCTGGATGCCATCGAACAGCCGCTCCATGTCCTCGAGCGAGCAGATCGCAACGCCTACGCGACCAACTTCGCCCGCTGCCAGAGCATGGTCCGAATCCATACCCATCTGCGTTGGCAAATCGAAGGCGACAGAGAGTCCGGTGATGCCCTGTGAGAGTAAGTAACGATAACGCTGGTTGCTCTCTTCCGCGGATCCAAAACCAGCGTATTGGCGCATGGTCCAGAGCCGATCCTGGTACATACGGGCATGAATGCCGCGAGTGTAGGGAAACTCTCCGGGGCGTTCCATGATTACGAACGCGAGATCTTACGGGCGCGCAAGAAGGATGTGATTCCGAAGTACAGCAGCATCAGCATGAATCCGGCCGCCAGCATCAGCCTGCCCATCCCGCCCTGCGGGCTCTCCAGCTCACGATATGCACGGATGATGCCAGGTGTCATGGAAATGGCCAGCACGAAAAAGACGAAGCCAATGATTTCGTTCCACAGTACGCGCATCGGGCGCATGACGCTCGGCACAACGTGGCTCACGAAAAGGCCTAGCTTGCTCTTGGGATCGATACGAGGCATCGCGGTCGGTGTATCCCCATCGTAACGCGAATCCGCGTGATATCATCCACCCCATGCGAATCCTCCTGTTGTCCGTTTTCGCCGCAGCTGCGATGCTTGCGCAGGACCTGCCTGCCGATATCAACCGCGAATCCTTCTCCCGCTTGCCGTTGATGAAACGTGATCAATTGAGCGGCGATGCGCTCAGGGCGTATGACGTGGTGCTGGGTAAGGATGCCGCGGGGAATCCGAAGCCTGTCCCGTCGCTGGGGCCGGCCGCCACCTCGCTCTACAGCATGGGTGTCGCCGTCCCGCTGGACCAACTGAACAAGTACGTCCGCACCATCAAAGTTGGGACCGCCATGTATCAGTTGTGCAGCATCATCGCGGCTCGCGAATTTGATGAACCGTATGAGTGGAGCTCGCATGAAGCGGCGGCGCTACGCGCGGGGATCAGCGCGAAAACGGTCGAGGCTATCAAGCTGGATGGCGACGTCAGCGGTGCGCCGGAAAAAGAGGCGCTAGTGGTTCATTTTTTCCGAGCACTGTTGCGCGATCACAAGGTCAGTTCAGAACTCTATGCGCAGGTGGTCAAGGAATTTGGCCAGGAGGGGATGTTTGAATTGACCTCGGCCATGGGGGACTATGCGATGGTGGCGATGATGCTGCGCGCCGTCGATCAGCACTGGCCAAGCGGTCCGGTCGACCTGCCGGCCATCAAACGACTTGCACGGTGACGGTCGCAATCTTGCGGCGGCCCATCCGCACATCCAGCGGATAGTAGCCAGCGCCCAGATCTTCGGGGAGCGTGAAGTTTACTTCGAATACTTGCGGACGAGGCTCAATGCAGAAGTATTCGAGGTTCAACACCGGTTTGCCGTCGATCGTTGCGTCGAGTTCATGAGGCCTTGAAATCTCTTCGAGCGTCATCTTCACTGTCCGCGTTTCGATGCAATTCGGAAGCACCAGATTCACGCCATCCGTTACGGAGCGAAGATGCGGCACGGACGGCCCCGGGGGGATCACGCGCAGCGTCGTCGGCGGAGCGATGGGCGTATCCAGCCAACGCAGCTCAACCGGCAGAAGCCCGGTGGCCTCCAGATCCGGTAGGATCACGGTGAGTTGCTGCAAGCCAACGTTGTCGGGCGGTCCGATGTAGATGATCGTGCCGATGTATTCGCCAATGGTGACGCGCAGATGATGCAGTCCGGCGTCTTCCGGTAGGTTTTCAACCCACACGGAGATCGACGCGAAGCGACCGCGCGAGGGCGCCACTGGCTCCGAACTTGTAGCATTCGTGATGCGGCGAATCCGCGACGGCAATTGGTCAAACGTTTGCCCAGCCATGCGCGCGGCCCAGTCCGCGGGTCGCTTGACCCACGTGGTCCACATGTACTGCGTCCCCGCACCTTCCAGCGCGAGGACTTGCAGGTTGCGGCTTTGAGTGAATTCCAGGATTTCGGCCGACGAGAATCGCGCGCCGGACCAGGTTGTGTACTGGTCATCGCCGATGAGCGGCAGGCCGTTCAACTGCAGCCGGGCGATACCTCCGGGTTTCAGGACACGCTGAACTTCGTTCAAGTATTCGAGCACAACGTCGCGGCTGGGAATGTGCTGGAACACCGCATAGGAGTAGATGAAATCGATCGACGAATCTTCGAACTGCGTGAGACGCGAGCCATCGCCCACATGCACGTGCGCGTTCGAGGTTTCCCGTAGATTCTGCTTAGCCCGTTCGATCATCTCGTCTGAGACGTCGATGCCGTGAATCTCGGCGAAATGGCGGCTCATAGGACGGATCAGCCGCCCCGGACCGCAGCCGATTTCGAGCGCCTTCCACTGAGTGCGCTGCTTCGCGGGAACTCGCTTCAGTTCCTTTTCCAGATTGTTGACGACCTGCGTAGCCGTCGCGAAGAACTCCGCGTCATCCTGATCGCGGCGTCCGAACGCGACGTAGTAGCCTGCATCTTCGCGGGCTCGTGCGTTCCAGTCGTCGCGCATCCGCGCGGATACGTTGGGATCGGACATGTTACTTGCGGCTGGAGTACCGGTTCAATTCCGTTAGTAGTTCGGTGGCGCCCTTCGGGGCAGCCATACCCTTGGTGATGATGTCCCGGTTCGAAAGTTCCTTGCCGTACAGTTCACGATTCCAGGTCTTGTCTTCACGCAACGTGGAGCCCTTCAGCGAAATGCCGGCGAACAGCCCGCGCGAACGCGACCACA
>CANIIC010000248.1 GCA_947467395.1 Bryobacterales bacterium
CACCTGGGAAATCGAGATGATGAGCCTGAATCACCTCAAGAGCTACGGCTGGACGCGCAAGACGGTCGCCGAAGGTGACGTGATCAGTTGCACCGGCGGCGCGGCCAAGAGCGGTGCTCCCGCGATGCTGAGCTCGTTGATCAAGCTGGCCGATGGTCGCATGATCAAGTCGTAAAGTTGCTATCGTTTGGTGCGGCCCTATGCGGGTCGCACCATTTCGAACCGATCCTTCGTTCGCACATACACCGGGCCCGCCATGCGCCCGATCGCATCCAGTTTGTCCGCATCGATCTCGCACAGCTCGTTGATCATGCCGTCCTGTACGTGGAAGCGAACCACCTCGCCCAGCACCATCGTCCCGCCCAGGAACTTATCGCTGACCGGCACCAGCTGATGCAGCTTGCACTCCATCGTTACGCGCGACTCTTTCACGCGAGGCGCTTTCACGACGTCGCTGGGAATCGGCGTTAAGCCCGACAGCTTGAACTCATCCACATCCGGCGGATACTCGCCCGCGGTCGCGTTCATCTGTGCTGCGAAGTCTTCGCTGCAGATGTTGACCACGAACTCGCCCGTGGCTTCGATGTTCAGCAGCGTGTCCTTTTTCGGACGATCGCCCCCACGCACCATCGGGCAAAAGGCCACGATTGGCGGGTTCGCGCTGGCCACGGTGAAGAAGCTGAACGGGGCCAGATTCAGGACGCCATCGGCACTCACCGTGCTGACGAACGCGATGGGACGCGGCATGATCGAGCCCGAAAGCAGGCGATACACGTCGAGCGGATCTTTGGTGGATGGATCGATGGTCATTTTCTTCGCTATTATACCGGGGTGGAAAACAAAGGCTCGACTTCGTGGCTCCGCCGTCCGCAGAACGTGTGGCTGCGCCGCGCGCTGTTCCAGATCCATCTGTGGACCGGTGTCGCGCTCGGCCTCTATGTGCTGGCGATCAGCATCAGCGGCAGCGCCATCGTGTTCCGCAATGAGATCTACAAGGAAGCCGATCAGGGCCCGCGTAAGGTCGCGGTCAAGGGCGAGAAACTTCCCGAAGACGCGCTGAAGAAGGCGGCCGAGAAACTCTACCCCGGCGATACCGTCAGCTACGTCTGGCCGTCGCAGGAAGCAAACGTAGCCACCGAGCTGTGGCTGGATCACAACGGCGCGCGCAATCAGCGGCTCTTCGATCCGTATACGGCTGAAGACCTAGGACCGTCAGTGCCCTATGCGATTCAAATCGCAGCTTGGTTTGTGGATCTCCACACCGATCTACTCGCCGGCGACACGGGTCGCGAGATCAACGGCTGGATGTCGGTGATTTTCACCATCCTCTGCATTTCGGGCATCGTCGTGTGGTGGCCTGGTATCGATCGCTGGCGCCGCAGTCTGCTGATCGACCCGCGCGCCGGTTGGAAGCGCATCAATTGGGACTTGCATAGTGCCGTCGGCTTCTGGAGCTTCGGCCTGGTCTTCATGTGGGCCGTGACCGGCATCTTTGTGGTGTGGCCGCTGCCGGTGGAACGCGTGATCAACCACTACTCCCCGCTGATCCGTTACGCGCTGCCCGAAGATATCGCGGAAGCTCCGTCTGCTGCGCTGCCTGCTGGAATCGTGGCGCAGCCCGCCCCGGAACCTCAGGCTCTGCCGGCCCCTCCGGGTGGTGGGAAAGGAGGCTTTGGAAAAGGCCGCCGCCGTCGTCCCGAGCCTGTCTACAGCCCCGGCGATCAAGTCATCCGTTGGATGTACTACCTGCACTTCGGCAACTTTGCAGGCAATAAGACGAAGGCACTATGGGTCGCGCTCGGGCTGCTACCCGCGATGTTGTTCGTCACGGGCACCATCATGTGGTGGAATCGCGTGCTGAGTCCCAGTGCTCGTCGCTCGCGCAAGAAGGCCGCTGCGAACAGTGTCGTAAGTTAGCGACAGCTGAAGCTGCCCGCGACTTCGATACTACCGGTCCCGTTGTAGTGAGCCTGCGTCGGATATGTGCACAGCGGTCTTGTGCGTCCCGGCCAAGGCGAAGCCGCACCGGCCGTCGCGACAATCTGCGACGGAGCTGAACTCTTTTCCACCCAATCGACCAGTGCGGCGAAAGCATTGAACTGATCCGTCGCAGGACCGCCGTTGCAGTGATTCATCCCCGGCACCGCAAACACGCGCGCAAACGTCGCGGCCGTTCCGTTGTTCACCTGATTCAGTTCATTCCACCACCGCAGCGTATCGTTGATGGAAAACACGGGATCGCTCACGCCTTGCACGATGACCAGCTTGCCGCCGCGATTCTTGAAGCCGGTGAGATTCGTGGAACTGGCTCGCATGAATTCCGCCACAGGGGTGGTGTACTCGCCAGACGTTGCCGTCAGCTTCGAGCCTGCCGTCTGTACGTCGATCGCTCGCAGGAACGCCAGGGGCTGCGCACCCTGCGCGGGAATTACAGTTGGAGGCGTCGTGAACAAGGCCGATACCGATCCGCTCCCCAGCGTCGCGATAATGGCGCCATTCTGCGGAGCATCGTACGCGCCGATCTTCCACGATCGCCAACCCTGGTTGTAGTTGTTCCCGATCTTCCCGCCGATCCCGCGGTCAAACGGCCAGTCTGACCACAGCAACTGGCCTTGCGCATCGCGCGCCCCGCCGTACACCTTCTGCAAGGCCGTCACTTGCGCGGCCGATAGACAGGTGACCCGCTTCGCTCCCGCGCACTGGATCGCCGTCAGCTTCGGACCCACCACTGCATTGGTGCACGCCGGGAAGTTGTCGATAATGCCGTCCTCCAGATTGTCCAGCGCATCGCACGCACTCAGAATGGCCTGCGACGCCAGATCGAGATCTTCATCGGTGAACGTTTTGTTCAAGAGCGGCTGGCCGTCGCGACCATAGACCCCCGTCGCGTTCGATACCTCTGCGAACGACTGCACATCCCACGAGTGCCCGTACAGAGCGGCCTTCTGCAGATTCAGCCCCGGGGCGCACGCCAGCACGCCATCGAACTCATCGGGGAACCGTTGTGAGACCACCATCCCCTCGCGGCCACCCTCAGAGCAGCCCACGTAATACGACCGCTGCGGCGCGCGTCCGTAATACGACTGAATCAGAGCTTTGGCCGTGCGCGTCGCCTGATCGTAGGAGTTGTAGCCGAAGTCGATACGGGCCTGCGGGTCGAAGCCGAAGGTTACCGTTCCGTTCTTGGCCGGATCATTGTTGATCGCGTTGTCATGCCCCGAATCCTGGCTGACCACCGCGTATCCCAGCGACAGCGCGTTGCCCGGCTGCGAACCCTGCAAGCTCCCGAATGCCGCGCCTAAGTTGCCGTTCGATCCACCGCCGCCTTCGAAAAAGAAGTTGCCGTTCCAGTTGGCGGGTAACCGCAAATGGAACTTGATCGCGTAGGGCTGACCGTTGCTGCCCGTGCGCTCATTGATCTTGCCCAGTACCTCACAGTGTTCTGGAGCCGCCGGAGCCTTACCCTTGGCCTGCGCCGCCGAATTCGCGACCGCCGAGGTGATCTGTGTGGATGGATTGGGAAGGCTGGTGGCCTTCAGCAGGGAGGAACAGCGTTCCGTCGCGGCCGCATTCGAAGCGGGCGGATTCTGACTGGTCGCGATCCACACGAACGCGAAGAAGCCGGCCGTTGCGGCCGCGATACGGAGTTTCATGGGAGTTAGTTTACTTCGCCTTGCCCTTGGCCGCACCAGCTCCTGCATTGTCGCTGGACGGCGGAACCACGCCCTTCATGCGCATGTAGGGAACCATCGTGCCGTAGGTTTCGTTGTGGTGACCCACGTTGAAGTCCAGCACGCCCGCAAACGAACGCTGCCCGCGGATGAACGGCCGCGCTTCATTCGCGTTTGCGTCCGTCAACACCGCGTAGGCCTGATCGCACAGCGCGTTCGATTCGTTGAGCGCCGCGATGAGTTCCGCCTTCGTTTTCTTCGCCGCCGCCGTGCCCTGCTGCGGCTTGTTCAGTGCCATCGAACACAGCATCGTCTGGATGTCGGCCCCGTGCGCGACTTCTTCCCCGAAGGTCCGCACGTCGGGTGAGGGCTTGAAGCTATAGAATTCTTCCGGCATCTTTTCCGCCGCCCGCGTCAGATTGTTCTTGACGCTGGTGTAGTTCTGTTTGATCTCACTGATGAGGGAAACGGGCGCATTCGGCGCCTGCGCTTGCAGCGCAACAGCCGCAGCAGCGGCCAAAAAGAAGAGTTTCATGGATGTGATTTTAACCCAGCCTTTACATACTCCGGAGGGAGCCATGTAATCCGCCGGAGCCGCCAAGCGTCTCCTCTGTCAGAGGCGTTTCTACTGTGAAGACACTAACTCAGCTGACCCGCAGAACCTGGCTGGCTCTGCTGGCGGCTCCTGCTCTCCCTGTTTGGGCCACTACCCGCCGTGATCATGATGTTCATCATGACTTCATTCTGGGCACGTCTCTCGACCTGACGATCGCCGGCGCCACGGCCGCCGAAGCGCAGGCTGCGGAATCCGC
>CANIIC010000249.1 GCA_947467395.1 Bryobacterales bacterium
GCGAACGACGCGGCCTTGACGGCCAAGGCCGTCGAGTTAGTCGCCTACGATCCGGAAGAAGCCGCGCCTCCAACTCCGGCGTTCGACAACGTCATCCTGATCACGCTCGAAAGTGCGAAGCGTGGTGCGACCTTCGCCAGACTGGCAACTGACTATGCGGCCGTCCAAAACTTCTTCCCGAACGCGCCGGGCAAAGAAGGCCTCGACTGGGTGTTGGGCGGGACTCCTTCAGACTTCGCGCAGCGCTTGCGCGGAAAAACCTTCAACGCGACGGACCTCGCGAACCAACCACCAGCGGGGACGCTCGCGCAAAACGCTCGGCTCGCGGGACTGGCCGCGAATCGTTTGACCGTCGTGCAAGCGACTAGCGATGACGCACTGGGCAAGGCGCTCGAAAACCTTCCTGCCAAGACTGTAGCGTTTATTGTCGGCGATCAGGCTCCACTGCTGGTAGTCTCGCCGAACTCGCGCAAGACGCCGGCACCGTCGGGGATGTTCTACAACGACTCCTCGGTTTTGCGTACCATCGAATTAATCCTCAAGTTAAGACCCATGACGGTCTTTGATGCGTCGGCCCGTCCGCTGACGGAACTGTTTACTCAATGACCTCACTCGTATTCCTGTGGCACATGCATCAACCGTTCTACAAAGATTTGTGGACCGGCCAATATAAACTTCCGTGGACGCGTTTACATGCCTTGAAGGATTACCCCGGCATGGTGCGAATTCTGGAAGACTTCCCGAACGTGCACCAGACCTTCAACCTGGTGCCCTCGATGCTGGCGCAGATTGAAGAGTACGCGTCGGGCAAGGCATCCGATCCGTTCTTCGATTGCGCGATGATTCCGGCCGAAGATTTGAGCGAAGCTCAGCGCGCGTTCGTAATGCGCTACTTCTTCCAGGCCAACCTGGAGCGCATGATTTATCGCTACCCGCGTTACGGGGAGCTGCATCATCGACGGTTCGAAACACTTGCGAATCCGGAGTTGCGTGACTTGCAGGTACTGAGCCAGTTGGTATGGTTCGACGAGGATCAGGTGGCGACCGATGAGGCGCTACAGGATCTGGCTCGACGCGGCCGCGATTATTCACTGGCGGATCAAGCGCTGCTGGTGAACAAACAGCGCGAGGCTTTGAACGATGTACTGCCGGTGTATCGCGACTTCGCGGCGCGCAAGCAGATCGAGATTTCGACCACGCCGTTCTATCATCCGATTCTGCCGTTGCTGTGCGATTCCGACATCGCGGCGATTTCGCGGCCGGGCGTAACGCTGCCGCCGCGCTTCAGTTATCCGCAGGATGCGCGGATACAGTTGGAACGCGCCAAAGCGTACATGCGGCGATCGCTGGGCGTCGACCCGGTGGGCTTGTGGCCGTCCGAAGGGTCAGTCTCGAACGAAGTACTGACGCTCGCCGCGGACATGGGGTTCCAGTGGGCCGCGACCGACAACGGAGTGCTCGGACGCACGCTGGAACGCGAGCCCGGCGTGGACGTCACGTATCAGGCCTATGAGTGGCAACGCGAGAGTCATGCGATCAAGATGCTGTTCCGCGATCACTACTTGAGTGACCTGATCGGCTTCGAGTATTCACGCATGGATGCGTCGCATGCCGCCGACCACTTCCTGGATCGGATCCGGCACAACGCGGGCGGCCGCGATTGCCTCGTACCGATCGTGCTCGATGGCGAGAACGCGTGGGAGTGGTACTGGGCGCAGGGCCGCCCGTTCCTGCGTGAGTTGTACAAGCGCATTGAGAACGATCCGAACCTGGAGGCGCTGACCGTTTCCGAGGCTCTCGCGAAGTACGAAGCCAAGCCGCTCGGGACAGTGGTGCCGGGTTCCTGGATCAACGCGAATTTCGACATCTGGATCGGCGCGGAAGAAGACAACAAGGCCTGGGAGTATTTACTGGCGGCCCGTCAAGCGTACGACCAGCATGCCGACAAGGTTCCGGCCGCCGCGCGCGCGTTGGCGTTTGAGGAGCTGTTGATTTCCGAAGGTAGCGACTGGAATTGGTGGTACGGGCCGGAGCACGGCTCGGATAATCGCGCGGAGTTCGATCAGTTGTATCGCGATCACTTGGCGAACGTGTATCGCGCGCTGCAGTTGGAAGTGCCGGATGTATTGAATCATCCGATTCTGCATCAACAGCCGCAAGAAGGCGACGTTCACGAGCGTCCGACAAATGCGCTGGAAGTGACGATGGACGGGGAGATCACGACGGCGTTCGAGTGGATGGGAGCGGGCAGGTTCCGTCCCGATCCGCGATCCGGCGCAATGCACGGCGGTGCGCCTCCGGCTCGCGAGATGTTGTACGGATTCCGCGATGGTCGCGTATTCGTACTGCTGCACGGGGCGTCACTAGAGGCAACTTACACAGTGGAATTCGAAAGCGGCCGCGTAGAGACACGTGTCGTGGCCAATCGCGTGGTCGAACTGGAAGCAGCGGTCGAAGGGCCGCGGTTCCGGATTTCCGTGCAGCGGAACGGGCTTGCGCCGGTCACGCTGCCACATGAAGGTTGGATCGACGTCGCGTAACTACTTCTTAGCGTCGTCGATCGGTTTCCCTGCGAGCCAGTTCGCTCCATGCGCATAGAGGGCCTGTCCTTCGGGGCCGCGCAGGCCAGGCATGTCCGTTTTCACCTTGAAGCCGAGCTTCGTCTGCAGATACGCCAAGTGCTGGTAGCCAACGGGGAAGCTGGCTAGAAGCTCGGGCTCCAGCTTGAGCTCCTTCGACGGATCGAGGACGATCATGCGGTCGCTCTCATAGAATAAGCGGCGCAGGACGATGGCCCACTTGTTGTCGCGCTTTTCGAAGAAGTCATAGAAACGCCCGGTGCAGATGACGTCGACCAGCGTGTCGTGCACGGGAGCTCGCTGGGTAATCGTCATCTTGGTCATGGCGATCGCACGGTTGCCGACGATTTCCGTGTTCGTGCCGCCGAGGAAGTGCAGAATGTTCACGCCGCGTTCGAAGCCATCGCGACTCACCTTGATGAACTCGGTTGCAGGGCCTTGAAACCAGGTGGCCATCATGTAGCCGTCGCTGTGCCACACGGTTTGGAACTTGTCCCAAAGTGCGGCGTCGCGGAAGATGGCCCAGTTCTCAATGACCTCTCGAATGTCGGCCTTGTCGTGCCGGAGCTGTTCTTCAGATTCCATGGAGGAGCATGATACCGCGACGAGCGGAGCGGCGAAAGCCAGGGCTTGCAGGGCGCGGCGGCGGCCCGTCGGCGCTACGGTTGAATTTGGCATGGGTAGAGCATAGCCTAGATTCGATGCCATCGGGACGACGCAACTTCTTGAAGACTGCACTGGGCGCAACAGCGGCCATGAGCGCATGGGGACAGCAGGCGGCTCCCCGGAATTGGAATGAGCCGGGGGCGTATCCGGATCCAGACATTCTCGCCACGGATCCACGGTTTCGGAAGTACATCGTTTTTAACGCGCCGATGCAGAGGCTCTTCACGGGCACGTTGTGGGCGGAGGGGCCAGCCTGGAACGGCGTGGGCCGCTACATGGTGTGGAGCGACATTCCGAATGACCGGCAGTTGCGTTGGATCATGGACGACAACCGGGTCACGATATTTAGATCGCCTTCGGGCAACAGCAACGGTAACACTTTTGATCGCGAGGGCCGTCAACTTTCATGCGAGCACGGCGGGCGACGGGTGGCTCGGTATGAAGTCAACGGTGCGGTAACAGCGGTCGCGGAACGGTTTGAAGGGAAGCGGCTGAACTCGCCGAACGATGTGGTGGTGCATCCGGGCGATGGCAGCATCTGGTTCACGGATCCGATGTATGGGATCAACGGGAATTATGAGGGCAATCAGGCGCAGTCGGAGTTGAAACCGGCGGTGTATCGGGTGGATGCACAGTCGGGGGCCATGACCAAAGTGACGGATGAAGTGAACCAGCCCAACGGCCTGTGTTTTTCGCCGGACTTGAAGAAGCTTTACATCGGAGACACGGGCGGGGGCGAGACAAAGGTGTTCGATGTGGATGGTCGCGGGCTGCGGAATGGGAAGACGTTCGCGAAAGTAGGCAATGACGGGATTCGGTGCGATGCAGATGGGAATGTCTGGGGCGGATCGGGTCCGGGCGTGCAGGTGTTTTCGCCGGATGGGGCGATGATCGGACAGATTCGACTGCCGGAGCGGTGCGCAAATTTGTGTTTTGGGGGCGTGAAGCGGAACCGGTTGTTCATGACAGCGAGTCAGTCGTTGTTTTCGGTGTATGTGGGGGTAGCGGGGGCAGGGTTGGCGTAGTTCGAACAAGGAGATTGTGAGATGCGCAAGCAGTGGATCGCGGCAATTGCGGCTGGTGTAGCGACAGTGATGATCGCAGTGGCGCAGGGTCCGGCTCCGCAAGGAGCTGCTGGCAAGGGCGACCCGAAGCAATTCAAGGGCAAGGGGAAGCAGGCGGCTCCGATCGTAGAAGAGCCGACGATGTGGATTCGCGACGGCGTGCC
>CANIIC010000250.1 GCA_947467395.1 Bryobacterales bacterium
CATCTCCACACTGGAGCCCGGCTTGAGCGCCGAGGAGATGTCGCCGGCATTGCTGCCGAACCCAGTCCAAACGCCGGAGAGATCGGGCGAACCATCAGGAAGCTTCGGAGCCGGTGCCGCCGGCGCCGCAGGAGCCTTGCCTTTGCCCTTTGTCGCGCCCGCGCCCGCCGGGGCCTGCGCCAACAACGACACGGTGGCGCCCAACGATGCCAGCGCCAGAACGGAGGAGAGAATCTGCTTCTTCATCGCGTTACTTGCCCTGCTGCGCGCCGGTCATCGTCAATACATGACCGTCGGGGAACACGATGCGGCTGGTCGACGCCGTGGTGGTGCCATCCTTGGCTCGCGATCCCGTCACATGCACCTTATCGCCTTCCTTGAGGGACTTGCGCGTGAAGCCGTTGCGGTTCAGCATGTTCGGGCTGGCCAGCTCAAAGTTCCAGTGCGCTACGGCGCCGTTGGCATCGGTCACGTCCACGTAGAAGTGAGCGTGCGGATTGGTCCACTCCAACTTCGTCACCACCGCATCGAACTCCACGACGGTTTTCGCGTCGTATTCGGCCGCGAACGAATGATGGGCGGCCATCGGGATGGACGCGGTTACAAGGGCAGCAAGGGCGAACGTAAGACTGGTCTTCACTGGAGCATCTCCAGCGTCCATTCTATCTACCGCCGGGCCTCACGCGTGTGCCAGGCCCAGGCCGTCCGGATGATCGATTCCAACGACGAGTGCTGCGGAACCCAACCGAGCAGCTCTCTCACGTACGATGCATCGGCTACCAGCGCCGGAGCGTCGCCATCCCTGCGAGGTCCATATTCCACCGGAACTGTCTTGCCCGCGACTCTCTCCACCATCTGAATCACTTCCCGCACAGATGTGCCGGTACCGGTGCCCAGATTGGCCACAAACGATGCACTTCCGTCGTTCATCAGATGTCGTAGCGCTCGAATGTGGGCGTCCGCGAGATCGGTCACGTGAATGTAGTCGCGGATCGCCGTGCCGTCGGGCGTCGCGTAATCCGTGCCGAAGACACGAAGTGGAGCGCCCTCGGTGAGCGCGGCCAAGGCGAGCGGGATCAGATGCGTCTCCGGCCCGTGACACTCGCCCAATTCCCCGTCGGGATCGGCGCCAGCGGCGTTGAAATAGCGCAGGCAGGCCGACTTCACGCCATAGGCGGAACCATACCAGCGCAGAACACGTTCAAAGAAGAGCTTGGTTTCCGCGTAGGGACTCAACGGATCCATCGGGCTGGATTCTGCAATCGGGTCGCTGCCCTGAATCCCGTACACTGCGGCACTGGACGAAAACACGACGTTCTGGGGCAGATCCAGTTCCCGGTAGTGGTCCAGGAACTGCATCGGTTCGACAACGTTGTTGTGAAAATACTTGCTGGGGTTCTGTGTCGACTCGCCGACGGCGATATAGCCGGCGAACAGGATGGCGCCCACCGGGCGATGCGCCGCGGCGATCTCCCCGAGAAGCGCCGCATCGCTGATCGAGCCTTCGTAGAAGGGTCCGTAGTTCACCGCGGTTCGGTGACCCGTGCTGAGGTTGTCCAGCACGACCGGCTGAAACCCTGCCCGCAGCAGTGCCTTCGCAGTGTGGCTTCCAATGTAGCCTGCACCGCCGGCGACCAGTACGGAAGGGAGGGCGGACGGAGATCCCATGCCTCATGCTACCGTTCCCAGGGACTTGCCGTCCCTACAAACTAGTGAATGATCGATGAAATTAGAAGCGGGCCGGCAATTTCGGCAGCAGATAATCCCGCCACGGGCGGTGCATGAACAGAGCGATTACGAACGGACCGATGAACGGCACCACCAGGTAGTCGACGTGATAGACCCAGCGGATCCACCACACCGTCTGCTTGTCGCCCAGTTCGGAATACGCACTGCCATACCCGTTGACGTAGGCGTAGACGGCCAGTGCGACGATGCTCAAGACCACCTGCAGGCCGAACCCTTTTAAGGTGCTCATCAGTCGGTCCTTGGCAAACCCTCCGGCCGCGAAGGAGAGCGCCAGGTACACCACCCAACCACTCACGAAGTACGCGATGCTGTCTTCGGTGGTGCCGTATTCGATCGAACCGAGGTGCCCCATCTTGCCTGTCGCCGGATCGGGAACGTTCATATTCAACGCGATATTGAAGTTCCACTCGTGCGTCTGCTCATTGATGACGATGGGCTTGAAACCAGAAGGGCTGATGGCGAACAGCAGCGGGACGTAAGCCGCTAGAAACAGCAGATACAACGACGCGCGCTTCAGCGCGAACCACCAGACGGCAAGGCCGACGACGCACGATAGGATCGCGCGTGGAATCAGTTGGGTGTTCCCCACGGGTTCCACTGCCGTGGCGGTTGCGCTGGGGGCTACGGGCGTGGAAGCAGCAGTCGTCTTCTTCTTCATGCCGCTGCCGTGGCGGGTGCCACTGCCCGCTTGTTCCAGAGCGAGAATACGACGATGGCATCAATGATGATCAACGTCTCCCACAGATAAAGGTGAGCGAATTCGAACACTGTACGGTTGTACTGTCCCAGGTAAAACAGTGAAATCAGCCGGACCAGATTCAGGATCTGAATCGCGGCAAGCCCACCCACCAGTCCGATGATGCGCCACTTCCACCTGGCTGGGAACGCCAGGATCGCCGCCCACAAAAGGATCACCACATTGACACCGTTGCATCCGTCCAGGATCTGCATCGCGAAAGATTGATCCACAGTGCTCAGAATGTCGCCGCGCTGAATGCACGTGCCGCCGAACAGGTGAATAACGGAAGAGGATGCCGTGGCCAGGGATGCCGAGAATCCATCCACATAGGGGCGTACCGTCGGGGCCAAGAGCACCAGAAATTGCACCAGCGCAGCTACGCCAAATCGGAGACAAAAACGAAGCGAGTTACTCATCGAAGACGGGCATGCCGTTCTTCTAGGATAATTCACTCCGGACCGCAGAAGGCCGGAAAGCGTCTATTTCGACCGCGCCGTCGCTTCCACGGGCTTCAGAGTTTTCATCTTGTCCCGAAATTCCGGATACATGGTCTCGGCGCCGCCCAAGGCTGCCTCCAAGGGAATCTGGTGCTTGCCCGCAAACTCCGTCAGGTACGGGTTCTTCCCCGGCATGTAACTCAGCACCGACGTACGCGGAGTTCCCGGCAGTTCATTCACATACTCGCACGGCCACAGCCAATTGCCTTCGGAGCTCGCGGCCAAGTCGAACACCTGCGTCTTTACGAACTGTTCTGTCAGAAAAACGGGATCGGTCACGACGGCGACGTGCGTCAGTTGATTGCCGTGCCGGATGAAATGTTCGGTCAACGTGATCTTGTCGCTGGATGGCGTGCCGTTGCGCCGGTACCAGCCCTGCTTGATATGAGTCGTGTAGACGGTGAGGATGTTGCCTTCCCACTTACCGGTAGAGAACCCCATCCAGGTGTGGGCCGCGTATTCCGGAGGATGCGGTCGGCCGTCCATCCAGATGGTGCGGTTCTGCTCATACGTGCTGATGTAGTTGTGCAGGGCGACGATGTTCTGGGTCTGCGGATCCCGCTCCTCCCAGATCCGAAGCCGCAGTGGACCCCCGTAGATGTATGCGGCGGTGTGAACCTGGCACTGATGTTCCTGTAGCCCCAGGCGGTCGGGATCCCAGCTGAGCGCCCACTGCCGAGCAAAATCGTTGATCGGGATCCCTGTGTAATCCACCAAATCCGGGTTGCCTAGCAGATCTTCGGCGGGCACAGGCTGCCAGGATCCGGAAAGGTCCACTTGAGCGAACGCAGGCACGCTCATCAGCACAGCCCAAAGGGCCAGCACCAGACGGGTCCGATTGTGGGTCATCGCAAGACACTCTATTGCAAGCGCTCTTGGGTGTCAACCGAATCAGCACGGATGTCATCAAGGGCGATACTATAGCGGGTTGTCCCTGAAGGAGGGAAAGACAGGATGGACCAGGAACTCGGATTTATCGGCGTAGGCAACATGGGCGGCCCGATGGCCCGCCGCTTGATGGAGGCCGGCTACAAGCTGACCATCTTCGATACCAGCGAAGAGACGATGAAGCCTTTGCTGGACCAGGGCGCCACGCGAGCCGGGTCGGTAAAGGCCGTTTGTGACGCGGCGGAAATCGTGTTCTGCAGCCTGCCGACCCCGCCGATTGTCGAAACTGTGGCTCTGGGTCCCGGCGGTGTCATCGAAGGCAGCAAGGTGAAGCTGTTCGTGGACACGTCCACCACGGGTTCCATCTACGCGAAGCGCATCGCTGCGGGCTTGGCCAAGAAGAACATCCTCGAAGTCGACGCGCCGATCAGCGGCGGTGTCACCGGAGCCAACAAGGGCACGCTCGCGATCATGGTCTCCTGCCCCGAAGACGTGCTGGAGCGCCTGAAGCCGATCCTGGC
>CANIIC010000251.1 GCA_947467395.1 Bryobacterales bacterium
ATCATGTCGAGCGGGCTGCTGTGCCGCCCCAGCTCCGCGAGCGTATCGCCGATCACGTGCGCACCGTCTTTGAGATCGCTCATCTTCAGCCGCACCAGAGGAGTGCATGTGTACGCGGCGAGCAGGTATTTCTCGCCGCCCGACGTGTAGGGAATCATCGTGCGCACCGGCGAAGCCGTCTCGTACGCGAAATGCGCCGTGTGATAAATCTCAATCGACGCACCGCGATCCGCCTTCTTGAACGGATACGGCACCACGCGCAGTGTCGACGAGAAATCCTCGTTCGACAACCCGGCCACGATCACTTGACCGTCGGCATACTGCAGCTCTGTGATCACCTGCGTGCGAGACGTTCGACGCCGCGCGACAGGAACATTCGGCAGCCCCGGCAGTTCCACTCGCGACGATTTCAACTTCTCGGTATCCACCTGCTTCATCACGCCGGACCCATCGACGCGCAACAACACCGGCGTCGCATCCGGCCCACGCCCACGCGCAGCCGAAACGTAGATCGCCTTCGAAATCGGATTCACCTTCACATCGGTGAAGCGAATGTCGGAACCCTTCACCCCGAACATCGCCGCGACCTTCTGGTCGATCGCGTCCAGGGAGAACCGGTCCGGAGGTGTCGTCGGCGTCACGTCGCCGGTTTCAAACGCGACCACCGCGCCGGCGGCCGCATCGCCCACGAACAGCACGCCGTTCGGTCCGAACGCCAACGCCTCCGCCGACTCCAGCTTCCCCTGAGCCAGCAGCGTCCCGCCCAACAGCAGCCCCAACAAGAGTCCGCGCATGGTTCCCATTCTACGCCCGCCGAAATCTCTTCATCGCCACCAGTACCGTCGCGCCCAACGAGCCCAGCATCACAGGCAGGAACCAGCTCCCGAGTCCATTCGCGAGCCCCATCGCCGTCATGATGATGCGCACTTCGATATAGGCGAAACTCACGGCGACAATCGTCTTGAGTACCGTCAACAACCCCAGCACCTCGCGACGCGCACCTTTCAACCGCGCAATCACCGTCAGCGACCCAAATGAAACAACGCCGATCACCGGCAAAAGCCACAGGCTTGCCTTCGATCCCCACGCATCCGGCCTACCCGCCGCATTGAAGTGCGTCGGCACGCGATCGGGTACATCGCCCCAATGCACCGCCAGCGCTCCAAACATGAATACCATTGCCAGCAATGCAACGAACTCGCAGATTCTCCTCATCCGCCTCACTTTATCACTGGAACCTCGCGTGCACGCGGCTAGGTATGCGCAAGCTCCCGATCCCTCTCATCATTCTCGTCGGAGGCTTGTGGCTCAACACGATCCCGCTGCGCGCCATCCCGGAGTACACGGACAAGGAGAAAAAGGAGTGCGCCTTCTGCCACCCGTTCGGGGATCTGTTTACGCTGAATGACGCAGGGAAGTACTACGCCGAACACGGCCACTCATTTGAAGGTTACGAAGAACCGGCACCTGCTCCTGCGCCACCTAAACCTGAGCCTGCGAAGCCCAAGCCGGAGCCTGCTAAACCCTAAGATTCCTGCTGTCGTTGCCCGCGGCGCATGTACACCAGGCCGACGCCCATCAGTACGATCATCACGATCGCCAGCATGCCGCCGAAGCCCGGGTTGTGGCCCATGGCCGCATCCAGCTTCTGCCGGTTCATCACCGCGAAGCTGATCATCGTGACCACCTTCACCGCGGACATCAACTGGCTCACGATCTCGGTCTTGCGGCGCACGAATCCGGCGATGGACAGTCCCAGGTACACGGCTGCTCCGACCATGGGGAAGATCCACAGCGTTTCCTTGCTGCCCCACCGGTCGGGCGCGCCGGCTGCGTCCCAGTGGATGGGGATGCGGTTCGGCACCATGTCCGAATACACCGCGAGCATGGCGAACATCGCCAGCAGAGCCGCTAGAGCGATGGCTTCCAGCACCTTCCTCATAGCTTCAGTCTACCTCCGCCTTGCTACACTGTTTTTCGTGACTCTCGAAGAACTCCAACGGGAATACGCGCCGCTCCGCCAGCAAGCAGACGCTGTGCGGAGCTATCTTTGACGCGCCCACACGTAAGGCTCAGCTAGCCTCCACCGAAGACCAAATCAACTCGCCTGACTTCTGGAATCATCCTGAAAAAAGCCAGAAGGTCATGCAGGATCGCAAGCGCCTGGAAGAACAGGTTGCGCAGGACGAGAAGATCTCCGCCCAAGTCTCTGACCTCGACACACTGTTCGAGCTTGCAGCCGAAGGCGAAACCGTTCACGCCGATATTGAGCGCGATATGAAGACGCTCACCGGCTACCTCGCGCAACTCGAGACCGGGATGTTGCTCTCCGGCGAGAACGATTCGGCCAGTGCGATCATCACTATCCATCCCGGCGCGGGTGGCACCGAAAGCCAGGACTGGGCAGAGATGCTGCTGCGCATGTACTACCGCTGGGCCGAACGCAACGGCATGCAGGTGGTGGAAACCGATCGTCTGGAAGGCGAAGGTGCGGGTATCAAGTCGGCGACGTTCGAAATGAACGGACCGAACGCCTACGGCATGCTGCAAAGCGAAGTGGGCGTGCATCGTTTGGTGCGTATCTCGCCGTTCGATTCCGCGGCACGTCGACATACTTCGTTTGCTTCGGTCTTCGTGTATCCGCAGATCGACGACGAAATCGTGATCGACATCCGTCCTGAAGATCTGCGCGTCGATACGTTCCGGGCCTCCGGCGCGGGTGGGCAGCACGTCAATCGAACCGACTCCGCGATTCGCATCACGCACATTCCGACCAATACCGTCGTGCAGTGCCAGAACGAACGCAGCCAGCACAAGAACCGTGCCAGCGCGATGAAGCAACTTCGCTCCAAACTCTATGAACTGGAGATTGAGAAGAAGAAAGCGGAAGAGCGCAAGCTGGAAGACACCAAGCTGGGCATCAACTTCGGCAGCCAGATTCGCAGCTACGTGCTGGCTCCGTATCGCATGGTGAAGGATCACCGCACCAAGCTATCGATCGGCGACGTAGATCGCGTGCTCGATGGCGACCTGGACGGCCTGATCCACGCCTTCCTTGTCTATCGCAAAACCGGCAAGACAGCCGCGGATACCAGCGGTGTCGACGATGACGATTAAAGAAGCGGCTCGGATCATTCGGGAAGGCGGCGTGGTCGCGTTCCCGACGGAAACCGTCTACGGCTTGGGTGCCAATGCGCTCGACGCCGAAGCGGTCAAGAAAGTCTACGAACTCAAGGGCCGCCCTGCGACCAGCCCGCTGATCGTGCATGTTGATTCCATCGAGATGGCGCAGCAGGTGGTCTCCGAATGGCCGTCGCTAGCGAGCCGACTTGCGGAACGCTGGTGGCCCGGTCCTTTGAGTTTCGTTCTGCCGAAGCAGCCCAGTGTGCCCGATATCGTCACCGCCGGCCTGCCGACGGTGGGTGTGCGCATGCCGAATCATCCTCTGGGGCTGGAACTGATTCGCGAAGCCGGCGTGCCGATCGCTGCGCCGAGTGCCAACAAGTTCACCGGTCTTTCACCGACTACCGCGGAGCACGTACGCGCGGCGTTCGGCGATGCGGTGCCTGTGCTCGATGGTGGCCCGTGCCAGGTGGGCATCGAGTCCACCGTCATTTCGATTGCCGATGGTGGCTTGCTACTGCTGCGTCCCGGCATGATTCATTTCCCGGACCTGGAACGCGTGGCCGCGACAACGGGAGCCGCGCATCCGGCGCCGGGCATGCATCATCGTCACTACAGCCCGCGCACGCCGCTGTTGGTGGTGTCCGGTCCCGCCGAACTTCCGGATGACTCAGGCGCGTACGTGTGGCACACGCAGTCTGCGGATTGCGAGCGCGTGTATCAACTGCCGCTGGATCCCGATCAGTATGCCGCGCGCCTTTACGCGACGCTGCACGATCTCGACGGAGCGGGCCTGCCATGGATCGCCCTGGAAGATCTTCCGGCGACGGCCAAATGGGACGCGATTCGCGACCGCATCTCGCGCGCGAAGGCGTAGAATAGTCGGACAGTGCTGCAACCTGTCCTTAGCGGTTCCGAACTCCTTCAAGATATCGACCAGACTCTCAGCGTCACGCCGACGCTGTGGTGGCTGGGGCACGCCGGCTTTGTCGTGCGCTTTGCGAACATCACGTTCTACGTGGATCCCTGTCTTTCGACGCCGGAAGGACGTGAGCGCCGCATCGCTGCGCCGCTCGATCCCGCCACCATTCGCAACGCGGACATGATCTTCACCACGCATGGGCACGCGGGGCATCTGGATGCGCCTTCGGTCACGCAGATTCTCGCCAATTGCAGAACTGCCAAAGTGGTGCTCCCCAAGAGTGCCGCCGATGATGCGCATGCGCGCGGCATCCCGTATCC
>CANIIC010000252.1 GCA_947467395.1 Bryobacterales bacterium
ATTCAGTCGAATGACATTTCCACCCCTCCGCCGAACGCCCCGGGTGTGAACGATGTCCGATATTGGGTGACCGTCACCATCACGGAGACCGTACCTCAGATGTTCTCCGCGGTGCTGGGGAACTCAAACGGTCAAGTCACGGCGAGAGCCACCGCCGGGGCCGTGCATGTAGTGCTTCCGGGTTCCTTCTATTCCATCAATCGCGAAGGCGATTGCAGGGGCTCGTCCCATTGCGGCATAAATATTGACCTCAGCGGGAACGGTACCCTGCAGGCCCCGAATGGGTTGCTGATGTCCTCCCGTTGTTCTGGAAAAGGCTCCTTGCCCGGTTGTGACGGAGAGGCGGGTATGCACAGCGGGGCAGGCGCCGTAGTGAATACGTCGTCTATTCAGATCCGCTTGACAGGCACGGCCGATTCGACGACCGCGTTTCCGGGCTGGACGAACGGAACCAATGGGGAGAATTTTGTCGATCCCACGGCGGGAAGGACTCAGCCTCCCGTAGTGGCGTCTGATCCCGTGAAGACTTGCGGGATCGACAGTGGCTTGATCCGGCAGGCCGGCAGCAGTCCCGTAGTTCTGGGGCCTTACAACTACTACGCATACACAGGCACTGGCGCGAACCGAAGACCGACGGGCGCGGCCATTCAGTTGGACGGCACCGACATTCGCTTTTCCCCTACGGGAACTTGCCCAGGAATTCTGAGTTTGACTGGTGTGACGCAAACCAGCGATTTCCCTGCATATTTCTTCTACGGCGGGCTGCGGGCCGCGAACGGTTCCGGAGTCACTTTCGGGTCCGGCCAATATGTGGTTGTCGGAGCATCGGCGGCCAGCGGGTCGGCGAGTCCAATCCTTGAGTCAGGTGGCGGCAACGCCACAATGAAGACATCCGCCGGTGCGAGCAACATGTTCATTCTCACCGCACCAACGGCGACTCCCTATCCCGGCTTGAGCACGCAGCTGAACATTCCTGAGATCGCCACTGCGGTCGGTGGACTGTCACAGGGGTACGTCAATCTCAAGGCGGGTAATTCGTCCGCCTTCGATCTGCAGGGGTATCAGAAAGGGAGTGGCCCCGCGATTCTGGACGACTATAACGGGATTCTGTTCTGGCAGGATCGCCGCAATTCCACCGTAAAATACAACGCCGACGGCACCTACGGATGCGGCGGCCCCGACTACATCACGGGTTGCAGCAAGACGCAATCAGAATTGGACAACGATCGCGTGGTGACCGGCAGGAAGCAAGACTCGCGAGTCCTGAACGTAAATGCCACGGCGAACATCACCGCTGGTTTGGATGGAGTGCTGTATCAACCGCGCGGGGCATGGGCCTCGTTTCAAGGGAATGGCGATTTCGGTGGCGGAATCCAGATTGTCACCGGGGCTTTGGATATTGGTGGTGGCGGCGACATCGTACTGAACGAACCGAGTACGCCGTTCCTCACCTTCATTGCGGCATTGATCGAATAGTCATGGCGACCTCGCAACACAATTTGTTATCCCGCCCCATCCTTCGATGGATGCCGTCGTTTACCGACATGGCGTTCCTGATGCCGCTGGTCTTCATGTTCACGCGGTTGGATGGAGTGCCGGGCATGCTGTCGGATGGAGACACTGGCTGGCATGTTCGGGCTGGGGAATGGATGCTGCAGAATGGGCGCATCCCGTATCAGGACATCTTCTCGTTCACCATGCCTGGGCAGCCTTGGTACGCGTGGGAGTGGCTGTGGGACGTAAGTTTCGCCTGGCTGCACATGTATGGCGGGATGAGCGCGGTGGTGATCGGCAGCATGATGGTCATCTGCCTTACGTTCGCGCTGCTCTTTCGCTTGACGTACCGTCTCTGCGGGCATGCCATGGTGGCCATCGGCTTGATCGTACTCGCTGCAGCGGCTTCCACGATTCACTGGCTGGCTCGGCCGCATTTGTTCACGATGCTGTTCATTGTGATTTTTCTGGGCATCATCCAGCGCGCTCGGGAAAGCGGCACGAAGTGGTTGTTCTGTTTGCCTGTACTGACCATCGTGTGGGCCAATATCCACGGCGGATTCCTGGCGGGCATTCTGATCCTGGGTGCTTACGGTGTCGGGGATCTGGTGAGCGCCGCACTTGCGCCGGTGGGGGGCTCCCGCGAGCGGGATACTCGCCAGGCAGTCCTTTTCCTGTTGATGGCCGCAGCCTGCTCCCTCGCCAGTCTGGTAAACCCCTACGGATACCAGCTGCATGCGCACATCTGGCAGTACCTCAGAGATCCAGAGATGACCCGCGCCATCGTAGAGTTCAAGGGTACGAACTTTCAGGACGGAGCTTCCGGTTATCTGGAAGCCCTGCTGGTCATCGGCTTGTGCGCTGCCATCTGGTATGGCCGCCGCCAGCGGTTCGCGGAAGTGTTCCTCTTGGCCGGATGGGGTCATTTGGCGCTACTCGTAGCGCGTAATATTCCCCTTTTTTCGATCATTGCCGCTCCTTTACTTGCGCCTGCGGTTGTGTCCTGGATCGAAGCGGCTCGCAGAGCGCCCATTGCGCGCTGGGCGCAGGAATTTGCGAATGGGCTGGCTGACTTTGGGCAGGAGTTCACTACGTTGGAGCGGGTCCCGCGTATGCACATCGTGAGTGTTGCCGGTCTTGCGGTGGTTGCACTCGGTATGACGGGACCCGCACCGGGCCGTTTGCTGAAAGCGGAATATGATCCGAAGTCATATCCGGCTTCGGCCCTCAGCGTGCTGAACACATCGCAGAGAATCTTCACGAATGACGAATGGGGCGACTATCTGATCTATCGGATGTGGCCGTCTGGAGGCAAGGTCTACGTGGATGGGCGCAGCGATTTTTATGGGTCGAAGTTCGACCGCGAGTATCTGGAGTTGATCAACGGCAAGTATGACTGGGAACGGACGCTTGCCCGATACAACGTGGACACCGTCCTCCTCGCCCCTGGCAGTGGATTGGCCACCACGATTAAGGAATCTCAACATTGGCGCGTCGCTTTTGATGACGGTATCGCCATTGTGTTCCGGCGGTTGAATCCGGCTGGAGCGTTAGAGCAGATTTCCACGCCGATAGGCGTTGGACATGGGATCGGCCTACGGGCCGGGATCCCGGCAGACGTGATGTTCGGAGATCACGGGAAGTAAATACAAAGGAGCAAGACCATTATGAAAAACACTCTCGTTCGTTTCTTCAACGATGAAAGCGGCCAGGACCTTGTGGAGTACACATTGTTGCTTGCCTTCGTTGCGTTGGCCTCGGCCGCACTCTTCATCGGCGCCGGCGGCAACGTCGCGGGCATCTGGAGCAAAGCGAATTCCAGACTGGCGAACGCCAACTCCTCGATTTAGAGACGCCGTGTCGGTGAGTGAGCACGGGTGCGTAGCCCGGGAAGGAGATTTCTCTTTCCGGGCTCCGTGCCTCCGTTCGAAACACAAGCCACTGGCTGATTGCTGGCGGCGGTGAAAAGGAGCATTGCAGTGGACAAGCGATTCTTATCCGTTCTGGTGTTTGCGGTGGCCATTTCCGGGGGTGCGAGCTACATCCTGTACCGCTTGATCTCCGCGCAAATGTCGACATCGGGAGAGAAGGCCTCGAATCAGTTAGTGGTGGCTTCTCACGAACTCCAGTTGGGCGCGCTGATCAAAGCTGATGATTTAAAGCTTGCCGACTGGAGTGCGCCGGTCCCGGAAGGGTCCTTCACAAAGCCCGAAGAAGTCGTCGGACGCGGCGTGATTGAGGCGATCTACACAGGCGAGCCCGTGCAGGAAAAGCGCATCGCGCCGAAAGGCGGGGGCGCAGGTCTGGCGGCGACAATTCCGTCCGGCATGCGAGCCGTCGCCGTCAGGGTGAATGAAGTGGTGGGCGTAGCTGGCTTTGTGACGCCAGGCATGAAGGTGGATGTGCTCATCGCGGGGAATCCGCCGACTCAATCCGGTCCCCAAACAGGAACGCTCACAAAGACCCTGTTGCAGGACATTCAAGTCCTGTCGGCCGGGCAGAATATTCAAAAAGATGCAGAGGGGAAACCGGTCACCGTGCCGGTGGTGACGCTTCTGGTTACGCCGGAGCAGGCGGAAGCGCTCAGCTTGGCCAGCAATGAGATGCGCATTCAGTTGATTCTCCGGAACCCCATGGACCGGGAGATCACAAAGACACCAGGCAGTGCCGTCTCGTCGTTATTCTCTGGGGTCCATCCCGGCGCAACGCCCCTGCAGGCACCGACCCCCACCACGCCGGCGCCTGCTGTGAAGAAGGTCGCGACAAAACGTGTAGTGGCCCCGCCGCCGCCTCCGGTGGTC
>CANIIC010000253.1 GCA_947467395.1 Bryobacterales bacterium
CCTGGCGGCGGCGCTGTTGTACACAACAGGAGCCACCAATCGACTGACGCGCGTCGATGAAGGGAACACGATCACTGATTACGATGAGGAGGAAATCGCCAGGAAGATCACGATTTCCACTTCCGTCGCCGCAGCCGAATGGGACAAGACGAAGATCAACCTGCTGGATACGCCTGGCTTCAATATGTTCATGGCGGACACGAAGTCGGCACTGGTCGCCGTGGAGGCGATGTTGATCGTCGTCGACGGTGTTTCGGGCGTGGAGGTACAGACGGAGCGAGTGTGGGATTTCGCGGACGAGTATCATTTGCCCCGAGCAATTGTGATCGACAAGCTGGATCGGGAGCGCGCGAGCTTTGATCGCTCGCTGGCAAATATTCAGGAGGTTTTCGGGCGAAGTGTTGTGCCGATTCAACTGCCTGTGGGCGCGGAGCGCGAGTTCACGGGTGTGATCGACGTGGTCGCGATGAAGGCCTACTGTTACTCGTCGGACGGAAGCGGCAGGGGCAAGGAGTGTGACATTCCTTCGATGCTCGCAGATGAAGCCAAGGCCGCGCATGAGGCGCTGGTCGAGATGATCGCCGAGGGAAACGACGAGTTGATGGAGGAGTTCTTCTCCACCGGCACGCTTCCTTTGGAGCACTTGGAGCAGGGCCTCCGCGAAGCGGTGCGCCAGCGTCGCATTGTGCCGGTGATGTGCGCCTCTGGCCTGCACAATGTTGGTTCTGACCTGATTTTGAACTTCGTCGTTCAGAACTTTCCCAATCCGGCGGAGCATGAGGCGTGGCATGGAACGATCGATGGCAAAGAAGAGGATCGTAGGGTCACCGACGCGAGTCCTATTTCGCTCTATGTCTTCAAGACCTCGGCGGATCCATTTGCGGGGCGCGTGACGTACTTCAAGGTCATCTCGGGTGTAGTTAAGAATGACGCGAACCTGGTCAATGTGCGCAGTTCCTCGGTGGAGCGGCTCGCTCACATCGGCGCGCCAGAAGGGAAGGGCATCGAGCCCGTGCCCGACTTGCACGCTGGCGATATCGGCAGCGTCGCGAAGCTGAAGGACACCCTGACGGGCGATACGTTGGATGACAAGGCTTCGCCCATCGCGTTCCCCCCACTGAAGATGCCGGAGCCTTCGATCGCGTACGCGATCTCGGCGAAGACTCGCAATGACGAAGATCGCTTGAGCAATGCGATCCACAAGATCCTGGAGGAAGATCCGTCCCTACGTTTCTATCGGGATCCGCAGACGCACGAGTTTCTGGTCGCCGGAAGCGGGCAGCAGCATGTGGAAGTCGTTGTTAGCCGCTTGAAGAAACGCTACCACGTGGATGTGGAGCTGAAGGCTCCGAAGATCCCGTATCGCGAGACGATTCGCGGCAAGGCCGACGTCCAGGGCCGGCACAAGAAACAGACCGGCGGCCATGGGCAGTTCGGCGATTGCTGGATTCGAATGGAGCCCTTGGGGCGCGGCGAGGGGTTCGCCTTCGCGAACGAGGTGTTCGGCGGCGCGATCCCGAAGAACTTCATCCCGGCGGTCGAGAAGGGGATTCAAGAGACCGCCGTGCGCGGATTCCTGGCTGGGTACCCGATGGTCGATTTCAAGGTGACGGTCTATGATGGCTCCTATCACGACGTCGATTCATCGGAGATGGCGTTCAAGCTGGCTGCCCGTAAGGCGTTCAAGGCAGCGATGGAGCATGCCAAGCCTACGTTGTTGGAGCCGGTCATGCATGTTGAAGTGCAAGCTCCGGTTGAGTTCGCCGGCGACCTGATGGGAGACATGAACGGCCGGCGTGGACGCATTGCAGGCATGGATACGAAAGGCGGAACGCAAATCATCAAGGCCTTGGTGCCTATGTCCGAGATGCTGAGCTACGGCAATGATCTGACTTCGATGACGCAGGGTCGCGCGAACTTCCATATGGAGTTCTCGCACTACGACTACGTGCCCGGGCCGGAGATCGAGAAGATTGTGGCTGCGGCTCGTGCTGCGGGCCACGGAGCAGCGGAGGAAGAGGACTAGGTTAGGCTGGAGGCATGGCGCTTGTTTCTTTGACGCGGCTGCGTGTTCGCTCGATGTGGCTCTTGCCTCGGTTCTTTTGGTACGCGGTTCCGTCGAGCCAGCAAGCCCGAAAGGCGCCGGGCAATTTGGGCGTGGAGTTGCTCAACGATACAAACTTCGCGTTCTGGACGAAGACGTTGTGGAAAGACGAAGCTTCGATGCGCGCCTACATGCTGTCGGGCGCGCATCGGAAATCCATGCCGGTGTTGCAGGAGATCGTGGATGAGGCCCAGGTGGTGCACTACACTGGCGACGCGCTGCCGGATTGGCAGGAGGCGCACCGCCGATTGCTGGAGTCGGGCAAGTTTACGAACCTGAAGACGCCTTCGCCGGATCATCTTGCTCGACGCATCGCGCCGCCGCGCCGTTAGTGGATCGTGCGCGTCTTGCGATTCATGTAGTCCATCAGCAGGTACTGGCCGAGTTGCTCAGGACGCGTGAAGTACGCCTTGCCCTTGCACATCGCCGTGACCTTCTGGACGAACTGCACTAGGCCGTAATCGCTGGCGAGCATGAAGGTGTTGATCAGGATGCCCTGACGCTTGCAGCGGGACACTTCTTCCAGCGTCCGGCTGATTACCAGCGGATCGAGGCCGAAGGCGTTCTTGTAAATGCGCCCATCGTCGAGCGTGAGTGCACTCGGCTTGCCGTCGGTAATCATGATGATCTGCTTCATGTCCTTGCGTTCGCGGGCGAGGAGCCGTTGCGCGAGGATCAAGCCCTCGCGCGTGTTGGTGTAGTAGGGGCCTACTTGCACGCGAGCAAGGTCTTCCAGGCGAAGCTCCTCCGCAGAATCGTGAAAGAGGACGCACTTGAGTGAATCGCCCGGATAGTGCGTGCGAATCAGATGCGCCAGAGCGAGGGCGACCTTCTTCGCCGGCGTGAAGCGATCTTCGCCATACAGGATCATGCTGTGGCTGCAGTCGAGCATGATCACCGTCGCGCAAGAGCTCTGGTATTCCGACTGATGGACGTGAAGGTCTTCGTATTCGAGATTCAGCGGCAGCGTAACGCCTTCGCGCTGCATGGCGGAGAATAGCGTCTGCGCAACGTCGAGGTTCAGTGTATCGCCGAATTCGTAGGGTTTTGCTGCACCGCTGGATTCGACTCCGGTGGAGAGATCGCGAGTGTCATGCGCCCCGAAGTTGGCACGACCCAGCGAACCCAGAAGGTCCTTGAGCGTTTTGAAGCCCAGGAAGTCGACGCTTTTGTCGGTGATCTTGACCTCGACCTTGGTTTCGCCGCCCTCGCCCATGCCTCCCGACTGAGGATCGGTGTTGATGTAGCCCTCGTCGGCGAGCTTCTGTACCATGCGATCCAGCATCTGCTCGATCTGCTCGCCCGTCATGTTTTCCAGAGCTTCCTGGATCTGCTGGGCCTTTTCGGGGTCCATGAAATCGCCGCGTAGGAGCGCTTCTTCGATTGCCCGCTTCAGGTCTTCGAGTGAATTCTCATTCATCTCGTTGAACTGCATGTAGGGGTCGTCGAAGCCGCTGTTGAGGAAGAAGTCCGAAAGCGCGCGCATCAGATCTTCGGCGCTGAGGCCGAAGTCTTCGCCCGTGAACTTGGTATAGCGTACGGACTTCATAGCGCCTACTGGTAGTTCCTGCGTGCGGCGCGCTTGGCTTCGTCGGCGGAGGGCGTTTGTTCGCGACGCTTCTGTTCGGCGGTGAAGCCGCTTTCTTCGCTTCGGCTGATACGGCGATGTGCGTACAGGCCTTCCAGGATGAATTCTCCGGCAGCCGCCCGAACTGCATCCGGTTCGCTGGCTCCCAAACCCAGGCGCTTGGTCTTTTCGAGCAGGCCTTGGATGCCGGTGAGTTGTTTCACCATTTCCGCCGAAGTCGTGTTCTCAACGAGCTTGAGATTGCCGCCCATGTCGAACCACTGGACTACTTGGGACATGCTCTCGCCGTCAAGCAAGCGAGTGTAGACTTTGCCA
>CANIIC010000254.1 GCA_947467395.1 Bryobacterales bacterium
ACTTCCAGATACTGCTCGAGCTTTTCGGATTTGCGGGCACCAATCGAATCGGAGTGCTTCATCCACGCGCCGAACTGCTCCAGCCCCGCCGCCACACGCAGAAGAGTCAGCATCGCCGTCCGCCGCCGATCGTAGGTTTCAAAGTCCACCGAGAGCGCCACGCCTGGTGCACCTTCAGCCATCGCCAAGCGACGTTCCGGATTGTCCAGCCCTCGCGCACCGAGGAACGCACGCATATCGGCCTCGTCGATCTTGCCCATGTTCAACGTCACAGAACGTGAGCGAATCGTCGGTAACAAGTCGTATGCGTTCCTGGCCGTCATGATCAGCACCAAGTGAGAGGGCGGTTCTTCCAGTGTCTTCAGGAGTGAGTTTGCGGCTTGGTTGTTGGCGCGTTCCATGCCATCGATCAAAAACACGCGCCAGTTCCCGCGCAGCGGCTTCATCGGAGCGCGTTCTTTCACCAGGCGCATCTGCTGAATACTGATCTGCTCCAGCGGACCATCGGGAACGAATGTCAGGAAGTCGGGATGTGAACCGAAGACAAGGGGATCGTCGTTGCGTTTTTCAGAGGTGAGCTTCAGACGTTCCTGCCGCAGCTCGATATTGCCGGGCAGACTGAGATCGTCCTGTTCAATTTTGTGCGCGTCGTAGCCGAGCAACTGCGCCGCGAAGCGTCGCGCGAGGGTCGCTTTGCCCACGCCCTCGGGACCGGCCAGCAGGATCGTCTGCGGCACACGCTCGTGCGCAATCATGCCCTGCAGTGCCGACACCGCGGCGGCGTTCCCGTAAAAATCCCACTCTGCGTTCAACACTCGAACGCGAGAATAGCACGAACGTCACCCAACCTTTGAGAACGCAAAATCGCTCGAGACTCTGGGTGAAATCACTACCCCTGCGCGATATGACGTAGGCGAAATTGTTCTTGACGGTCGCCGATAAAACATGCATCATTCCCGCATCTTATGGCTTCTCTAACGACTCCTCTTTTTGAACAGATTGGCGACCAAGCCGCCGTGGAAGCAGCCTTCGATGCGTTCTACCGCAGGGTGCTCGCTGACGACCGCGTGTCCCGCTTCTTCGAAGGCATGGAAATGGACAAGCAACGCGCCAAGCAGAAGGCGTTCTTGACGATCGTTTCCACGAAGCCCTTAAACTCCTCTGCCTTCTTCAAGCAACGCGCCAAGCAGAAGGCGTTCTTGACGATGGCCTTCGGAGGCCCGCACAACTACACGGGCAAGAACATGCGCACCGGGCATGCGCACCTCGTCAAGATGGGCATGAACGATTCGCACGTCGATGCGTTCATCGAACTGCTCGGGGCGACGCTCAAGGACCTCGGCGTCAAAGATGAACTGATCAGTCAGGTGGCGGCGATTGCGGAATCGACGCGCAACGACGTTTTAGGCCGCTAGATGCCCCAAGTTTGCTTTGGCGAATTTGCCAGCGAACTCCGGGAAAATGAAACTGCACTGGATGCCCTGCTCCGCAGCGGGGCTCCCGTGTCGTACTCCTGCAAGGCTGGAAGTTGTGGTTCGTGCATGCTCCGCGCTGTCGATGGCGAAGTGCCGGCTGCCGCTCAAGCTGGCCTGAAGGACTCCTGGAAAGCGCGTGGTTACTTCCTCGCCTGCGTTTGCCGCCCCGAAAGCGATCTGACCGCAGCACCCGTCGATGCGGATGCTCAAGTGCCTGCGACGATCGCAGCTTTAGATTCACTCAGCAGTGACGTCATGCGCCTGCGGTTGCAGTGCCGTCAGCCTTTTGAGTTCCGCAGCGGCCAGTACATTACGCTGATGCGCCACGATGGATTGGCTCGCAGCTACTCGATCGCGAGCCTGCCCGCAGAAGAACATCTGGAACTTCATGTTCGTTGCCTGCCTAACGGCCAGATGAGCGAATGGATCCGGCAACAAGCCCGCGCAGGCGACAACGTCCGCGTCCTGGGCCCATCAGGAGAATGTTTCTATGTTCCCGGCAGACCCGAACAACCGCTCTTATTGGTGGGCACGGGAACCGGACTCGCTCCGCTCTACGGCATCCTGCGCGATGCCTTAGCTCACGGCCACACCGGCCCGATTCATCTGTATCACGGCGCCGTGCGTGAAGCCGGCCTTTATTTACGAGATGAACTCGCGCGCCTGGCTGCCGAAAACCCGAACGTCCACTACAACCCGACCACTCTCGACGCGGACGGTCCTGTGGATCAACTGGTGCTGGCTCGCCACAAGCAACTCACCGGCTTCCGTGCCTTTCTCTGTGGCGATCCCGCGATCGTGCAGGGACTCCGCAAGAAATTGTTCCTCGGCGGTATGGATCTGAAAGAGATCTACGCCGACGCCTTCCTCCCGGCAGCCTAGGCTAAGCTGGATTTGTGCAGCTGAGTCTCCATGCCGACTACGGACTTCGCGTCCTGCTCTACCTGGGCACGCACCCGGGCGAGGTGGTCGCGACCCAACAAATCAGCGACGCCTACGGCATCTCAAAAAACCACCTCGTCCGAGTCATGCAGACCCTGGGCGAGGCTGGTTACGTCAACGTCATTCCCGGTCGCTCCGGTGGCGTGAAGCTCGCCATGGATCCTGCGGATATCCGTCTGGGCGACGTCATCCGCGCGGCCGAACCCAACCTCCACCTGCTGGAGTGTTTCGACATTGAGACGAACACTTGCCCCATCATCAGCGTGTGCGGGCTCAAGACGCCGTTGATCAAGGCACTCGACGCATTCATCGGGGAACTCAACAAGAACACGCTCGCGGACCTGCTCACCCCGGCGCGCAAGCAGCGCCTCGCCACTCGCTTCGTCCAACTCCAAACCAAGTAGCTGCAATATACTGTCCCCATGTCGAAACCGACGGGTGGACTGACTCGACGCGAACTCGGCGCCATCGCCACGGGCGCGATGCTGGCCCCGCAACTCCGCGCACAACCCACCGAGCCCGCACTCGATATCGCGGACTGGTCCTACTACTGGTACGGCGTCGAGAAGACATTGATGGCGCGAGGCACCGCCGTCAACGGCCGTCAGATCTACGTCGAGCATTGGATCCCGCGCGTCGTGCGCCATCCGTATCCGGTCGTGTTTGTACACGGCGGCAACCGGCAAGCTATCGACTGGCTGACGACTCCCGACAATCGTCGCGGCTGGGCGCAGATTCTGCTGGAGCAGGGCTACAGAGTGTACATCGTCGATCGCCCCGGACAAGGTCGCGTGCCCTATCATCCGTGGCTGCACGGCAACTACTCCGCCCAGACGCAGACATTCGAAGCCGCAGCCGCCGAAGTGAAGAGCGCGCAGTGGCCGGGCACCGGCGCGCCGGACAGCCCCGAGGTCGCGCAGTTCGTCGCGGCTTCCTGCCAAGCGATGCCGCGCAATGCGGTGACGCAGGAGACCTGGACCTCGCGCGGCGTGATGCTGCTCGAAGACATCGGCCCAGCAATCTTTATCACGCACTCCGATGGAGCCGCCTTCGCCATCGGCACGGCCACGGCAAAGCCAGCGCTGGTCAAGGCCATCGTTACGCTCGAAGACAGCACCGCAGCGCCCCAAGGCATCCCGACGTTCCCTTTCAAAACGCCGCAGGGCAACGGACGCTACCCGCATCTCGAGAAGAACAATCGCGACGTCCTGCGCCCAATCACCGACTGGCTGGCGAGCATAGAAGGCCCGTCGCGCAACACCGCAGCCATCAACACGGACGAGACCAGTGTGAATCTCGCCAGCCAAGGCCACTTCTGGGTCGGCATCCAACGCAAGACAACAAGCTACGGCACTATACCGATGGGCCAGATGTACGTGCAGTACATGAAGCCGGCGCGCCGCACGCGGGCGCTGCCGATCGTCATGGTCCACGGCGGCGGGGGCCAAGGCTGCCACATGATGGGCATCGGCCGGCGGCCTGGCTGGGTCCACTTCTTCGTGCAGAACGGCTACGACGTCTACTGGGTGGATCGCCCCAGCTACGGCCGCGCCGCGTATCATCCCGAAGCGCTGCC
>CANIIC010000255.1 GCA_947467395.1 Bryobacterales bacterium
CGGAGCGCATTGCGCGAGATCCGGCGCGCGATCGACCTGTACAAAGACGCGTCGGCCGCGGGCAGTTTTCAGGTGAAGGTCGGCACCGAGGGGTATCCCGAAACGCTGGAGATGTTGGTAGAAGGCGTGGTGATGTCGGGGGCGGCGGACGCCAAAAAAGTAAAGTTCCTGCGCAAGATCCCCAAGGATCCACTGACAGGCACCTATGATTGGGGACTGCGCAGTGTGAAGGACGACCCCAAGAGCATGAGCTGGGGCGGAGACAACGTTTTCGACGTGTACACGAAGAGTTATGAGAGGGCCCGCGATGGTACGCCGTATTCGGAGTGGTAAAGCAGGCTACACACTCATTGAGCTGATCATCGTCATGGCGATCATCTCCGTGTTGATCGCCGTCGCCGTGCCGCTGTACACCAAGTCCATCATGCGTACGAAGGAAACGGTTCTCAAACAGAACCTGTTCAACCTGCGCACTGTGATCGACGAGTACACCTTCGACAAGAAGGCGGCTCCGCAGCGATTGGAAGATCTGGTGCGCGAAGGGTACCTGCGCGCGGTGCCGATTGACCCCATCACGGGGAGTGACCGCACGTGGCGCGTGGAAATCGAAGACACACTGTCTTCGGTGGATCAGACGCAGCCAGGAATTTCGAACGTCCACAGTGGCTCCGACTTGAAGAGTCTTGAAGGCAACGCGTATTCGGAGTGGTAGCGGCTACTTATAGCTGAGACCCTTGATTGTGGTGCTGAACCACTGGTAGAAACCGACATCGAGACCCGTTGCAGTGAAACGTGCGGGCTGGGGCTGAGCCACCACAAACTGCAGGAAGCCCACCGGGATGACGCCGCTTTGTCCTGAAGCCGGCATCGCGGAGAGCACCCACGACGGCACGGTGAATGTTCCCACATCGGCTCGGGCGGCGCACAAAAACTGCATGCCGGCGTTAGTAAATGTGTCCACGGATGAGCCGACGATGCCGACGACGGCGTTGCTCGCGCCGGGCGTCCAGGTGATCTGTAGATTCTGCGAACGCTGCACTTCGGCAATCGAGGCTTGATTCGTCCACGTGGGAATCGTTGCGGGGATCGTGAGGCTCGCGGTGAACGGACCGATGCCGACGCCCTGCGAGGAACCGCTGCCGTTGGCGACCGTGTAGCTGCCGGGAACGATATAGTCCGGCAGAGTAGCGCCGAGACCGGGTATGCCGCCGCCGATCACAGCGGTGTAGTTGTACGATGGCGTGCCAACACCGTTGTTCTCATCAATGCGATCGACGAAGGCTTGACCCTTCGGACCCGTGAAAAAGATCTGCGAACCGGCGTTGATCGCGCGCACGGATGAGGCCTGTGGAACATCGGGAAAAACGGCATTGAGGACATTCCCATCGAAGACGAAGGGCGCGGCGTAGCAGGAACCAACGGACGGAGTACCTTCGGTGGTGGCTACCGCTCCGTGGATGTAGGAGAGAACATCGAGCGGGCCAGTGAAGCGCTGGACCTTCGCGTTCGCGAAGTCGGCGGCTCCGCTGATGCCAATCGTGGGGAATGATACGGTGGCATGGAATATATTCACATTCCCTATGGTGAGGCCATTGCCGTTGACCACGGACTGAAGGTCAGGGGCAGAGAGACCGGTGGCGTCGCTACAGACTTTTCCCGACGGCGTAACGGACACGGTGGTGAAGTTGCTGACAACTCCATTGACGCGCACCGCAAGCGGCACGGCGCAGCCTTCGACGCCAGTGGGAGTGGTGAAGTTGATCTGGTCGATGCCTGCGCAGCAGCCGGAGCGGCCGCGATAAGAGAGCGTAGCCAGCTTCCCACCCACGTAGACTTCGACGTTGAGGTTCGGCATGTCGCCGGGCACAGGTCCAGCGGCTTCGTTCAGAGTGGTCGCGCCGAGACCCGTGCCCCACATGATCCCCACCTGCCCGGGGTGCAGCGCGTCGATGTAACTATTGGTGGGAGTGTCGGTCGCGGAGTTGTAGTTCTGCACGATCGCCGGTCCGGTGCCGACCTGATTGCGCGTGAAAATGCCGAAGGCGTTACCGACGACCTTGATCGGAGTCGGTGGACTGGTGCGGCCTTGATAGGTGACCGTCAACGTGCCGGTGCCCTTGGGGACGTTCGACGGCAGGATCGCGGCCACTTGGGTCGCGTAGCTGTAGATCATCAGGGCGTCGTAGTTAGCGCCGTTCACCATGATGCGAACGGACGTATTTTCGAAGTTCGCGACCAATGGAAATCCTGCCAGCTTCAGGTTCGTGGGTCCCATGTCGCGGCCGAAGACGACAAACATGCCTCCCTGCGAGATGCCATCGTTGGCTTGACCGGGCGTGGCGTTGCTGGCCGCGTTTTGCGGCCCTCCAGTGATGGTCGGGTTCGATTGAGCGAACGCGGAGCTGCACAGCAACAGAATGGCGACAAGAAGACGCACTGAACAGTTCCTCCGAACTTCTACTGTACGGCGCTTACTGCGCGGGACGGCGAAGAGGAGCAGGCGTGCCGGGTTGTCCACCGTTCTTGAGCAAGAGCGCGGCGGTCGATTCATGCACGTCCTTGCGGCTACCGTCGAAACCACCGGCACCACCCGCGTCGCCGCGAGCGTTATCGAGCGGGGTGTAACCGCGCTGGTCCTTGGCGTTCACATTGGCGCCCTTGGCTAGCAGGTGCTCGACAACCTTGTCCCAACCCATCTGCGCGGCTGCGTGCAGAGCGGTCTGGCCCTGCGTGCCGGGGGCATTGATGTTGGCACCAGCGGCGAGGCAGAGATCGATGGCTTCGTTGGCTTCGTCTTCGGTCTTGAAGCGGCCGGTGGAATCTTCTTCTTTTGTACCCATGCCAGCGGCGGCCATCAGCGGCGTGATGCCAGGGCGCGTGGCAAGGTTCACATCGGCCTTGGCCGCGAGCAAGAGCTTCATCGCCGGAATGTCGCCCGCCTTGGCCGCACGCAGCAGAGGCGTGGTGCCGGTGGTGAGCATCGTGTCATCGCCACGATCAAGCTTCGCGCGGTACGGCTGTTGCTTAGTGAGCTGCGCGTTCACGTTCGCGCCCTTATCGATCAACTTGCCGATCAACTGCAGCGCGCTGACTTCCTGTTCGATGATGCCAGGGGGCGAGGGTCGGTTGTCCTGCGGAACGGTACTGAAATCGACGGCCGAGAACAGCGCCGTGCGGCCCGTATCGTCGGCGAGATTCGGATTCACACCCTTGTCGACCAGGTAAGCGGCCACATCGAAGTGACCGTTGATGATCGCCATGACCGGGGCGCTGACGCCACGTAGGTCCTGCGTGTTGATGTCGGCCTTCGCGTCGAGCAGAATCTGGACGCAGCCCAGGCAGCCTTCGCGCGCAGCGAACAGCAGAGGCGTCATCCCGCCGTATGGCAGCCATTTTTCGCGAGGTTCAGAAGTTGTCTGACGTTCCCAGGTGTTCGCCTTGGAGCGGGCGTTCACATCAGCTCCGCGCTTGATCAGTTCGGCGGCCATCAGCGGATGACGTTCGGCGACCGCCCACATGAGCGCGGTTTCGCTGTGCCAGTCTTCGCGTTGATCCACTTTGGCTCCTGCATCGAGCAGAACCTTGGCCGCATCCACGTTGCCGGTGCGCGCGACAGTCATCAGCGCGGTCTCCTGCAGGTTCGTGGTGGAATTCGGATCAACTCCCGCCTTGATCAGCAGCTTCAGCATCTCCGCACTGCCGTTCTGCGCGGCGAGATAGAGCGGCGTGATCTTGTAGCGATTCTCCGCCTTCGGGTTCGCACCGGCTTTCAGCAGCGCGGTGGCAGCAGCCACGTCATTGTTGCGCGCGGCCCAATGCAGGGCGGTGGTGCCATCGGGATCGACGGTATTCACCGGCGCTTTTTGCGCGAGCAGCGTGGACGCGATGACGAATGGGATCAGGAAGCGCATGCGATCTCCTTACACGCCCGCCAA
>CANIIC010000256.1 GCA_947467395.1 Bryobacterales bacterium
GGGCGCTCGGCCAGAGCCTCGTGATACAGCTTGATGGCGTCGTCCGTGTTGCCGGCCTTTTGGAGCAGCAGTCCGGTGTTGTAGAACAGTTCCGGGGTGCGTTCGCCAGCTTCGATCAGCTTGGCCTGAAGTTCCAGGGCCTGATCCAGCTGTTCGCGCTCGATGGCCATGGCGGCAAGTCCGCGCAGCGCGTCCACCGAGGACGGCTCGGTTTCGAGCACGGCCTGGAAGGACTTGCTAGCCCCGTCCTGGTCGCCCATCTTCCACTGCGCCAGTCCCAGATTCAACTGAGCTTCCGGCCACGGGCTGCGCTTGCGGGTGCAGGTGTCGAAGGCTTCCGAGGCGCCGCGGTAGTCGGCGCGCTGCAGACGGAGGTAGCCTAGGCGAAACCAAGCATCTTCCCATTCCGGATTGCGAGCCAGCAGCTTCGCATAAAGGCGTTCGGCCTCTTCCTTCTCGCCCTGCTGTTCGAGCACGCTCGCCAGATTGTAGATGACGTCGGTCAGGTCGGGAGAGATTTGCAAGGCGCGCTCGTAGGATTCGCGGGCATCCCGGAGATCGCCAGATTCCTGGCGCACGATGCCCAGGTTCACATGAGCCTGTTTCGCGTCGGGGCGGATGCGTACAGCTTCGCCGTAGGCGGCAGCGGCATCGTCGAGGCGGTTGCACTTCTGGTGCGCGACGCCCAGGTTGAACCAGCGCTCGAAGTGATCCGGAGTGAATTCAGTCAGCTTCTTACAGAACGTTGCGGCGGCTTCGTAATCGTTCGAATGGAAGGCGCAGGTAGCCAAGCCTTCGAGCGCGGCCTGAGAATGTGGGCGCAGCGTCAGCAGTTTTTCGGCGTTGGCTTGGATGGCATCGTAATCCTTGCGCGCCATGCCGATGGTGACCAGGTTGACCAGCGATTCTTCCGACTGCGGATTCTTGGCCAGGATGGAATTGTAGATGCCGGTGGCTTCGTCGAACTTCCACAGCAGTTGCAGCGCGACAGCCTTGCCGAACAGGGCGGTCTCGTGGCTGGGCTGCTGCTTCAGCACGTTGTCGAAGCAAGTGGCGGCCGGCTCCGGCTTCTCCTGATGGAGCAGGCAGATGCCTAGGCCGAGGTTCGCTTCGAGGCGCTCCGGATCGCTGGCCAGCGATTTCTCAAAGCAGTCGGTGGCGTCCTGCCAGCGGCCCAGCTTTTCGTAGCAGATGCCCAGGTTAAAATTGGCGGTGGGATGGTTGGGAGCCTGAGCTAGAAGTTTCTCGTAGGTCTTCAGCGCGTCGTCGAACTGCTCCAATTCAAACTGGAGGTGGCCTTTCGCCGCCAGAACCTCAGTGGTCTCCTCGCCGGCTTCCACGGCTAGGTTCAGTTCGGCCAAGGCTTCCGAGCGCTTGCCCTCCAAGTGCAGCGATACCGCTCGCGCCAGTCGCGGCGATGCCGGAGTGTTCGTTTCCGTGTTCGGTTTGCGTCCGCTCATGATCTCTCGTTCCCTTCCCTCTCGTGTCCCTTTACTGTCACGGCGCCAGATACGCGAATAAGCGTCCTAACGCATCGTACTGATGGGTGATCTGCACCCACCCAATGCGGCTCTGCTCGCCGCGATTGGTGAAAAATCCAACGCCCCCGCGCTTCAGGCGTTTTTCCGTCCAGCTGTCGATTACCTGCCCCTGAATGGTGAGCGCAAAGTGATCGCCTTGCATCTCCATGCTGACGCGGTACAGAGAATCCGTCCGCGAGTTCAGCGCCACCGGCGTATCCACGCGATCGACAGCCTTGCCATCGATTACCGCGTAGCGGGTGATGCCTAGCTGAGGCACCACACCCGGTTTGACCACCGATAACTTCACGACGTAGTAGTTCTGGAAGTCGATGGCGCGTACCACCCAACTCAGGGCACCCTTGTCGATCGCACCGAGGAACTGAAGTTCGTAATCGCTCAAGCCCAGCGACGGCTGATACAGAGCCACGCGGCCCGGCTGCACGAACCCGGCCTGATCGAAGGACCACTCGGCAGTGGAACCACTGTTGCCCATCCAGTTGTCGAGGCCTTGGCGGAAGTTCTCATCCAGCCCGATAGCGGCGCGATCGGCAATCGCCTTCTTCACGGTCGCCACCTGATCGGAGACCACGCGCTGGAACAATCCCGGCACATCCTTGGCCGAGTTCTGCGGCGCCTGTACGCTGACTTTCGGCAGCGACGGATGGAATGCCAGGCCGACCGCGATCGGCACGGCGAACAGCAGCATCTTCAGGTCGCGCGGCGCGTGGTTCCAGAAATTCATCGCTCCGGCCAGCAGTTGACGCGAGGCCGGCGCGGCCATGAGAGCTCGAGCCGCATCGAACGCCTCGGTAGCGGCGAAGGCGCGGGCACTGATGCGCGGCAACAGCACGTCGCGTTCGATGGGCGACGCCACCACGGCGCCACGCGCTTTGCGAGAACCGGGGTTGGGCTGAATGCGCCCGATGAGATCGAGCGGGAAAGCGACTTCGGCTCGGGCGCGAATCGCCAACGGCTTGGCGGCGACTGCCAACGCCGGAACTCTGACCGCGGCTGGCAACCAAGCGATGTTCTGCTCGCCGATGGCCGCCACGACCGCTTCTTGATCCACGCCGTTCGCATCCGGCAAGGGACGTAGTCCAGCGGGGGTTGGATCGGAGGTCGCCGGCGGTAACGCAAGCGCTCCTAGCAGGGGCACACCCGGCTGGGGATCCAACACCTGCAGATGGGTCCCGTTCACGGCTGGCGTCAACGGTGCAATCCGCAACGTGAGGCCCAGCAACTGTTCGGACAGGCGGGGCGCGCAGTTTAATGCCGTCGCCTGTGCGGCCAACGGCTGCAGCGGGGCAGGCGCCGCAAACTCCATCGCGTCGACCGTGCCGCGAGCCGGCGGGAACGCACCCTGCGCCATTCCAGGCGCACTCAGAGCAAAGGAGGCTTCGATAAACGGGAACGCTTCGCTCTCGAGTTGTTCAAATGCATCGCCCTCAGGTGCGGCACGATGCAGAGGAACCTGAACGATGCCGGCGGCGAAGTCGCTCGGCTCCGAGTGATCCACCGGAGCGACGCAGGAAAGCGGTGCAAACGGTTCCCAAGCAGCCTGACCGGCCGTAGGCAGCGTGGCTCCCGCCGCGACCGCCAGTTCCGGCGCTTCCGGAGCAGAGGCGAGGTCCAGTTCCGGACCTTGCGCCTCGAGCACAACCGGCTCAGCCAGCTTACCCGGCACTTCCGGCAATTCGACAACTCCGGCTTCGAGCCCGGACAGATCGAGGGTATCGTCCTCCGGTTCGGAGAGATAGAGGGTGTCGGCGTCCTGCTCGATCAAGACCGGCGTCGCCTCTAACTCCGGCACCGCAGTGCCGCCCGCGACATCGTATTCCACTGGATCGACGGCCAGGATCGTCCATTCCGCGCGAACCGGCCCGATGCCCGCTGTCTGCGACAGGAGCCCAGCCAAGGGCGGGTCCGTATCGACGAAAACAGGAGCGGCTACGGGAACCACCGGTGCCGGCCCTAGGATCGATTCAATGGAGACGGTGGGCTTGTAGGCCTGCAGCGCATCGTGTGTACGATGCAGCGCCGCTACGGCGAGCTGATCCTGCTCTTTCCAGTACGATTCCTGGTGAGCTTTGGAGCAAAATTGTCCCTGCGCCAGCTTCCGGTATAGCGGGAGCTTGCCGTCGCAGAACAGACACCGTGTGTCATCAGACCATGACATTGTCCCTATGCTACGGTCGCTGGGAGGAAAATACTACGCAGCGAACACCTTAAGTGGGCCCAACTTTTATAGCGGTCGTACTAAGTAAGTATCCGGGGACCGCAGCTCCAGCGCGTGCTATGCTCGGCGTCATGCCGCTCGGAGAGGATCTGCTGCTCGCCTTCGAACTCCACTCGCCCCAAGGAATTCGGAAGTGCCTGGACGCGGGCCTCCCGGCCAAC
>CANIIC010000257.1 GCA_947467395.1 Bryobacterales bacterium
AGAACGCCGACGTTGTCCAGGCCGAGGAAGCCGCCCTGGAACACGTTGTTGCCTTCGGAGTCCTTGCGATTCACCCACCACGTGAAGTTCAGCAGCAGCTTATGGAACGCCTTCTCCAGAAACGCGCGATCGCGACGGCCTGTGGTGCGTTCCTCGATTCGATACACGCGCCACGCGGCCCAGGCGTGCACCGGAGGGTTCGCGTCCGAGAAGTTCCACTCATAGGCGGGCAACTGCCCATTGGGGTGCATGTACCACTCGCGCAGCAGCAACAGCAGCTGATCCTTGGCGAAATCCGGGTCGGCCAGCGCGAGCGGAATCGTGTGAAACGCGAGGTCCCAGGAGGCGTACCAAGGATATTCCCATTTGTCCGGCATCGAGATTACATCGGAGTTGTTCAGATGCGTCCAGCCCGAGTTTCGGCCGCGTCGGCGTTCCTTCGGAGGCGGATCGTTGGCCGGATCGCCGCGCAGCCAGCGGCGTACGTTGTAGGTATAGAACTGCTTGCCCCACAGGAGTTCGGCGAAGGCTTGACGCTGTACCACACGTTCGTCGTCATTGAGCGCATCGGGTGCAATCGCCTCGTAGAAGGTATCGGCCTCGCGTTGCCGTGCGGCGAATAAGTCGTCGAACTCCTTGCCGAACGCAGCGGACTCGCCATGGATCTTCTGTAGGCGCAAACGCACGCATGTGCTGGTGCCAGCCTCGATCCTCAGTTTGTAGTGTGCCGAAGCCTTGGTGCCGATTTGATGCGGGTTGACCTTGTCCTGTTGCCCGTGGACTACATAGGAGTCGATTCCGTCTTTGGCGAAACTGGTGCTTCTCGTGATCCCGAACAGCCGCTCATAGTTCGTGTCGTTATCGGTGAACAACAACTCCGGCGAACCCTCCATCCGCAGGCGATATTCGCCGAGGGTGAAGTGGTGTACCTGAATCTCATTCGATCCCTCGGCCGCCATTCGAGGCTTGCGTGCATCCAGGCCCCAAGCCCACGTATTGCGGAACCAAATTGTGGGCAGCAGGTCCAGCGATGCGGCCTCAGGGCCACGGTTGTGCATGGTGATCCTGATGAGTATGTCGTCCGGAGCACCCTTGGCGTACTCGACGAACACATCGAAGTAGCGATCGTCGTCGAAGACTCCTGTGTCCATCAACTCAAATTCCGGCTGGCTGCGATCACGCCCTCGATTGCCATCGATCAACGCCTGATACGGAAACTCCGCCTGCGGGTACTTGTACAGGTACTTCATGTAGGAGTGCGTCGGTGTCGAATCGAGGTAGAACGAATACTCCTTGGCGTCCTCACCGTGCCGGCCCTCATTGCTGGTTAAGCCGAACAGGCGTTCCTTCAAGATCGGATCGCGGCCATTCCACAGCGCAACGGAGAAACACAGCAACTGATGCCGATCGCAAATCCCGGCGAGCCCGTCTTCGCTCCAGCGATATGCTCGCGAACGCGCGTGGTCATGCGGGAAATAATCCCAGGCGCTGCCATCCGCGGAGTAGTCCTCGCGCACCGTCCCCCAAGCCCGCTCGCTCACATACGGCCCCCACTCCTTCCAAGGAGTATGCGGATCACGAGCCTGAGACAAACGCAGATGCTCTTCGGTGAGTGGTGGGTTCGGCGGCATGGAATATTGGGGTCGCTTCCAACAGCGTGGCACGTTTGCGGCCACTCCGGATACGGGCACGCTGACGTACACTGTTGTCTAAGGGAGCGCCAATATGTGGGAGTGTTCGCGGCAGCATCAGAATCGGGACGAAGCGAAGTTTTGCGCTAAGTGCGGGGAGAAGCATGTTGTACCCGCGTTCTGCACCGAGTGCGGAACCGTACTGGAGTCTGAGGATGTGTTCTGCACGTCGTGCGGCCAGAAGCGCGATGAGGCTCCTGTTGCTCGCGTTCCGGCGCCCGCGCCCGTTCCCGCTCCTGCGCCCGTTGCCGCACCGGCTGCTGCCGCTGCGCCACCGCCCCCTGCTCCGAAGCCTGTCGCAGCTCCGGCTCCGGTTGCCGAAGTTTCGGCGGAAGAGCCCGCAGCCGAGGAACCGGTTACGTTCAGCTTCGGTGGTGCGCTGATCGAAATGAAGGACGATACGAAGAAGAAACCGGCGGCACCCGCTCAGGCCGCTGCCTCGGGATCCTCGTCTGGTCCGCGCATGAGTTCTGCGCAGAGCACGATCCTTAGCTTCGTACTGTTCGCGGTGGTGTTAGTTGTAGCGTGGTACTTTGTGTCCCGCTAAGCGGGCAGGGAAGTCGCCTACGAGTTGAGATCGATGCCGAGCTTCTTCAACTCTTCGGCGTAATACCGCTTGTGCAGCAGATCATACTCTTCGGTGCCTTCACCGATTTCGCGCTTCATCGTACGAATCTTGGTGCGGGCGGCGCGGTCGACCTTTTCCTCGGTCTGGAGCAGGTCCGTGAAGACCTTCACCATCTCGAGGCGCACGTCGTTGGCTTCACGCTTCAGGCGGAACTCGCGGCTCTTGCGTAGCGCAGCGACAATCTTGTGGGAGATGTCGTTGATTTTGTCGCGCGAGAGCTTCATCGGATCGCCCGTATCGCGGCCCGCGGCACGAACCACTTTACGCTGGGTGATCAGGGTGTTCTTGATGCGGCGGAACATCTCCTGGTAGGAGACGCCCTCGCGGCGCATGTATTCGCTGTACTGGCTCAACATATCCCGAACTTCGTCGTTGAGTTTGTCCTCAATACTGAGGTCCTCTTCGATGACTTCGGAAATGTAGGCGGACGCCGACTCAGGGTTCGTGGTTTCGATCCAACGCGGCGTCAACTTGGCGACCACCTGCCGCGACATGTAGTCAATGAACTCTCTAGCGAGCAGCATCTATCGGAACCAGTCTATCGGGATAACCCCAACACTGTCAATTGGGTGCGCCGCCTTCGGTGTCGCCAGAGAGCGCTTCCCCGCTGTGGTTTTCCCGAAAATCGTCGTCAATCGCCTTGCGGCCACGAAATCCCTCATCTTCGCCGTGCCAAAACCGGATCCCGTCTTCACCCATTTTCCAGCATAAACAGACATCGCGGCCCTGATAGCGGGCCATGAAATCCAGTAGCCCGATGTCCAGATCCTTCACCAGCGCGCCCAGGTTCTCGATCTCGGTCATGGCTTCCTGCAACTGCCGCACGTGACCTTCGCGTTCGGTGCGCAGGGCGGCCTGCTTGACCGGGTCGATGCGCGAGCCGCCCGACTGGCGGATACGGTCGAGCGTGTCTTCGATGTCCTTGTGAACCCGTTCATATTCTGCCTTGTAGAAGAGGGCGTCGCGCAAATGGCGCTCCACTTCGGGCAGCAGTTGTTGAGCTTCCGTGAGCCGGAAATATCGCATCCCCTCCAGTGTAGCGACCCCTCCGGGATCTAGCGATGATACTCTGTCACAGATGGCCACGATCCGCGTCAACGGGCAGCAGCGGGAGGTCAGCTCTTCTCCCGATACACCGCTCCTTTATGTCCTGATGAATGAGCTGGAATTGAAAGGGCCGCGCTTCGGCTGCGGGCTGGCGCAATGCGGCTCGTGTTCCGTGTTGATCGATGGCGTCGAGACGCGGTCCTGCGTCACGCCGCTGCGCGCGGTAGGCGCGAAATCGATCACGACGCTGGAAGGGTTGCCGGTGGATAACGCCGTCGCCAAGGCGATGTTGGATGAGCAGGCCTTGCAATGCGGCTACTGCTTCAACGGCATGATCATCAAGGGCACGGAACTGCTGACCAAGAACAAGAAGCCGAGCGTCGCCCAGATCAAGACCGCGATGAACGGGCACATCTGCCGCTGCGGCAACTACCCGCGCATCGTGCGGGCGATTCAGCGCGCCGCGGGGGTGATCGCATGAACTCCCGTCGCGACTTCCTCAAGCTCGGTGGGGCGCTGCTGATCGGCTTCCAACTCGAAGGCCAGAAGCTGCC
>CANIIC010000258.1 GCA_947467395.1 Bryobacterales bacterium
CCCGCGATTCGAAGAAGATCTACGGCATCACCTTCCAGGCCTTGCAGCCCTCGCTCTATGAAGTGGATGTCGCCACCGGCAACATCCGGAAGATTCGCGATTACGATCTCAACTTCCAACCGCTTCTCGAGGGCTCCTACACCGGCAGCGTCCGCTTCAGCCTCTCGCCCGACGGCAAGAGCATTGTCAGCGCCACCGCCACCAACGAAGCCGATCTGTGGATGCTCGACGGCTTCGACAAATGAAGCCACCTGAGGACTCCGCAGCCGCGCTCCCCAAGGAGCTAGGCTTCGCCGACCTCACGTTATTCGCCATCGCCTGCATCGTCGGTCCCCGTTGGATCGCCGTCGCCGCCGCAGCCGGCCCCGGCTCCGTCACACTTTGGATCGCCGCCGCCCTCGCGTTCGCCGCACCGCTCGGAGTCGCCGTCGCGGCATTGATCGCGAAGTATCCCGCTGCCGGTGGACTCTACGTCTGGGCGCGCGAGGACTTCGGCCCCAGGCACGGCTTCCTCTGCTTCTGGATCTACTGGTTCGGCATCGCCCTCACCCTGCCCAGTTCCGCGATGTTCGCCATGAGCGTCAGCGCCTACGCACTCGGCCCCGCGTACGCACACCTAGCCGACAATCACGCCTACGTCGTCATCACGTCTCTCGCCTCCATCTGGATCGCCCTCGCCACGAACATCGTCGGCATGCGCATTGGCAAGTGGACGGAGAATCTCGGCGGCATCACCTCCTGGCTCTTCGGCATCCTGTTTGTCGCGGCTGGTTGGCTGGTGTGGAATCGCCAAGGCAGCATCACGCCGCTGAACTTCGCCACCAAATGGAGCTGGAACAATCTCCGCTTCCTCGGCACGCTGGCCTTCGGCTTGAGCGGTATGGAAGTGCTCGGCATGATGGGCAGCGAGATCCGCAACCCGCGCCGCAGCGTCGTCGGCGCCGCGTGGATCGGGACGCTATTCACCACCGTCTTCTACGTCATCTGCACCATCGCGCTCCTCATCGTCCTCCGCCCTGAGCAGGTCAGCGAACTGCACGGCGTGGCCGACGGCGCGAACATCGCCGCGCAGATTCTCGACGCTCACTGGATCACGCCGCTAATCGCTGTGATTGTCATCATCAACTCGGTCGGCGGTTGGGGCGGACTCGGAGCCGCCGTGTCCCGACTGCCTTACGCTGCCGGTGTCGACCATCTCCTGCCCGCCGCGTTCGCACGGGTGCATCCGAAGTGGCAGACGCCCTACATCTCCATCCTGGTCTTCGGAGCCGTCGCCAGCGCGCTGCTCATCGTCATCCAACTCGGCGACACACTCAGCGCCAGCTACGAAACGCTGCTCTCCCTAATGGTGCTAGTCGGCTTTCTGCCCTACCTCTATCTGTTCGCCAGCGCCTGGAAATGCGGCCACCGTATTGCGGCCACATCGGGATTTGTGATGACGCTACTCACTGTGATCTCCAGCGCGATCCCCGCTGAAGACGTCACCAACATCTGGTTGTTCGAAGCCAAGCTCTTCGCCGGAGCCGCGCTAATGATCGGCTCCGCGTGGCTCGTCTTTCGCAGATCCGTACACTAGAAGGACCGCATGAATTATCCGGAATCCGTTCAGTTCCTCTACGCGCTCGGCAACGAGGTGAAGACCATCAAGCTAGGCCTCGACCGCATCCGTATTTTGCTCGATGCGCTCGGCAACCCGCAGCGCGCCTATAAAGTGGTGCACGTCGCCGGAACCAACGGCAAGGGCAGTGTCTGCGCGATGATCGACGCCGGCCTGCGCGCCGCCAACGTGCGGACCGGCATGTTCACTTCCCCACATCTGATCGAGCCCACGGAGCGTATCCAGATCGATGGCATGCCCGTCAGCCAAGCAGAATTCGAACGCGCCTTCAACGCGATTCATGAAACCGCGGAGAAGCTGAACCTCGACGTCCATCCGACGTACTTCGAAACCGTCACCGCAATGGCGTTCTGGCTTTTCCGCGAACGCGGCGTAGAGACCGCCGTCATCGAAGTCGGCCTCGGAGGACGCCTCGACGCCACGAACGTCGTCGAGCCCACGCTCACCGTGATCACGCCGATCGACCTGGATCATCAGATCTACCTAGGCAACACGCTCACCGAAATCGCGGGCGAGAAAGCCGGCATCCTGAAGCCCGGCGTGCCTGCCGTCTTCTCGAAACAGCTGCCAGAAGCCGCCGCCGTATTGAACGTGCGCGCCGCCGAACTCGGCATCAAGGTCACGCGAGACGAAGACTTTGAGATTCGCGATCTGGTGATGAACGAACGCGGTGCACACTTCTCCGGACTCGAATGTCCGCTCGCGGGCGAGCATCAAGTCGACAACGCGGTCACCGCTGCGCAAGCTCTCATCGCCCTCGGCGTCTCACCCGAAGGCATTGAAGAAGCCCGCTGGCCCGGGCGTATCGAACACGTCACGCCGAACCCCGACACGATCCTCGACGGCGCTCACAACCCCGCCGGAGCGCGCGCCCTCGCCACGTATCTACAGCGCTTCTACAAAACGCGCAAGCGCTGGGTCATCTTCGGTGCGATGCGCGACAAGGACGTGAAGGAAGTCGCCGGGATCCTGTTCCCCGTCGCCGACGAGTTGGTCTTCACCGCACCCAAAGCTCCGGGGAATCGCGCGATGCCGCCCGAAGAGTTACAAGCGATGGCCGGACGCGGCCACGTGGAGCCGACGGTCCAGGAAGCGTACGATTGGGTGCTGAAACAGGTCACCGCAGAAGATGTGCTGATCATCACCGGTTCGCTGTACTTGGTCGGCGAAGCGCGCTCCATCTTCCTGACCACAACGCTGGGCCGCTATTAGGAGAAGAACGTCTTCCAGGTGGTGACCGTCAATGCGTGCGTCACCATCGCGGCGCGGATCCCTTTGCCCTGCCGGAACGCGAGCCCGTAGAACACGCCCGCCAGCGCCGCCAGCAACGCGAAGCGCCAGTTCGGAAACGCGGTGTACCAAAGATGCGCACTGCCGAAGATCGCCGCCGTCGCGAACAATCCGGCCCATTCGTTCTTTAGCCAGCCCGACATCCACTGCTGCAACAAACCTCGAAAGAACAACTCCTCGCCTAACGCGAGCACCCACAACGTCCCGAAGAACGTCAGCGGCAGTAACTTCTCCCAACCCGGAGCAGGCGACTTCGGTTGCGTGAAATCGATCGCCCAACCGAGCCCCGCCGCCAGCGGCAGGAACGCGATGAAGTACAGCGCGCCGATCTTCCACTCGCGCAGTTCCGGCCAGAAGCCGAAGCCCACACCCTTCACGCGACGCACGCTCAAGATCGCAAATAGTCCGGTGCGAATCCACATCGCCTGGCCCAGAGCTTCCATGGCCAGCCGCTCGTGCGGACGCGGATACATGGGCGCGAAGACCTTCAGCAGAATCACCATCGCCGCCAGCGAGAGTAACCCGATATCGGCGAACGGATTGTGCGGCAGCACCACGTACCAGAAGGAGAGCAGCGCGGACAGACCCGCGATCGCGCCGAAGTGCATCCACGAGAACGAACCGAGAATCAGCGCGCCCACCGAATACGGAGCCACCGCGGCCACCACCAACAGCGCCGCCACCGCAGCGCGCGGCAATTTCTCCAACTGCTGCCGCCAGCGTTCCACGCCCAGCACCAGGAAGAAGGTTGCCTCCAGCACGAACGCCGGGGCGACGGTCTGTGCGACCTCCCACGGCACTCCTTTTTGCTGGGTGTAGATATAGCCCGCCACTACACACGCGACCCAGAATAGCGGCAGGACCAGCCAAATCATGCTCGCTTGATCGTACCGCGCCCGCGCTAAAATTCAGAAGTGCCACGCTTCCCCGGTGTCGACTTTCTGAAGATCG
>CANIIC010000259.1 GCA_947467395.1 Bryobacterales bacterium
GCCAACGGTGTTCTGAACCGCGTCGCCGAAGACGGGGTTCTGCTGCCCTGGTTCCGTCACCCGCACGAAAAATGGGGCACCACGCACCGCATGGTGAACCTGATCGCGATCCTGCAGATTGCCACTGTTCTGTACTCGAACGGCAACATGGCGATCCTGGCCGGGGCGTACGCCTTCGGCGTCGTGTGGAGCTTCTTCTTCAAGGCCCTCGGCGTCACCGCCCTGCGCTTCCAGCGCTCCGACCAGGAATACAAGGTCCCCCTGAACATCCGAATCGGCGGCCGCGAAATCCCCGTCGGCATTATGCTGATCACCCTCTTCCTGGGTTGCATCGCGATGACCAACCTGTTCACCAAGGAACTGGCCACCAAGTACGGCATCGCCTTCACCGTGGGACTCTTCCTCACCTTCACCCTGTCTGAAGCGATCAACCGCCGTCGCGCGCAATCCGAAAAACAAGGTCTGGAGCAGTTCAACCTGGAGCATCAGCCGCAGGTAGAATCCACCCATCTGGAAGCTCGCCCCGGCTGCGTGCTGGTAGCCGTTCGCGATTACCGCCGCATGGAACACCTGCGGCGCGTGCTCTCGAAGACCAACCTCCGTCGCCACGATATCGTCGTGATGACAGTGCGCCCCATCTCCACCGGTGCCGGCGAATACGAACTGTCTGAAAACCAGATCTTCAGCAGCTACGAGAAAGAGCTGTTTAGCCACGTCGTCGAACTCGCCGAAAAAGAAGGCAAGCACGTGGAACTCCTCGCGGTACCTGCCATCAACCCGTTCGACGCGATGGTGCAGACCGCAGCCAGTCTCAAGGCGTCTCGCCTGGTGACCGGCGTCAGCGCGCGCATGCAGTCCGAAGAACTCGCTAACCGTATCGGCCTCGCTTGGGAAAGCATGGCCGAGCCGAAGCATCCCTTCTCGCTCGAAATCGTCAGCCCCGATCGCAAGTCCAGCTTCGTCGACTTGGGGCCGCATCCGCCGCGCCTCTGGCCGGAAGACGTTTCACTGGCGCACAGCATCTGGTTGAAGCTGAGCGGACCGGAGTTATTCGGCTCCCGCATGCATCATCGCGACGTCGTAGGTGTGGCCTTGCAGCGTCTGGCGCGCGCACTGGAAGGCGATGAGCGTGACGCAGTGTTGAAGGAAATCGAAGCGGAACTTAGGAAGGACGAGCAGTAGACTCTGCTGCTGCGGCGGCATCATCCGCGGCTTTCTTCAGTTCTTTCTTGGTGGGGGGCGCCTGCTCGTGGCGATAGTCATGATCCCCGTAGCAGGACTTGCAGCGAACCTTCGCCGCCGCGCCGTCCATCAAGGAGACAACGGCGTGATTGGTGAGGCGCTTGCACTTCACGCAATAGTCGTCGAGTTCGTCGCCAAGTCGCAGGGGCATGCCGGTAGCCCTACTATATAACAGTTGAGAATGGTTGCCGACTACACCCGTGACGAGCGAGCCGTGTTCCGAAAGCTGACGACGCCCAGCCGGATTCAGCAGTTCCTGAACGACGAAATCGCCTATAACCTGGAGCCGAGAGGCGACACCTGTTACTCGCCCCACTTGGTGCTAAGGCATCGCGTTGCACACTGCATGGAGGGCGCCGTATTCGCCGCGGCCGCACTGCGGTTGTTAGGCTACCCGCCGTTGCTGGTTGACCTGGAAGCCGTTCGCGATTCCGATCATGTGCTGGCCATATACAAACGCCACGGCTGCTGGGGCTCCATCGCGAAGTCCAACTTCGCAGGATTGCGCGGACGCGAGCCCGTCTATCGCAGCGTTCGCGAGCTCGCCATCAGCTACTTCGAACACTACTTCAACGAAGCCGGCGAGAAGACGCTACGCAATCATTCACGCCCCGTGAATCTTTCACGCTTCGATCGCAGCGTCCGCTGGATGACCACATAAGAGGAGATCTGGGAGATCCCCACCTACCTGTGCGAGGTGCCGCACACACCTCTGGTGACCGCACCTGTGCTGCGCAACGTCGCGCGCATGGACGCGCGGCTGTATGACGCTAACTACGTCGGGCACCGGTTGCCTGGCGGCGCCGCCATTCGAATAACACCACGCCCGCCGCGACACTCACATTAAGCGACGCCACGCCGCCGGGGATCATCGGGATTCGCACCAGAAAATCACAATGCTTCGCCGTGGTTTGATGCAGACCCTTGCCTTCGCCGCCCAGCACAATCGCCGTGGGCGCGGTGTAGTCCACCTGGTCGTGCGTTTCGGTGCCGCGTTCGTCTAGACCGTAAATCCAGTAACCCGCTTTCTTCAGTTCCTCGAGGGCGCGATTGATGTTGGCTACGCGCACCACGGGCAGATAAGCCAACGCGCCCGCAGCCGAGCGTGACACCGTTTCCGTAAGCCCTGCGGCGCGACGCTCCGGGATCACGATCGCAGTCGCGCCTGCGGCGTGTGCGGTGCGAACGATAGCACCCAGGTTGTGCGGATCTTCGACGCCATCCAGGATCACAAGCAAGCCTCTACTCTCGGCCGTTTGCTCCAAGGTCGAGAACTTCTCCACTGCACCAAAGGCGATCACGCCCTGATGCGCCGAACTTTGCGCCGCACGATCAACAGCTTCACGCGGTTCAAAGCGAACCGGAATCTTCTTCTCACGGCAAAGGTCAACGATCTCCTGCAATCGCGTTCCCCCGGCCCCTTTGACGATGACGACCCGATCCAGCGGCCGCCCCGCGCGGAGCGCCTCCCGAACGGGATGAATTCCTGCTAGCGTGGACATTACACTAAGGGTAGCGTCATGCAGAACTTCGATTCATCCACGGCCGCAGTTGCGACTTCCGCAGCGGATCCCGCCATGGACGGAGTGAATCCCGCACTCGCAGCTACCCCCGATCCCACAGGCGCTATCGCATCGGCCGACGAGATTCCCGACAAGCTGTATTTCCGCATCGGTGATGTGGCCAAGCTCGCCGGAATCAAGCCATATGTGTTGCGGTTCTGGGAAACAGAGTTTCCGGGGCTGGGACCGAAGAAGTCCGGCACCGGACATCGTTTGTATCGGCGCAAGGACGTGCAGTTGGTCTTTGACATCAAGACGCTGCTCTATGAGAAGCGCTTCACCATCGAAGGCGCGCGCAAGTTCCTCGAGACTCGCACCAAAGCGGAGCCTACCCCGGCGGCAACCGGCAAACGGGCGAAGGTCGCAGCCGCCAAGAAGCTCCCCAAGGGTCAAGCTGGGCTGTTCGACGTCCCCAGTGGAGCCATCGAGACCGTCCGCAAAGAACTGCAAGAGATCCTGCAGTTGCTGAGTTAGTTTCCCCTCACATCAAACCCGTTTCATCCGATGAGCTTCCTTTGAGGAAGGCTTCTCCGGATGATCCAAGTCACCCGCATCAATCACACCCCGCTGGTCTTGAACTCCGATCTGATTGAGCATCTGGAGACCACTCCGGATACCGTCATCAGCCTCACCACTGGGCAGAAGTATGTGGTGACGGAGACCGCGGAACAGGTGACCGAGAAGATCGTGGCCTTCCGGCAGCGGATCCTGGCGGGCGTGGGGGGACGGTAGCGATGGCGGACGGGAAGAAGAGTGGTGGCATGGATCTGGCGACGCTGGTGGGAATCGTCGTCGCGCTCAGTGCAATTTTGGGTGGGCTGGTGCTAGAGGGCGGGAAATTGGCCGACGTCGCGCAGGTGACGGCTGCACTAATCGTACTGGGAGGAACCTTGGGCGCCGTGATGGTCTCCACTCCACCGAAAGTCTTGAAGGGCGCGATCAAACGATTGGTTGGTATCGTCAAGGACCC
>CANIIC010000260.1 GCA_947467395.1 Bryobacterales bacterium
AAAGGCGGCGAGCCTCCAGCACAGCTATAGGTGCCACCCAAAATACTGACGGCCGGAGAGGTTCACACCCTCCGGCCGCCGCAACTTTCTACAGTCGAAGTGTGTCGATTCATTCAATGGTCTGCGGACAGGCTTCTGTGCGCGACCAATGCCATCCGTCCGCCGGGCGGCGCACTTCGCAGAGTGCCGACACTACCTTGCTCTCGGCGTTCTTTGAGGGACTTCCATCAATTTCCAGCACGTCGCCAACCTTGACCGTATCCGCCACCACGCCACCTTGCGCCAGCGCTGCGATGTTCGTCCACTCCGCCTGCCATCTCCCCGAACTCTTCGTCTCAATCGTCAACATCACATGCGGAGCAGTAAACTGGACACTCGCCACCCGACCCTTCAACGTCACGCGCTGATCGATGTTGTAGAACGTCGCGTAAGCATGGTGCGCCCACAGTCCCGCCGAGCACGCCAGCACCGCCACCGCAGTCCGAACAAGTCGCATCATGCCCGGCAGCATACCACCAGCTCAGCCGCGATACCATCCCACCTAAGAGGGCTCCTGACTTCTATCTCCTGCCTCCTGTCTTCTAAAATAGAATCTGCATATGAGCGACGCCGCCTTCATCCCCCCTCCCACATTCGAGTTCCTCGTTTACTCCCTGAAAATGCAGGCCGAGATGCGCATGGGCCTCCTGCAGATGGGCGAAGAACAGGAAGCGCCCGACCTTGACGCCGCGCGCCATGCCATCGACCTGCTGACGATGATCGCCGACAAGACCAAAGGCAACCTCACTCTGGACGAACAGCGCTTGATCGAAAACTCCTTGACCGAACTCCGCTTCCGCTTCGTCCAAGCCAGCGCCAGTAAATGACGCCGCTTCGGATCACGGTTCTCGGCTCCGGAACCAGCTCCGGCGTGCCCACCATCGGCTGCTCGTGCGAGGTCTGCCTCTCCACCGACCCGCGCGACAAGCGCCTGCGCCCGTCCGTGCTGCTGCAGTATGACGACCGTAACGTGATGATCGATACCGGACCCGACTTTCGCACGCAGGTCCTGCGCCACGACGTGAAGCGGCTTGACGCGGTCCTCTATACGCACGCGCACGCCGACCACATCCTCGGCCTCGACGACGTCCGCCCGTTCAACTACTTCCAGAAGTCGACGATCCCGCTCTACGCGACCGAAGAAACCTTCGCCATCATCCGGCGCGTCTTCGCGTACGCTTTTGAAGAGGGTGAATCCTCACGTCCCAGGCTCGACCTGCACACCATGGACGGGCTCCCGTTCCCCTTGTTCGGCCGCATGTTCACGCCCATCCGCCTCGAACACGGCAAGGGCACCACCTTCGGCTTCCGCATCGGCAAGCTCGCGTACCTCACCGATCACAGCGCCATTCCGCCTGAATCGATGGAGCTGTTGCAGGACCTTGACGTGTTGTTTCTCGACGCCCTTCGCCGCCGCGCGCATCCCACGCACACGACCCTCGACGATGCGGTCCAGTTGGTCGACGAACTGAAGCCGAAGCGAGCGTTCTTCACACACATGTGTCACGACCTGGGCCACGCGCAGACCGAAGCCGAACTGCCTCCGCACATCCGCCTCGCCTACGACGGACTCGAACTAGAAGTGGAGTCTGGCGAATGACCCGCATCGCCTGGAGCATCGACGAAGCCCGCGAGTTCGGCCCCTCTGCCGTCGCCATCGGTGTCTTCGACGGCGTCCACGCCGGTCATCAGGAACTGCTGCGCCGCACCATCGCGACGGCGCGCGAACTCGGCGTGAAGTCAGCGGTCCTCACGTTCCATCCGCACCCCGCGTGCGTCGTCGCTCCTCAGCGCGCTCCGAAGCTGCTCTACTCGCCCCAGGAACGCTGCCAACTTCTCTCGGAGCAGGGCATCGACGAAGTGTTGGTGCTGCCCTTCAATCAAGCCGTCGCCTCCATGCCGCCCGAAGAGTTTGCCTCCGGCCTGCTGCGCTCCGTTTTCGATGCCCGCGCGATCCTCGTCGGCGAAAACTTCCGCTTCGGCTGCGCCCGAGCCGGCGACATCACCACCCTCGCCGAACTAGGATTTACTACCCGTCCACTCCAAGCCGTCGAGCGCCGCGGCCTCATCGTCTCTTCCAGCGAAATTCGCAAGCGCGTCGAGAGCGGGGAAGTCTCGCTCGCCGGCCGCCTGCTCGGGCGCTTCTACACGATCGGCGGCGAGATCGTCTCGGGCCACGGCATCGGCTCCAAGCAGACCGTCCCGACCCTGAACCTGCGCACCACCGCCGAAATCGTCCCGGCCCGCGGCGTCTACATTACCCGCACGACCGACCCCGACACCGGCCGCCAGTGGCAGTCGATCACCAACATCGGCGTCCGCCCGACCTTCGAAAACGCCGGTGGCGCGAGCATTGAAACCTTCCTGCTGTCGCCGTTTTCCGGCGACACTCCGAAACAAATCCGTCTGGAATTCCTGCACCGGGTCCGCGACGAGCGCAAGTTCGAATCTCCCGAAGCCCTGAAGTCCCAAATTTTGAAGGACGTGCGTACTGCGCAGACCTACTTCCGACGATTAAACTGGTAAAAACAACATGGCAACTCTTTCTGCTGGAAAACTAAAGCACCTGAAGGCGCTTTCGAACAAAGATGGCATCATCGCCGCTGCGGCGATGGATCAACGCGGTTCGCTCAAGAAGTCGATCGCCTCTGCGAAGGGCGTCGATCCCAAACTCATCACCGATGAGATGATGTCGGAGTTCAAGACCGCCGTCACCCGCATCCTCACCCCGTACGCCACCGCGATTCTGCTCGATCCGGAATGGGGCCTCGATGCCGCGAAAGCGCGCTCGGCGAACGCCGGACTGCTGCTCGCCTACGAAGAGAGCGGCTACGACAATACCAAGCCGGGCCGTTTGCCCGACCTGCTGCCGCACGTTTCGGCCAAGCGCATCGCCGACTGGGGCGCCGATGCCGTCAAGATCCTGATCTACTACTCGCCGTTTGACGACGCCGGGGTGAACGACATCAAGCACGCCTTCATCGAACGCATTGGCGCTGAATGTGAGTTCCACCAGATCCCGTTCTTCCTGGAATTCGTCGGCTACGATCCCAAGGGCGGCGACGAAAAGGGCGTGGAGTTCGCCAAGATCAAGCCGCAAGTTGTGATCGGTGCGATGAAGGAATTCTCCAAGCCGCAGTACAACGTGGACGTGCTGAAAGTGGAAGTGCCGATCAACGCGCACTACGTCGAAGGCAGCAGCGTGTACAAGGGCGAGAAGGCGTACTCGATGGAAGAGGCCCTGCGCCATTTCCGCGAAGCCGCCGAAGTCGCCACCAAGCCGTTCATCTACTTGTCGGCCGGTGTCGGCAACGCGCAGTTTGTTGAGAGCCTGAACATGGCGAAGCAAGCCGGCACCGATTATTCGGGCGTCCTGTGCGGTCGCGCGACGTGGAAAGACGGCATGCCGATCTACGCCACCCAGGGCATCAAGGCGCTGGAAGACTGGCTGTCCACCGAAGGCGTCAAGAACATCAACGCCGTCAACGCAGCGCTTTCCGGCGCGACGTCGTGGGCCAAGAAGCTCGGCATCACTCTGTAAGTTTGTAGTTCACCTCATAGGGAGGGCGCGATGAAGACCATCTCTCCGGACGACTTTCGAGTACGGCCAGGGAAGAAGGTCGACCTGCAGCGCCTTCCCACCAAGATCAAGCCCCTCTG
>CANIIC010000261.1 GCA_947467395.1 Bryobacterales bacterium
GTGGCCGAGGCTTCGGTGGGCGAAGGCAAGGTCATCCTGTACGGTCCGGAGGTGGCGTTCCGGGCACAGCCTCATGGAACGTTTCGATTATTGTTCAACGGCATCCTGTATGGCGCGGCGGAAACGACCGTGATACCGTAGCGAGAATCGTGAACACGACACGGATCGTTCAGATACTGCATGCGGAATATGGCCGCAGAGTCGCGCTTGTACACGGCGATGAATTGCATCTACTGTCCACGTATCGCTCGGCGTATCGCTTCGCCATGGCTGCGATCGAAATGGGCGTGCCGCTGCGCGAGCTATTGAGCACGGACCTTTCGGGGATCGTGCTGGACTACAACGAGGTCCACGGACTGCGCAGCGAGTGGACGTTCCTTCCCGCGTTTGATCATCCACAGGAGTTGTCGCGGTGCCATGTGTCCGGTGTGGGCAACGCACACAACGGAACGCAGGAAGGGCGGCCGGTGGCTCCGTCGTGGTTCTACAAGGGCAACGGTGCGCATTTGCGCGCGCATGGCGAGGCGTTGACGATTCCTTCGTATGCGATCGGTGGTGCAGAGGAGATCGAATTAGCGGGCGTTTGGGTGATTGCGGAGGATTGCAGGCCGGTGCTGGTCGGACTGACGACGGGCAACGAATTCTGCGATCCGGCGACGGAAGCCGCCGATCCTCGCATGCGGTCGCACGGGAAGCTGCGGACGTGTTCGATTGGGCCGGAGCTAGTTTTGGACGGTGAGTTCCGCAACGTTCACGGAGCGGTGCGCATTGAGCGTGATGGCAAACGTCTGTGGAGTCGCGACGTCAGCACCGGTGAGCAACTAACGCAATTCACACTGGCCGAACTGGAGAGCTTCGTGTTTCGGTACGACGCGTTCCGCGTTCCGGGGGACGCACACATCCTCTATCTGGGCGCGAGCGTATGCAGCTACAACGAAGGCATCCGGCTAGAAACCGGTGACGAAGTGACTGTTGAGTGGGACGGGTTTGGCCGTCCGATGCGCAACGTTATTTCGCGACCTTAGCCGCGCGCAGAACGGCCTCGTGCCGCGCGTGTTTCAAACGGCGGGTCTGTTGCAACGGCGTTATCTTCTTGAAGTCGGGGATCGTGGGATCAATATCATCCTGAACGAGTAACGCTTCCAGAGTTTTTGTGTCGCCGTAGTCGAGCGTTGCGGCATACATGAGCGGAGTGTAGCCGTAGTCGTCAGTGGCATTAATATCTACGCCAGCGTTGGAGAGAATCGAAACCATCGAGTAGCGATTCGTGATGACGGCCCAGTGGAGCAGCGTGATCCCGGTGCTCTCGACACCATCGGCAGAAGCTCCAGCCGCGAGCAGCAGTTGCGCGACTTGTGTGTTTCCGAAGGTCACAGCCTCGGCAAAGGGCGATCCAGTGTTCGGATCGGCGCCGTGGGAGAGCAGAGCGCGCAGGGTGTCGGCATCTCCAGACATGGCGGCGAAGCGCAACGGAGTGTTCCGCGCGCGCGTTCCTTCCGGGGGATTGGGCGATACGCCCGCATCCAGAAGGCGGTTCACTTCTTTGATATTTCCGTAATAAGACGCGGCGATCGTCAACTGTGTAAATGGTGGCAGAGCCGAAACGCTGGGCGGGGTCTCGGTGACTACCGGCAACGTGGGCGTGGGCTTGCCTGGCAGGGTGGACATGAGCGCCATCACGGCCCAGCAACTGCCGGCGTAGGAAAGGAACTGGTCCTTCTTATAGGGGAAGCCCGTTTCAAAATACGGGGGGCTGACCTCGGCAGGCGAGATCATCCGCGTGCGAGTTCGCCACGTTCCATCGCCGGCCTGGTTGCCGATCAAGAACTTGATGCCTCCGGGTGAACCTTCGCCGGCTTGCTTGAGCGCGAAGACGGACTGCCCGGTGGAGTAAGCATCCGACGGATATGCTGCTGTCTGGCCCCAACCCCCATCGGACTTCTGCATCAGGCGGAGATCCTTGCTGGCTCCGGCGATCTCATCTTCGGATGCGCTGGACCACACCAAACCCATCAGCCGGAACGATGCATCTTCGGTCGACGAGGGTTTGTTCTGGAACAGCCAGCGGCGTGCGGCCAGCACCTTGGGGTGATCCGCGGGCCAGTGCAAGTGGGTGCGAAGAGCTCGAATGGTGGTGGCCGTGGTGGTGAAGTAGCTGCTGGAATGCGGCGGACGGAAGTCAGATGTGAACCAGTGACCGTCTTCCTGCTGCCACGAGGCGATGCGTTGGGCTCGCACGACGGAGGTGACGTCGGAGACTCCGGCGAACTCCTGCGCGATCAGCAGGAGAGTGTCGTTCACAGCCGGGTTGCTGACGTTGCGCGCCTGCACAACATCGTCCAAGCTGCCACCAGAAGCCCACGTCTTCTTCTCGAGCGTGGCCAGCGTGGCCGTGTCCACAGCGATGCCGCGGTCCTGGGCCATGTGCATCGCCATAATCGGCAGCGTGTTGTGATGACAGGAGAAGCAGGCTCGCTTCTCAACGAAGGTCGCGGCGGATTTCTGGATCGGAGGCAGCGCCCTGTCGATGGCCCTCCGAACGGCTTGCGGGGTCTGGGCCACCGCACACTGCACCAACAATACCGCGACTACAAACTTGTTCACTTCGTTTTGGTTGCCTTCGCTTTAAATTCCGCTTCCGTCACTTCGCCCAGCCAGGTGATATCGCCACGAGTGGTATTGAACTGCACCGTGCTGGATTCCGGGGTCGCTCCATGCCAGTGTACGACGCCAGGCTGGACGTAGTATGTTTCGTTGGCGTGCAGTTCCATGACCGGGCCGCCCTTGTTCTGATGATGCGTGACGCCTTCTTCGACCAGGATCACTTGGCCGCCGCTGTGGCTGTGCCACTTGGTGCGGGAGCCTTTCTCGAACTGATAGTGAGCGTAGGCGGTCTTATATTTGTCCTCGACCGGATTGACGGTGCCCATGAAGTTGGGGTTCTGCTTGGTATTCGGCGTCGCGTTCTGCGCTTGCGCGAGCCAGAGAATGGAGCCGAACGAAATCGCGGCCACACCGAGTCCATAAACGAACCGTCCTAGCGTTTGATGCATGATCTTTGTACGCTCCCGACCCAGGAGTTTATCAGATCGGGTGCCTGCGCGGGGCCTATGTTATGCTGTGCCGAGAGAGGAGAGCTCTACCCCTATGGACACTTCCGCACGCAAGAAGGCAAGCGATTTTCCGCAAGAACTGCTGAACCTTTTCGACAAGTACGTCCACGGCGAGATCGACCGCCGGTCCTTCCTGGACGGCGCACAGAAATTCGCGGTGGGCGGTGTAACAGCCACGATGTTGTGGGAGAGCCTGCGCCCCAACTACGCGTGGGCCGAACAGGTTCCGAAGAACGACCCGCGTATCAAGACCGAGGTGGTGACGGTTCCCTCCCCCGAAGGCAACGGCTCGATCAAGGGTCTGCTGGTTCGTCCGGCGAATGCCACGGGCAAGCTGCCGGCGGTGCTGGTGGTGCATGAGAATCGCGGCTTGAATCCGTACATCGAAGACGTGGCGCGGCGTTTGGGCACATCGAACTTCATGGCGTTCGCACCGGACGGGCTGACCAGCTTGGGCGGCTACCCGGGCAATGAAGAAGAAGGCGCAGCGAACTTTGGCAAAGTGGATCGCAACAAGATGGCTGCGGATTTCGTGGCGGCGGCGAAGTGGCTGAAGAATCGTCCGGACTGCACGGGCAA
>CANIIC010000262.1 GCA_947467395.1 Bryobacterales bacterium
ATCGAGATCATCGCCGATGTCTCCATCGACCAGATGCTGGGCCGCAAGTTCGAAAAAGAAACGCAGCTCGGCTCCATGCAGATGTCGCTGGATGCCCCGGCCAACGCCGGCGCCTGCACGGGCAACCTCAGTTGCGCGTATCTGTGCACGCTGTCTTGGCGCAGCCAGACGCAGCCGTTGCCAATGGATTGGAACCCGCGCACGGTCTTCGAGAAGATGTTCGGCGATACCGGCACCACGGATTGGGCCGCTCGCGAAAAGCGCCTGCGCCAACAGAAGAGCGTGCTCGATTCGGTGAACGCGAAACTCTCCGGCTTACGCCGCGAGTTAGGTCCTGAAGATCAGCGCAAGCTGGAAGAATACACCGAATCCGTGCGTGACGTTGAACGCCGAGTGCAGATGGCCGAATCGCAACGCGACGTACAACTGCCGTCGCTCGATCAGCCGCTGGGTGCGCCGCCGACCTTCGAAGAACACTTGCAGTTATTGATGGATCTGAAACTGCTCGCCTATCGTGCCGACCTGACACGCGTGATCGCGTTCATGCTCAGCAAGGAACAGAGTCCGCGTCCGTATCCGCAGATCGGTGTGCCCGAAGCGCACCATCCGCTCTCGCATCACAACAACGTGCCTGAGTTGATTGAGAAGATGTCGAAGATCAACCGCTATCACGCGGATCTGTTCGCGAAGTACGTCACCAAGCTGAGCCAGACCCCGGACGGCGACGGCAGCCTGCTGGATCACATGACCATCCTGTACGGCGCGGGCCTGTCGAACAGCAACGGCCACTCCGGCTCCAACCTGCCGCAGATGTTGGTCGGCGGGGGCGCAGGCACCTGGAAGGGTGGCCGCTATCTCGACTTCAAGGATCAACCGTCGCAGGCGAATCTGCTGCTGACGATTATGGACAAGTTCGGCATGCCGCTGGACAAGGTGGGCGGCAGCACGGGCAAACTGCTGCTGGAACCGCTCGCGGGAGTCTAACGATGAAGCTTCTGGCAACCTTCACCATCGCCGCGCTGAGTGTCTCGGCCGCAGAGCTGCATCCCGCGATCCTCGAAGCGGCCAAAGCTGGCAACAAGACGACGCTGCGGACGCTGATTCAGCAGAAGTCCGATGTGAATGCCGCCGATCCTGACGGCTCGACCGCACTGCACTGGGCCGCGCATCGCGACGATCTCGAAGCGGTCGACGCGCTGCTGAGGGCCGGGGCGAAGGTCAACGCCGCGAACGATCTCGGCGTAACTGCCCTGTGGCTCGCCGCCGAAAACGGCAGCCTACCCGTGACGAAACGGCTGCTGGACGCTGGGGCGGACCCAAACCTGCGGCTGCTGGCCGGGGAATCCGCGCTGATGGTTGCCGCGCGCGGTGGCTTTGCACCCGTCGTGCAGGCCTTACTCGCCCAGGGCGCCGATCCGAATTTCGCGGGCACACGAGGTCAGACTGCGCTGATGTGGGCAGCGTCCCAGAAACATCCTGAGGCCGTAAAAGCCCTGTTAGCCGACAAGCGCACCAACATTCAGCTGAAGTCCGCCGAATGGGGTGAAGTCATGGCAATTCCCCCGCACGGCTACCTGCCTTATAACAAGTACATCCCACGCGGGGTCGAAACCGCGCTGATGTTCGCCGCGTACTCGGGCGACCTCGAAAGCGCCAAACTGCTGGTCAACGCCGGAGCCAATGTGAATGACACGGATGCCTGGGGACTTACCCCTCTGGTGCTAGCCGAACACTCCGGCTTCACCGAGATGGCGCTGTACTTCCTGGACAAGGGCGCCGACCCCAATCTGCACGCCCAGGGTTTTAGTGCCCTGCACGAGGCCCTGATGCGGCGCGACACCAAGTTAATCGCGGCGCTGCTGGACCACAAAGCCGACCCGAACTTCCCGGTCAAGACCTGGACACCGACTCGCCGGTCGTCGGAAGACTGGAATTTCGACTACGGCCTTGTGGGTTCCAGCCCGCTGTGGATCGCCGCCCGCTTTAACCAACCTGAGGCCATGCGCCTGCTGCTAAAAGCGGGAGCCGACCCCAAGTTCGTTCATTCCGTGGAATATGTCGCCGAAGAGGGCTTCGGCCAGGCCACGCGCAAGGAACGCACAACACTCTTAATGGCAGCGACAGGCATGGGCCGGGCCGGAAAAGCCTGGGTCCCACCGACTCCTGCGGAACGGGAAGTCGTTGCGCTGGAAACAGTTAAGCTGGCCGTCGAAGAACTGGGGCAGGATGTAAACGCCGCTGGGTTGGACGGGAAAACGCCGCTGGATGGCGCGCGTCAGCTTCGGATGCCGACGGTCGTGGAGTACTTAACGTCGAAAGGCGCAAAGTCCGCCTCTCCCGCGCCGACCGGTCGTGGCCGCGGAGCCACACCCGCCAAGTAATAACGATCCGTCCAGGAATGGTGGGCGCGCAGGGATTCGAACCCCGGACCCCCTCGGTGTAAACGAGGTGCTCTAACCAGCTGAGCTACGCGCCCCTCGTCTTCTATTCTACCTGGAATCTCCTTCTCCACGCCTTCGCCGCTTGCCGAGGGGACCGTGGGCCTGTTCGAAGCCTTATTTTGAGTTATACTTGCGGCACTGGGGCCTAAATCTATCTGTTGTCCGTTTCCGGGGTGGCTCCACGCCCGGAAGTTAGTAAATTCCACTCAGGGGGGAAAATGAAAGAGCTTCGTCGCCTTTCTCTCGTTCTCGCCGCGTTTGCTCTGTCGATGTATGGACAGACCGACCGCGGAACTATTACCGGAACAGTTACCGACCCCGCAGGTGCAGTGATTGCGAGCGCTCCGCTTACGTTGGCGAATACCGCCACCGGCGCGCAATATCAAGCTGCAACTTCGGAAACTGGTAACTACACGTTCGGCCAATTGCCGATCGGTAACTACACTCTAACCGTCACCGTTGCTGGGTTTAAGACCTACGTTCACCAAAACCTGAACGTGCAGGCCGCCAGCACCATTCGTGAAGACGTTCATCTCGAAGTTGGTACCGCGGCGGAATCCGTCACGGTGACCGCTGAAGCATCCATGCTGAAGACGGAAACGGCCGAAGTGGCCACCAACGTCACCAGCGCGCGTTTGAACTCGCTGCCAATCCTCGGCGTCGGTGCTCAGACCGCCAGCTCGCATGGTGTTCGCAACCCGCTCGCGGCAGCGCAGCTGCAGTCCGGTGTTCGCTTCGTGGCGAACTCGGTCATCCGCGTGAACGGCGCTCCGAACAACACTGCGGCCATCAAGTTGGATGGTCAGGACATCACCAACAACACCGCCGGCGCCGCCTTCCAGGCGCAGGTGCAGCCTTCCGTCGACGCCGTGGAAGAAGTCGCGATTCAGACTTCGAACTACGCTGCCGAATTCGGTCAGGCGGGTGGTGGTTTGTTCAACTACTCGACCAAGTCGGGCACGAACAAGTATCACGGCGGTCTGTTTGACTACGCCGTGAACGAAGCCTTCTGGGCGGCTCAGCCGTTCAACCAGATCCGCCCGCTGCAGCGCCGCCATACGTTCGGTGGCAGCATCGGCGGTCCGGTCCGTATCCCTGGCGTGTACAACGGCAAGGACAAGACCTTCTTTAACTTCAACTACGAAAAGTTCCGTGAGTCCGTGCTGGTCAATAACGTCCAGACGACGGTGCCTGTGGCTGCGTATCGCCAGGGTAACTTCGCAGGCTTGCTGACGG
>CANIIC010000263.1 GCA_947467395.1 Bryobacterales bacterium
GCCAACAGCAGCATCGAAAGCAGATCGCCTTGGTCAACGCCCGATGCGCGATGCTCGGCGATCAACCTGTAAATCGTCTCATCTAGTCGTTTGCGAGCCGCATGGAAGCGCCGCATCTGCGGCAACGGCAGCTTTTCCAGATACTGCGAAAACGGCAGCAGGATCATCTCAAACAGCCCGAAGACCGCAGTCAAAGCCTCACCGATCTCGTCGGCCTCGCCTTCGACCTCGGCACTGAACAGCGCACGGCTTACGATGTCCATGGTTAGCCGCATCATCTCGCGCGACATGTCAATCTCGACACCGTCGTGCCACCGCTCGCGAGCGACACATGCACGCGTCACCATCGTCTCCGCGTAGCCCACCAGACGATCGCGATGGAATGCTGGCTGTACCAAGCGCCTCTGACGACGGTGTAGCGCGCCTTCGCTGGTCAGTAGCCCTTCGCCCAACAGGACCTTCGCGCGCTCCAGCATGCGGCTCTTCTTGAACTTGTGCTGCTGCGTCACCAATACTTCGCGAGCTGCATCGGGATGCGCCAAGAAGTAGACTTGCTGGCCCGCGGTCGGCAGGTAGACGACATCTCCGAATTCGCGCTGCATGCGTTGCAGATACGCAGGAGCATCGCGCCGCAACTCCGCCATCACGCCGAACAGCGGCCATCCACGCGGCCCAGCGGGTCTATCTGTCAAAGTGGCGCTCACTCTAGTTACACTTAACCACATGGCACGGACATTTGAAGGAAAAGTTGCACTTATCACCGGAGGCTCCTCCGGCATCGGAAAAGCGACGGCTTTGGCGTTCGCCGCCGAAGGCGCCCGCGTGGCGATTGCCGCCCGCCGGGCTGCCGAATCCGAAGCGATCGTCAAGCAGATCACCTCGCAGGGCGGGGAAGCAATCTTCGTGCAGACCGATATTACGCAAGCCGCTCAAGTGGAGCGCCTGGTGAAGACCACCGTCGATAAATGGGGCCGCCTGGATTGCGCCCTGAACAACGCGGGCATCATCGGCACTCCTTTCGTCCCGACGCCGACCTATTCGCAGGAAACCTGGGATCAGGTGATCAACGTGAATCTCACGGGCGTCTTCCTGTCGCTGAAGTACGAGATCCCCGCCATGTTGGCCTCCGGTGGCGGAGCCATCGTGAACATGTCGTCCATTGCCGGTCAGGTCGGTGGCTGGGGCGGCATCGCGTACTATGCATCGAAGCATGGCGTGATCGGTTGCACGAAGGCCGCCGCGCTTGAGAATGCGACCAAAGGCATCCGTGTGAACGCCGTCTGTCCCGCGGTAATCAAGACAGACATGGCCGATCAGTTCGTTCCCGGCCAGGAAGAGAAATTCCTCGCCGCCCACCCGATTGGCCGCTTCGGCGAAACCCGCGAGGTCGCGGACGCGGTGCTGTTCCTGTGCTCAGACAAAGCGTCGTTTATGACCGGCATCGCCATGCCCGTTGACGGCGGTCTGTTAGCGCGCTAAGTAGTGGTTTTGTCGACACTTTGTTATCTTAGAAAGTTGGGTTCACCGAACCCCGAGGTTCCTTATGTCTGGACATTCTAAATGGGCGACAATCAAGCACAAGAAGGGCGCCCTTGACGCCAAACGCGGGAAGATCTTCACCCGCCTGATCAAAGAAATCATGATTGCGGCCCGTGGCGGCGGCAATCCGGATATGAACCCGCGCCTCCGCACGGCTGTCGCCGCTGCCAAGGCCGAGTCCATGCCTTCCGACAACATCAAGCGTGCCATCATGCGCGGCACCGGCGAACTGGAAGGCGCCACGATGGAAGAGTTCACCTATGAAGGCTACGGACCCGGTGGGGCCGCCGTCCTGGTGAACGTCGCGACCGACAACAAGAACCGTACGGTCAGCGAAATCCGTCACATGTTCGGCAAATACGGCGGGAACATGGGCACGGAAGGCAGCGTTGCCTGGATGTTTGAACGCAAGAGCATCATTGTCATCGACGGCGAGCAAGCCGGCGAAGACGCCTTGATGGATCTGGTGCTGAATGCCGGTGCCGAAGATCTGCGCAAGTCCGGCGACAACTGGGAAGTGATCTCCGCTCCCGAAAATCACGACGCCGTGCTCGAAGCGATCAAGGGCGCCAAGATCGAGACGCTTTCGGCTGAAGTCGGCATGTTGCCGAAGAATCTGGTCAAGCTCGATGGCAAGAACGCGTCCGGCATGCTGAAGATGCACGACGCCTTCGAAGAACACGACGACGTGCAGAGCGTGTATTCGAACTTCGATATCGACGAGAGCGAACTCGAATCGCTGTCTCAGTAACTCCGGGGCCGAGGGGACCCGCCTCATGCGGATTTTGGGCATCGACTGTGGCACCGAACGCACCGGGTGGGGCGTCATCGAATCCGATGGACGCCGCCATCAGGTGCTGGGCCACGGGGTGATTCGCACCAAGGCCGCCCATCCCCTGGAACTACGCTTGTGCAGCATCGCCGAAGGAATCCGCGCGGTGCTGGACGCGCATCAGCCCGATTCGGCGGCTGTAGAAGGCGTGTTCTACTCCCAGAACGTGAAAACCGCGCTGAAGCTCGCCCATGTCCGTGGCGTAGCGCTGCTGACGGTCGCCGAACGCGGTGTCACTTTGGGCGAATATTCGCCTGCTGAGATCAAGAGCTGCGTGGTCGGCTACGGTCGGGCCGAGAAGCAACAGGTCCAGATGATGGTCCGCAGCCTCACCGGCATGCGTGGCGAGTTTGAAACCGAAGATGCGTCCGATGCGGTCGCCGTTGCGATTTGTCACGCAACCCTGGGCAGCGTGAAACGTCTGGTGAAGGTAGCTCAATGAAGACTGTTCTCTTGTTCGCCCTCACTGCCGCCCTCGCGATCACCGCCAGCGCCCAGCGCATCGTCTACACCAAGTCGTTCCCTGGATCGACGCCGGCCTACGTGAAGATCACCATCGCCAAGTCCGGTGCGGCCACTTATCAGGAAGCGGCCGACGAAGCTGAGCCGGATCAGGTCCAACTCGATCCCACCACCAATGCCGCCATCTTCGCCCTCGCCGACAAGCTGGATCACTTCAAGATCAAGCTCGAAAGCGGGATGAAGGTCGCCAAGACCGGCGACAAGACGTATCGCTGGGAAGACGGCGCGACGACGTCCGAAGCGAAGTACAATCACACGACCAACGACGACGCCCGAGCGCTCCAGGACTGGTTTGAGCGCATCACTGAATGTCAGCGTATCCTTTCTGAGTTGCAACGGCGCTTGCGTTACGATCGGCTCGGTGTCAATGACATCGTGCTGCGCCTGGATTCCTTGGTCCAGCAGAAGCGCGTCGTCGTTCCGGATCAGTTCATCCCGATTCTGGATCGCATCGCTAAGAATGAGTCCATCCTGAACATGGCTCGCGAGCGGGCCGCCAGCTTGAGCGAGGCGTTTAAGGCGCTCCCCAAATGAAGCTGCGCACCGCAGCCCTGGCTCTGATTTGTTTCGCGAGCGCCTTCGCGCAAGGCCCGCGCAGGGAAGTCGCGCCGACCATCACCGAACAACAATCGTTGACGCAGGCGCTCAACGAAGGCGCCAGCAGTCCGCTCGACACCATCCGAGCCCTCGAAGCCCACCTCGCGCGCTTCCCCAGGACCACGCAACTCACGGATCTTCAGCAAACCCTCGCCAAGGCCGCGCTAGAAGTGCAGGA
>CANIIC010000264.1 GCA_947467395.1 Bryobacterales bacterium
GATTGGGACGTCCTCGCTAGTTTTTGAGGACTCGCCAATTTTCCGTACTGTCAGGAAAACACCTATTTCTCCGTTCCCCTGTTCGAAATACACCCCTTTGCTCTAAGGGGTATTGCTGAGGTACCTTTCGTGTCGGTACGCCAGTACGGAAATTATTTATTTTCAGTACTTTACGTGCAGTTAATCGACTGTTAATCTCGCTCTGTGCCTGCCCTTCGAGGAAGGCCGCAAACGAGAGGGCCTGAAAGGTGAGAAAGGCGACCAAGGTCCGCAGGGCCTCCAGGGCGAACGCGGTGCACAAGGCGAACGCGGTACGCAAGGCGACAAGGGCGACACCGGTCGCGATGGAGCCCCCGGTCAGAATGGCCAGAACGGTAAAGACGGCGCCCCCGGCATCCAGGGTTTGCAGGGTGAGCAGGGTCCCTCTGGTCCACAAGGCCCGGCGGGTGCGCAGGGTCCGAAGGGCGACACCGGCCGTGATGGAGCCCCCGGCCAGAACGGTCAGAACGGCAAGGACGGAGCACCCGGACAGAATGGCCAGAACGGTAAAGACGGAGCCCCTGGCATCCAGGGTTTGCAGGGTGAACAGGGTCCCGTGGGTCCGCAAGGTCCTTCGGGTCCGCAAGGCGAACGCGGACTCCAGGGTGAACAGGGACTGAAGGGCGATGCTGGCCGTGACGGGGTTAACGGCCTGAACGGCAAAGATGGTGCGGTTGGTATCCAGGGTCCGATGGGTCCCCAGGGCCCGGCCGGTCCGCAAGGCGAGCGCGGCGCAAATGGTGCCGCTGGCATCTTCGTGGTCTACGACGCGGAGGGTCAGGCGCGGCCGTATAACAAGATCGTGGCGGGCCAGGGCACTTTGATCAACGGCTCCATTGACATCCAGTTGAAGAACGACGCACGCTTCTTCACTTTCGACTCTTACATGTGTACCGTCACGCTGATCGAGGGATCGCCGGTCCTGAAGGTGATCAATCTGCGCGGCGACAAATTCCAGGTGGTCGCTGCCGTAGACATAACTGCAGATGCCAGGTTTACGTACATGTGCACCGGTTACTAACCAAGTTGTCCGAGTCAGTGGTTGCGAATCCGCGACGGGTGCTCCCCGTCGCGGATTTCGCTTTTAACGCTTACGCTTTTTCTTGTTGGTGGGCAGCAGGACGTTGATCACTTCCAGCCCCAGATGGAACCGACCATGCGACGGGCTGCAATGACGGACTTCGCCCAATACGATGAGGTCGGTCAATAGGACCTGCACTTTGTCGCCGATCTCAAATTCCCGCTCCACGCGCACCTTCATCCCGCGTTTGGAGATGTCGATCACATACGCAGTCATGGTTTCGCGCCCACCGGGACTCACAGGATGAATCGTGCCGGTCTTCAACGTCGGATACCGAGCGTCAGACCGCTTCTCCGACGAATCGGCAAGCGAGATTTCGCCATGCATCGGCAACTCGCGCTGCACGTAGGTTTCGAGGTCGGTATGTTGGGCCAGCATGGCTCTCTCCCTGGGAATGGCACCCAAAACTGCACAGGTACTCCGTATATCGGCCTGATGTCGTCCGGGGAATAGAGATGTGCGTATTTCTTCTTTAATCTGATTAAAATCAACAGGTTGCTGTTTTGTAACAAGGTCGCTGCGGAGCTGTAATGTAGCTGTCATGGGCCGATGATGAACTGGGACCGTGAAACAGCTAGCCTTAATTCTCTGCTTCAGCGCGGCCCTGTTGGCCCAATCGCAAGCCCGGCTGGTCGGAACCGTGGCCGATGCCACTGGTGCCGTCGTCAGCAAAGTCAACATCACCGTAATGGACGCTAAGACCGGAGCCGACCGCAAGGCCGAATCCGACGATCGCGGCGCTTACGCGATCACCAACCTTCCCCCTTCCACTTACTCCGTGACCGCTGAAGCCCCCGGCTTCGCGACCGCGCGGTATACCGATCTTGTCCTGGCTGTGGGTCAGGAACGCAACCTCAACATCACTCTGCAGCCGGCCTCGGTCAGTGAATCGATCACGGTGTCCGGCGGCGAACTCAGCCTCACCGAAACGGCTACGGCATCGATGGGCTCGAACGTAAATCAACGCGAAGTCGCCGCGCTGCCGTTGAACGGCCGCCAGCTTTCGCAGCTCTACCTCTTGGCCCCGGGCGCGCAGACCGCTGGCGGTGGCTCCTACGACAACATCCGCTTCAGTGGCCGTTCGAATCAGCAGAACGCGATTCGCTATGACGGTGTGGAAGGTAGTTCGATCATCGATTCTTCGCCGGGCAACCTGAACGGCGAAATCTCGACGGGCTTCCGCCTGCAAAGCAGCCTCGAAACGGTTGCCGAATTCCGCGTCGAATCCAGCAATTACCCCGCGGAGTTGGGCACGGGTTCGGCTGGCCAGATCAGCGTCGTCACCAAGTCCGGTGGCAACGATTTCCATGGCAGCGTGTTCGAATACGTTCGCAACAACTCTTTCGATGCCCGCAACTTTTTCGACGGCACCAGCAAGACCAAGCTGCGCCTGAACCAGTACGGCGCCTCGATGGGCGGCGCAATCAAGAAGAACAAGTTGTTCTACTTCCTCTCCAACGAAACCCTGCGCCAGCGCGCCGGTGTGAACCTGATTGCCACCGTGCCCAGCGCTGCGGCTCGCGCTCGCGCGGTGGACTCGATTAAGCCTCTGTTGGCCGGTTACCCGACCGACGGCATCGCGACCAGCAACCCGGATCTCGACTTGGTGACGCGCCGCGCGAACAATAGCATTGACGAATACTTCGGCAGCGCTCGCATCGACTACAACATCGACGACAAGACCATGCTGTATGTCCGCTACAACCGCGATCAAGGTTACCTGCAGAGCCCGCTTGACGTGAGTGGCAGCTATCAGGCTGTGACAGCGGTTCCTCAGAACGCCGTGATCAACCTGCAGCGCGCGATTACGCCGACGATGATGAACGAATTCAAACTTGGACTCAACGGAGCCAAGACTCGCGTGGCGGGTTTCGCCCCCACGATCCCGGGTGTGGACACCAGCGCTTTCGCGGTTAGTTTCACCGGCACGGTCGCCATTCCGGGTGTCGGCGGCCAGGGTGCTTCGGCGGCGGCTTCGTCGCTCGGCAACATCATCCGCGCCAACAGCTCGCAGAACGGCCGAGGCCAGCCTTACACCGGCACCACGATGTCCTTCATCGACAACCTCAGCTGGATCAAGGGTGCGCACACCATGAAGTTCGGCTTCGAATATCGCCCGATCAACCTCTATACGGATCGCCTGGGCGGTACCACTTATACGTTCAGCAACCTGAACGGCCTGTTGGCGAATACGCCGACCAGCATCCAGGTGCTTGGCGACGCCAGCTCCAACAACCCTTGGCACCCCGGTGTGACCGGCAATCGCCAGGTGAAGCAGCACTACCTGATCGGTTACGTGCAGGATGAATGGAAGATTCGCAAGAACCTCACCATGAGCTACGGCTTGCGGTACGAATTCTACAGCGTGCTGCATGAAGCTCGCGGCTTGGGAGTGTTGTTCAACGCCACCTCCGGGCAGATCATGCCGAACGGCACGCCGTGGTATCAGTCCGCGAAGAACAACTACGGTCCGCGCCTGGCCTTTACCTGGTCGCCGGAGAAGTTCAA
>CANIIC010000265.1 GCA_947467395.1 Bryobacterales bacterium
CTGCTGTTGCTTCCTGTGCTCGCGCTGGCGCAGGACGCGACGGAGCCCGTCTTTCGTAGTCGTACGCAACTGGTTCAGATGGACGTCGTGGTCAAAGCCAACAACGCCCCAGCGGCGGGACTCCGCCAGACCGACTTCCAGGTTTTCGATAACGGCAAGCCGCAGCAGATCGCGATTTTCAGTGTCCGCAACGCCCAGCCGGGAAATGCACGGTGGGAGCCTCTGCCGCCCGGTGTTGTTTCGAACCGCCCCCGCAGCCGTGGCCCCGAGCCTGTCTCGGCCACCGTCGTGCTGATCGACGCCCAGAACACCCCGGTCGAAGATCAAGGCTACGCGCGGCTGCAGGCTCTGAAGTATTTGGACAACGCCAGCCGCAACGAAACAGTTGGGCTCTATTCGCTCGACACAACGTTACATGTTCTGCAGGAGTTCACCGACGATCGGGCCACGCTTCGCAAAGCGGTCGACGGCTTTCACATGTCTCAGTCGCTGAACCTCCAGGACGGGCAGTTCGGCCTGCTCGCCGGACTCACTGGGAACGCAGCCAACGCCATGCGCGCGGCCAATCTCCAGCGCCAGGCCGACATTACGACCGCCGCGTTTGAAGCCATCGCCCACCACTTGCAGGGCTTGCCTGGGCGCAAGAAGCTGATCTGGATCAGCGCCGCGCTGCCGCTTACGTTCACGCAGGACAACGAGCGCAACGGCGCGACGATGACGGAATTCACCAACCTCAGTCCCGAGATCTTCGCCCCGATGAAGTTGCTGAACGATGCCAATGTGGCCATCTACCCGATTGATCCGCGCGGCGTCATTGTCGGCCTGATGGACCCGAATCTGGCCACCATGAACCAGCTCGCACAGCGTACCGGGGGCAAGGCGATCTACGCCGATAATGGTGTCGCCGCCAGCATCGAAGCCGCCTTTGCCGACACCGATCTCACGTACACGTTGGGGTTTTATCCCACCGAAGAAAGCACAGACGGCCGTGTGCATGCCCTCTCGGTTAAGGTGAATCTGCCCAATGCGGATGTGCGCTATCGCCAATCGTACTTGGCTGAGGGGCAGGGGAAGGCGCCCACGGAGAAGGTGCGGAAGGCAACGCTGAGCGCCTGGGTGAATGAGCCGCTGGGAGCTACTTTTATTGGGATCCAGGCTGCTGCGGTTCCCTCGATCGGCAAGCCCGGCTACTACGATGTCGAGGTCTCCATCGATCCGGCCGATCTGAAGCTGGAGCCGAAAAATGGTCGGTTTGTGGGGAGTTTTGACTTGGCCATCGTGCCCGACGTCGCGAACCGGCCCAAGGGGCTGCAGCAGACTATCAAGGTGGACCTGACTGAAGCGCGGCTGCAAATTGCGCTTTCCAAGGGCATCCTGATCGTGAATCAGATCCGCGTGACCAATGCCAAGGGCAAGCTGCTGTCGGACAAACTGCATTTGGTCGTCATGGATAACGCGACGGGGAGGGCTGGTTCCGTGCGGCTCTCACTGCACAAGCCTTAGGCAGGGCAATCCGGTCCATGTCGCCGCTCAAGGCCACGATGGTTGCCTTGCGTCGGTGCGAGTGGAGTGCTCAGGCGATCTCTTGCCGCACCCACTCCTGATGCGCGAGGATCTCTGTTCGTTCGGTCGCTACCATCTCAGGCACTCATCGAACCGAACTAGCGCTTTATGAGAACAGCAACGGCAATGGGTCCGTCGGCGTCGAGTGTTTCGAGTTCCTGTTCGCGCATGCGGGTCCAGGTTGTAACATCCGCCCGAAACGCGGGATCGGTGGCCTCCACCCGCAGCCGCTGGCCGGGCTGCATGCCGGCCATCTGCTTGCTGATTTGGATGATCGGGGTGGGGCATTGCTGCCCTTTGCAATCGAGCGTGTAGTCCACCATCGCCGTCCTTATCGGACGCAGGGGTTCAGGCTTGAGGGGAAACGTCCGGAGCCTCAAACCACAGGCTCACGGCGGTGGCTGCGGCGGCTCCTGCCAGTTGCGCCAGGATGAACCCGGGCGCGTCGGTCAACAGAATTCCCGCGAAGGTGTCCGTGAAGGCGCGGGCCAGCGTCACTGCCGGATTGGCGAAGGACGTAGACGCGGTGAACCAGTAGGCTCCGGTGATGTAGGCACCTACGGCGAAAGGCACGGCCCCGGCGCGGTGGCGCACGACCCTCCAGATCACGAACAGCAGTCCAAAGGTGGCGACGAATTCACTGAACCACTGTGCCGGTCCGGTGCGGACGTGTTGCGAGAGTTGCAGTACGGGCTGCTCAAACATCAGGTGCGCGGCGAATACTCCGGCTACCGCGCCTGATACCTGAGCCAGGATGTAGCCCGGCGCTTGTGACCACGAGAGTGCGCCTTTCCAGGCCGCGCTCAGTGTGACGGCGGGATTGAAGTGGGCGCCAGGAATCGGGCCAAAGGCGAGAATCAGCGCGATCAGCGAAGCTCCGGTGGAGAGGGTGTTCGCCAGCAGGGCAATCGCGACATTGCCACCGGCCAGACGTTCGCCCATGATGCCGGAACCAACGACGGCGGCCAGTAGGAACGCGCTGCCCAGGAATTCCGCGCCCAGGGCGCGAGTGGTCGCTCTCATATTTCCACTATTACGGAAATACGAGAGCGACGTCAACTTCAAGCGTAGGTGGTGTGAGGTTTACAGCGTGACGGTCTTGCCGTCGCGCCACAACCGTTCCAGGTCGTAATAGGCGCGCGACTTCTCGGTGAAGATGTGGACCACGTAATCGCCGTAATCGAGCAGAATCCACTCGCCGTTGTCGTAGCCTTCGATGCTGTTGGGGCGTTCGCCCAGCTTCTTTAGCCGCGACTCGACTTCATTCGAGATCGCCTGATTCTGCCGGAGGTTGGTGCCGTTGCAGATGATGAAATAGTCGGTGAACGTGGTGATGTCGCGAAGATCCAGGACGCGGATGTTCTGCGCCTGCTTCTCTTCGGCAGCGGCCACCACTTCCTGCCACATGGGCTTGGCGACCGGAATTTCGACGGGGGGTTTGGCGGCACGTTTTACCGCCACCTTCTTTGCCGCGACTTTCTTGACGACAGCCTTTTTCACGGCCGTCTTCGTTGCCGGGGCCTTCTTCGCTGCTGCTTTTTTCTTCGTAACTGCTTTTTGCTCGGGTGCCAGTGGAAATGACTCTCCTGTTGGTATCGTACCAAGTATGCCCACGCCGCGAGTGTTGATCCCCGCTACCGACATCCAGCGCCGGGTTCGCGAGCTGGGTCTGGAGATCGAGCGCGACTGTGGCCCGGGCCCCGTCTACCTGATCGGAATTCTCAAAGGGTCCTGCATTTTTCTGGCCGACTTGGCTCGCTCCATTCAGATTCCGGTGCGCCTGGAATTCATCGGAACCTCCAGCTACGGGGAGGGGCAGACGTCCTCGGGCGAAGTGCGGCTGACCAAGGATCTGGACGCCTCGATCGAGGGCTGCGACGTGATTGTCGTGGAAGATATTGTCGATACAGGCATCACATTGACCTACTTGTTGCAGGTGCTGGCGCAGCGCAAACCGCGCTCTTTACGTGTCGCCGCGTTCCTCGATAAACCGAGCCGACGGCAGCGCCCAGTGCCGGTCGACTACGTCGGTTTTTCGATCGAAGACC
>CANIIC010000266.1 GCA_947467395.1 Bryobacterales bacterium
GGCACCACGCCGTACTGATCGATGCCCCAATACTTGCCCGTGCGGCCCCAGCCGGTCTGGACTTCATCGGAGATGAACAGGCCGCCGAACTTCTTCACCGTTTCGTAAACGATCGGGAAGAATTCCTTGGGCGGCGTAATCAAACCGCCGACGCCTTGAATCGGCTCAGCGATCACCGCCGCGATTTTGCCGGAGGTCGCGGTCTTGATGTGCTCCACCATGTCCTTGGCGCACTGCACGCCGCAGGTGGGGTACTTGAGGTTCAACGGGCAGCGGTAGCAGTAGCCGTTCAGCGCGTGGGTGAAACCCGGAGCGGGTGCTCCGCCGAGGCGCCAAGTGCCGACGCCGGTCGCCGCCATGGCCGCAGCCGAACGCCCATGGTAGCTATGGCGCAGTGCCACGATTTCCTGCGAGCCGGTGTACATGCGCGCCGTCAGGAACGCGGTTTCATTCGCTTCCGTGCCGCTGTTGGTGAAGTAGAACTTACTCAGAGCCCCGTTACCCGGGGTCTTCGGAGCAATCTTCTGCGCCAGCTTCACCTGGGGCTCCGTAATGTACGCGGTGGAGACGTGTTCCAACGTATCGATCTGGGCTTTCACCTTATCGTTCACTGCGTCATTGCAGTGACCGACGCTGATCGTCACGATGCCGCCGAAGAAATCCAGATACTTGTTCCCGTCGGCGTCCCAGACGAACTGGTCTTTCGCCTTGGTCACCATCAGCGGCTCCTTGAAATAATGGAAAACGCTGGGGAAAATGTGCTTCTTGTGGGCTAGGATGACTTCTTCTTTGTTCACGGATGCTCCATCTGCCATTATATGGCGCAGAGACTTCGCCCTACTTTCGCGTTTCGCCTTTTTGCGCCCTTGCTGCGGTGAAACTTCGGCGTAGACTAAGGCTATGTTTCGGCGATGGACCGCTGCTTCGTTGTTTTTCGCTGCGAGCGTGGTGCTGCGCGCGCAGACGCCTGCTTGTGTCGGCGGAGTGGCCGTCACCACGTTCCGCCTCTCCGCATCCCCTGCGACGGCCACGCGCACATGGATGCCGGTACGACAGATCAACAACCTTCCATCGAATTATCGAGTGCGGTATCAGCCCGGGGCACTGCCACCGGACATCGGCAAGGAGGCCGCGGTCGCTCTGGTGCTAGTGCCGAAATCAGGCGATGGTGAGATGCGTGTGCTCCCGCCGGCCCCGATCACCGGCTCCACCGAGTGGGTTGTTCCTTTTGACACCGGTATCGTTCTACTGGTCTTCGCGCCACAGGGGTTCGACGAGAAACGACTCACAAATCTCGTAACACGCGATCCCGAATTAATCTCAGCACTTGCCGAGTACGCTCAGCAGACACAGGACTTGGAAGACACGCTGGATGCGTTGCGTCATTTGGATGGCGACGCAGAGGCGGCGATGGATGATGGCCACGCGACGACGCCAACAGAACAGGCGTTACTGGCGTTGTTAAAGGCCCTGAATCCCGCGGTTTCGACCTACGATCCGCTGGGCTCCGGCCGTCGTGCGGGACCGACCAGCATGATGGGTCGCGGCGCGAGCATGTTCTTCGAGAACGCGGGCGGGGCCTTCCCCGGCAGTGGAGCGCTGCCGTCCGTGAAACAGTTCCTGATGCCGGACACGGAATTTCGCAGTGTCTATGGCGTAGGCGCCGACTCGGGGAGCATGACACTGTGCGCGCAACGCCAGGGCAAGACCCGCAACAAGCTCGCGTATATCTGGGCGTATCCGCTGACCAACGCGACAGCGCCGACGGTGCAGATCGCGGCGTCCGATGTCGCAGTGGGCATGTATGGCCACGCGCGTGTGAAGGCACCCAAGGGCATCAACTGGGATCTGATGCAACGCTTCACCGATTGGGGCTTGGTCTCACCGAGCGGCGGAGCTCCGCTGCACATCGAGGTTCGGCCTTCGACCACAGCGCGCGAATTGATTCTCGACCTGCGCGACTTCAAAGGGCTGCCCGCAACGTATGGACTGGAGGCTCGATGGGACTGGGCCACCGTGCGTTTTGACGGTGCGATCCGAGTGCGTCGGTTGGGAGATTTGAGCAAAGCGACCGTGGCGCCGGAGTCGAGCAACGCCTTCGCGGCGAACTCAGGATGGGTACCGCTGGAAGTGACGGGCGCGGATGCACCGTTCCTGGAACGTGCATCAATCCAGCGCGAGGGCTCGGTGCATGAGACACCGCTGGAACTTCCAGCCTTGCGGGACAAACTGCGCATCGAAGTGAACACCGATGGGCTGCGGCCCGGCGTCTATGCGTTGAACCTGACGCGCGTGGATGGAGCGGTCGCGTCCATTCCGCTGCGACTGTTGCGATTGCCGATCGCGCCACAGATCGCGGGCGCGGTGCGGCCCAAGATTGTGGAGTCGAAAGCAGGGTTCCCTGTCGACCTCGCGGTCACGATGCGAGAGGGAGAACTTCCGTCGGGTTCGTTCGTGAGCTTCAGCCTCAAGATCGATCCAGCCGATCTCCAGCCAACGCTAACGCTGGGCTGCGTGGGTGCTGAACAACGGACGCCGCAGAACTACAGCAAGACGGGTCCAGGGACGCTGTTCTTCTCGCTGGACCCGGGCTCGATCGGTGCCTGCGCGCTGACGGCAATGATTGAAACCGCGGATCGCGGAGCGTCAGACGCCTTCCCACTTGGCAACGTGGTGCGCGTGCCGCGCATCGACAAACTGACGCTGACCAACGATTCCGCGCAGGGCGGGTATGCTGCGATTCTAGAGGGATGGAATCTGGACAGCATCGAGCGCACGGGGTGGAGCGCTACCGCGGGCTTGGTCGCAACCGACATACCTCGGCCGATCGCGGGCGAGGGCGCGAAGCAAACGTTGCGGATCGCCGTGCCGTGGCCTTCGCCAGCGCCAAAGGCTCCGCTGTACATCTGGCTGCGCGGGGAACAGCAGGGTCGAGCGACACGTATCGCACCGTAGCAGGTGGCGCGTGATTCGCTGCTACATCACCGACCGGCATGCGCTGCGCGGAGAGACACTGCTCGATTCCATCGCGCGAAATCTGCACGCGGGCATCGAGTGGATTCAGATTCGCGAGAAGGATCTGGAAGCTCGCCCATTGTACGAACTCGTACTGGCGGCGAAGGCGCTCCCGAACCCGCACGGAACAAAGTTCCTCGTAAACACGCGTGTGGATGTCGCCATCGCAGCGGGAGCCGATGGGGCCCACTTCCCTTCCCGCTCCCCCGAGCCTCGACGCTGGCGTGGCATCGTCCCGCCGGGCTTCCTGTTCGGCGCGTCCTGTCATTCCATCGAAGAACTCACGCAAGCGGAGCGCGAAGGAGCCACCTACGCCGTTTTCGGACCTGTGTTTGCACCACGCTCGAAGGCATCCGCGATTGCGCCGCATGGCATCGAAGGACTTCACGAGGCAGTGCAGAAGGTGCAGATTCCGGTGCTCGCATTGGGTGGGATCACGCAGGCATCCGTAGACGACTGTATTCGCGCGGGAGCCGCTGGAATCTCAGGTATTTCTCTCTTTCTTGAAACCTCCATTGCCTGCTAAAATTGGCGCGTGGCAAC
>CANIIC010000267.1 GCA_947467395.1 Bryobacterales bacterium
CCGCGCCGGGGATGCCACCGAGTAGGTAGCCAATGAAGGTCGCGGTAGTGAACACCGGGCCGGGGGTGAACTGGCCGATGGCGATGGCGTCGAGCAACTGCGCTTTCGTGAGCCAGTGCCAGCGGTCGACAAGATCGGCCTCGAGGAAGGCGAGCAGAACATAGCCGCTGCCGTAGAGCACGCTGCCGACTTTCGCGAAGAACCAGAACAACGGCCACAGCGCGAAGGGTGCGACAGCGGGGGTAGTGGACCGGCGCAGGGTTCCCGTGGCGAGCGCGGCGATCAAGAGAATCAACAGTTCGTGAACGCCGTAAAGCGCCATCGCAACAGAGGTGAGGCAGACGGTGACAGCGAGTGGTGTCTTCAGCGCGGAGCGGGCCAAGTCGCGGAGGGCGAGAAAGACGATCGCGATGATGACGGGCTTCACGCCGTAGAGCAGCCCCGCAAATTGCGGCAACTGGCCATAGGTCACGTAGGCCCATGCGCAGATCGCGACGATGATCGCCGCGGGCAGGATGAAACACGTGCCGGCGACGATGAGTCCGGGCCAGCCGGCGCGTCGATGGCCGATGTGGATGGCGAGCTCCGTGGAATTGGGGCCCGGGATGAGGTTTGTCGCGCTCATCAGATCGAGAAACTCTTCGCGCGTGAGCCACTGACGCCGGTTCACGACCTCGTCATGCATCATCGCCGTGTGCGCGGCGGGCCCGCCGAACGCAGTGGTCCCGAGGCGCGTGAAGAGGCGTGCAAGTTCGGCGAGCTGAGACATTCCGAGGGGGTGAACAGAGTATACGATGGCCGCCCTTGCTACGCTAGAAGAACGTGTCTGCTTATGCCGCGTTTCGGTCGCGGAACTATCGATATCTCATGGCCGGAGCATCTGTGTCGATGCTCGGGCAACAAATGCTTGCGATCGTGGTCGCTTGGGATCTGTATCGGATCACCAAGTCGGCCATCGCTCTGGGCAACGTAGGGCTGGCGCAGGTGCTGCCGGTGTTCCTGTTCACGTTCGTGACGGGGCAGGTAGCCGATCGCTATGACCGGCGTCGCACGGTGGTGATCACGCAGACGGCGGCGGCGATTGTCGGGTTGGTCCTGACATTCTCCGGCGAGAATCGCAGTGTCTCCCTCATTTATGCCTGTCTCTTCCTGATCGCGACGGCGCGCGCGTTTCAGTGGCCGGTCACGTCTTCCATGCTGCCGCAGACGGTGCCGATGGAAGATCTGACGAACGCGATTTCGTGGAACGGTTCCGCGCGTGAGTTCGCGACGATGGCGGGTCCTGCGATTGGCGGGATCGTGATCGGGATCTGGGGCAGTGAGCCGGTGTACTTCGGGCAGGCGGTCTGTTCGATGATTTCGGCGTACAGTTTTTCGCGCGTGCAGGTGCCGGCGCATCCTCCGGAAAATCGCGCGCTGCCGGGCTGGCGTGGAACGCTGGAAGGCTTGCAGTTCGTGTGGAACGAGAAGGTCGTGTTGTACGCGATGAGTCTCGATCTGTTCGCGGTGCTGTTTGGCGGGGCACGCGCGGTGCTGCCGATTTACGCGTCGGACATCTTGAATGGTGGTCCGCAGGCGTTGGGGTGGTTGGAAGCGGCTCCGGCGGTAGGCGCGGGGTTGATGTCGCTGGCATTGGCGCACTTCGGCACCATTTCGGCGGCGGGTCGCGTGATGTTGTGGTCCGTTGCAGGCTTTGGCGTGGCGACGATCGTGTTCGCGGTGTCGTCGAACCTGATTCTGGCGCTGGCGGCGTTGTTCCTGGTGGGCGCTTTCGACGCGATCAGCGTGGTGCTGCGGTTGAGCATGGTGCAGCTGCGCACGCCGACCTACTTGCGCGGTCGTGTTTCGGCAGTGAATGCGCTGTTCATCTCGAGCTCGAATCAGTGGGGAGCCGTGGAATCCGGCATCGCGGCGAGCATGCTGGGTACGGTTCCCTCGGTGATCTTTGGCGGCGTCATGACGTTGGTGGTGGTCGGCGCGATCGCGGCCGCTTCGAAAGAACTGCGGCGGTGGAGGAACTAACGTGGTCTTGCACGATGTTCCTTTAAGTGGATACACGCGCTTCGGGCTGGGTGGTCCAGCAAAGGTGCTGGCGGATGTCGCGACGCCCGAAGAACTGGCTGCGATCCTGGCGACGCCGGGTCCGCACATGCTGATCGGTGGCGGCAGCAACCTTGTGGTCTCGGATGAAGGCTACCCGGGGACGATCATCCGATATCTGGATGAGCAGTTGACCGTCGAGGGCGACCGCATTCGGGTGGGTGCCGGGGTGGATCTGCAGAAGCTGGTGGATCGGTCGAACCACGAGGGCTTCGAAGGGCTCCACACGATGACCGGGATTCCCGGCTGGGTCGGCGGGGCGATTTACGGGAACGCGGGGGCGTACGGGCACTCGATCCAGGAGTTCGTGGAGACCGTCCGGTTCTGGGACGGGACCGAGGTTCGGGAGTTCACGAACGCCGAGTGCGAGTTCCGGTATCGGGAAAGCATCTTCAAGAAGCGCAAGGACTGGGTGGTGTTGAACGCGACACTGCGGTTGCCTAGAAGCGCGGATCCCGCCAGGATGCGGGCCGAATCGGATCGGATCCTACAGATTCGAAATGAGAAATTCCCTCCAACGCTGAAGTGTGCTGGGAGCATTTTCAAGAATCTGCTGCTCGCCGAGCTGCCCCCCGAAGTCCAGATGCAGGTTCCGAAAGAGGTTGTGCGCGAGGGTAAAGTTGCCTCGGCCTACTTCCTGGAGCAGGTCGGCGCGAAGGGCATGTTCTCAGGCGGAATCCGGGTGGCGGACTACCACGCGAACCTCCTCTACAACACCGGCGAGGGGACAGCGGCACAAGTCCGGCACCTGATTGAACTTCTTAAGTCTCTGGTTTTAGAGCACTTCGGGATTCACCTGGAGGAAGAAGTACAGTACGCCTAAGGTCATATTAGGGCGAAAATTAACGCAACATCCTGCTGCGACTTGGGTTAGTCTGTAGGAACGGTATTTTCCACAGGACGGGGAAGGACTGGGATGAAGCGTTTTACTGTTGCGTGTTCAGCCGGGTTGGTGGTGCTCGCCGCCGGTTTGGCAATTCAAGCACAAGAGCCCGAGGTTACGCCTACGGATCCAAATGAGGCTTCGGCCGACGATTCCGGGTTGCCGGTCGCAGACCCGATTTGCACCTTCTTTGGTCCCGACCACAATAAGTGGGTGGAAGCGCTGTCCGACGCGGGCGCGGCATCGCACCTAACGGAAGACGTGGTCTCGAAGCTAGCGCCTGCCGCGAAGGTGATGTCGTCTGCGAACTTCGCGACCGCAGTGCTGCCTTCGGCCCCCGGTGGCAGCCGCACGGACACGATTCAGAATCCCGCCCTGCCGACGATCGACAAGTACATCTTTGAGAAGTTGGCACAGCAGAACGTGGCGCCGGCGCCGATGACCACGGACTATGAGTTCGTCCGTCGCGTGACTCTGGATCTGACGGGTCGCATCCCGACCCCGGACCAAGTGCTGACATTCGTGAATGATCCGACGTC
>CANIIC010000268.1 GCA_947467395.1 Bryobacterales bacterium
TGGCCATGCCATCGATGGCAGCGAGTTTCTTCCCGGCTTCATCCATGGCTTCGACCGTCAGCCCGGCCTGGCGCATCATCTGCGAAGCGGCATCCGGACGGATCGCCATCTTGGTGGACATGCGGCGGTAGAAATCGCGGGAGACATCCCAACCCTGCGGCTTACCGAGCGCTTCTTCCATGCGCATGGTGGAGGTGATGGTGCCCTCTTCTTTCTTCTTCGCGTCCTTCACTTCGGTGGTGGTGACCGCGACGATTTCAAAGAGGTTCGTGCTGGCTCCGGCGATACTGGGACCTGCGCCCTTATCAGCCGAGGTGACCTTCACTGTGGTCTTCACGTCGACGTCATCCTTCTGCTTGGCCTTGGCGTCGGCCATGGCTTGCGGCATCTGTTCAAAGGCCGCGGCCATCTCGGCGAAGGTGATGGTGGAGAATTTCTTGTCTTTGTAGTCGACGTCGGTGATGGTGCCTTGATCCAGGTCGATGATGGTGCCGTTATCGCCCTGGCGGTTCGCCATCTTGTTGCCGGAGATCACAACCGTGGCGGTCACGCCCTTGCTGAGGTTGGTTCCGCCGAGGCGCGAGGCGAAATTGAGGACGCCCTTCAAGCTGCCACCGGTCAGTTGCACGGTTTCCGTGTATGTAAGATCCGCTGCGTAGGATACGGCAGCGAGCATCAAGGCCAGAAAAAGTTGTTTCTTCATGCGGTTCACCATTGTCCTTCAGGCTAGCAGTATCGTCGTCGCGATGGGAACGAGGCGAAGACCAGAAATCCGCGATTCATTTCGACGTGGTAGACTCGGCCACATGGCAAAATTCTTAATGCAAGCGACGTACACGCCGGAAGGCGTGCAAGGCCTGATCAAAGACGGCCCGAAGAAGCGCGAAGCCGCAGTGAAGGCACTGCTGAAGAGCGGCGGTGGCAAGCTGGAATCCATCCATTGGGGCATTGGCGCGGACGAAGTGTTCATGGTTGTGGACATGCCGGACAATCTGGCTGCGGCGCGCGTTTCGGCTGTCGTTTCGGCCGCTGGATACGTGACGTTGTCAGCGACCCCGCTGCTGACCGCGGCGGAACTGGATAAGGCACTGACCTCCGGCAAGGGCGTGAAGTACGCGGTTCCGGGCGAAGCGTAGACTCCAGCTCAACAATTTTGAAAGGGCTCCTTCGGGGGCCTTTTTTCTTTTTAACGCGGCTGGGGTGCGAGTTCGGCGGCTTGGCGGAGCGCTTCAAGCAAGCTGCGTTCATCAGCCTTGCCGGTGCCGGCGATATCGAACGCGGTTCCGTGATCGACCGAAGTCCGAATCACGGGCAGGCCGACCGTGATGTTCACACCGGCTTCGAGGCCCAATACTTTCACGGGTCCGTGGCCTTGATCGTGATACATAGCGACCACCATAGCGAAGTCGCCGCGGGTCGCTCGATAGAACAACGTATCGGCCGGTAGCGGCCCGTCCACCAACCAGCCTTTGGCGCGACAGGCTTGAACGGCGGGGATCAACTTCTCTTCTTCCTCGCCACGCCCGAACAGTCCGTTTTCTCCCGCATGCGGATTGATACCGCACACAGCGATGCGCGGGTTCACGATCCCGGCTTTGAGCAACACTGCGTGGCCGCGTGCAATGGTGCGCTCCACCAAACCGGGTTCGATCTTCGCAACCGCATCCAGCAAGCCGATGTGCGCTGTGACATGGATCACGCGCAAGCCGGGCGCGGTTAGCATCATGCTGACTTCGGGAGTTCCAGTGAGCTTGGCGAGTAATTCGGTGTGACCAGGATACTTGTGTCCCGCGGCGTGCAGTGCCTCTTTATTGAGCGGCGCGGTACAGATGGCTTCGATATCGCCGCGAACCGCGAGTTCGGTGGCGGCCTTCACATACTCGAACGCTCCGTTGCCGGCGACAGCGGACAACTCACCCCACGGCAGGTCTTCCGGGATCAAGTGGAGATCGATGCAATCGATGGTGCCGCGTTCGTAGCGAGCTTGTTCGATGGCGTCGATCGAATGAACGGCCAGCGTGCTGCCGACCAGCTTCCCCGCGGCGCGAAGACGCTGGGCGTCGCCGATGACGACGGGACGGATGAAATCGTAGAGCTCGGCGTGGGCGAGGCTCTTCATGATGATTTCGGGGCCAACGCCAGCGGCGTCTCCCATGGTGATGGCGATACGGGGGCGTGAGTCCATTACAGTTTCAGGGTGCGGCGACTGCGCTCCAGAGTTTCTGCGTCGCCGAACGCGCCGGCTTTGGTGACGATGAGCAAGCCGGAGTTCGTGACGGACACGGGAACGCCGGGCTCCAGTTCGCCTAACAAAAGAAGTTCCTTGACTCCTATCGTATCGAGTACGGCTCGGGCGGTGGAACCTCCCGTGAGAAACAGAGCGGAGTAGCGCGAGAGAATCGGAGTGAGTTGGCGCGCAAGGGTGCGACTCACGAGTGCGTCGAGTTCCCGGCCTTCCGCGGAAGGCGTGCAGACGACGGCGTCGGTGGAGCCGTCAAGAGCAGGGATCGCAGAGGGAGCGGCACGTCGGACGTCGAGCGATAACGCGTCCACCTGTGCGCGGGCGAGCGCGGATACGCTGCCAACCACAAACAGGAGTGAACCGCGCGGGCGAGGGATCGCGTCGCAGGGTGCGATGGGAAACTGCTCCGCGAGGATGCAGGCCAGCCCTGCGGTGCCGACCATTAAGACGGCTGGATGCTGCGAGGAGGCCGCTACAATCCATCGAAGATCTTCGCCAGATTCCGCGTCGCAGACCCAGGCATCGGCATCCTCGGGCCATGATCCATGCGGCATGACGACAGCGGTGCGCAGCCCGGCACGTTCGAGGATCGTGGGTACGTGCCCAACGGGCTTGCCATGCACAAACTGGATTCCGTCGCGGGTGACACGCCCCATGAGCGGGAATGCGGGTGCGATCAACAGGCGGGCCTGCGGCTGACGCTTCCGATAGGCGGCGAGCGTCACGGCACACTCCGGGCCAACATAGCCTCGCAGCATGGAATCGATCTTCTTGAAGACCGGCACCTCAGACGGGAGACTCTCCACAATCCGCGTGGTTTCTTCGACGGCTCGCGGCAAGGACATGGCGCGCGTCTCTGTGTCTCGGGCCACGATCTCGGCATCTGAAGCGGCCTCCGGGGACAGCACCACGGAGGTTCGCAAACCGCGCGCGGCAAATGGGACCGCACTGTCCGCGGCTCCGGTCAGGTCATCGGCCAGAATGATGAGCCGGGGATTCATGCTTTGTTCTTCGTGGCCCACCAGACGGTCACCAGAGGCGCGAGCAGGGCGGTGACGATGACGCTGGCGGCAACCAGGACCGTCGCAGAGGCAGCAGCTTCCGCGTACACCGGATTCGCCGCGGCGACGAGCGCAGGCACCGCGGCGGCATTCCCAGCAGTAGAGGCAGCGGCGAGTCCGGCTGTGCCGTTGCCACCGACGGCGCGATCCAGCAGGAA
>CANIIC010000269.1 GCA_947467395.1 Bryobacterales bacterium
GGCGGTTTGATTACGCCGCCCAAGGAATTCTTCCCGATCGTTTACGAAACGGTGAAGAAGTTCGGCGGCCTGTTCATCTCCGATGAAGTCCAGACCGGCTGGGGCCGCACGGGCAAGTATTGGGGCATCGATCAGTACGGCGTGGTGCCCGACATGATCACCAGCGCGAAGGGCATGGGCAACGGCATGCCGATCGGCATCACGATCGCGAAGCCGGAAGTGGCCGATGCGTACAAGGGCCTGACGATTTCGACCTTCGGCGGTAACCCGGTCACCACGACGGCGGCGCTAGCCGTGCTCGACTACATCGACGAGCAGAACATCCTGGCTAACGTGCAGACGCAGGGCGACTACCTGCGTGGCAAGCTGGAAGAGCTGGCCACGAAGTTCGACCTGATCGGTGATGTGCGCGGCATGGGCCTGCTGCAGGCGCTCGAACTGGTGGAAGATCGCGAGACGAAGATCCCGGCCGCTGCGGCGACCAACGCGATGCTGGAAGCGGCCCGCGAGAACCGCATCTTCATCGGCAAAGGCGGCCTGAGCGGCAACGTTCTGCGCATCTCCCCGCCGATGAATATCGGCAAGACGGACATCGACAACTTCATGGATGCGCTGTCGGCCAGTTTTACGAAGGTAACCGCTGATCGTCTGGCTGTGGCAAAGTAGGGAACGTCATGGAAGAAAAATCGTTCTACAGGGAATCGCCGACCACGAAGCCGGCGACTCTGAATTGCCCCTTCTGCCGCACGCAGGACACCTATGAGTTGCGGTGGTTGGTGCGCAAGAAAGTAGAACAGCTGCCCCGCGGAGGCGACGAACGCGATCGCGCCCGCTTCGCGAAGTTCCTGAGCTACATGGTGCTGATCGACGATAAAGCCATGTGCAAGAACATGCGCTGCCGCAAACAGTTCGAAATCAGCGGCGTGAAAACGACCGCGTTCATTTAGCCGAGCAGCCGCATTTTCTGCTGTCGCCACATTAGTCGTCGGAGTTGATACTATCATTTTCGGTTTCGGCGATGAGTAACGACGACAAAGACATTCGGCTTGGATATCGGATCATCGCGGGTATTTACGTCGTCTGCTGGCTGGGAACACTTGCCTGGATGGGATTCATGGCTGTTAGCTCACCTCAGGATACGGAAGTCCCCTCGGTCCCTATGCTTTTGCTCCTGTCCCCAATCCCGGCCGTTCTTCTGGGGACACCCGTTTGGATGGCGGCTTGGGCCCTGTTCGCAATCCACCAAAAAGGCATCGGAAACGTGGCGCGGAAAGCCGGGGAGATCATTGGTGGGCTGCTTGCACTTGGGGTTGCCTACCTAGGCTGTGCCTACCTTCTCATGTGGAGTGCGCCGACATGGACCCTCGGCTATCGGCTTGTATATGTTGCACCCGTGGTGGAAATTGCACCGAGGGCACATGACTGCGAATTCTCGACCGCTCCTTTAGGCTCCAAGAATTGCCACTACGAGGCGAACGTCGATATTGTCGAGGGACCGCCCAGGCGTGTGCTCGTATCGTGGGTAAGATTCGAAGACTAGCTGATTGGTGTCACAACGCCGCACGCTCGTTGAACGGAAACTTCTGTCCCCAGTGTTGCCAGCGTTGTGATCGAGCTACGCTGAAGATATGGAGCAAACTGCTTCGACCCCTCCTCCTGCTACAGTGCGCGCGTCTGGACTCTCCCCGTACTCCAAATTGGCATGGGGCGTGCTCGGCTACAACCTGCTGGTGATTGTGTGGGGCGCGTTGGTGCGCGCGACCAAATCCGGCGCAGGTTGTGGCGGGCACTGGCCGTTGTGCAACGGCGATGTGTTGCCCGAAGTTACACAGATGGCGACCGTCATCGAGTTCACGCATCGCATCATGAGCGGGCTCGCGTTGGTGTCGGCGGTGTGGTTGTGGTGGAAGGCGCGGAAGGCGTTCGGTGAGGGGCACGCGGCCCGGCGATGGGCTGGTTGGAGCGTGTTCTTCATGATCACCGAAGCTCTGGTGGGCGCAGGGCTGGTGCTATGGGGCTTGGTGGCGGGCGATACGTCGGTAGCTCGGGTGTACGTGCTGGGGATTCACCTGGTGAACACGTTCCTGCTGATCGCGTGCCTGGCGCTGACGGCGTGGTGGGCGGACGGGCACGCCCGAGAGGCGACTGTGGGCGGGCGCGCCGCGTTGTTCGCGAAGATCGGGTTAGTGGTGCTAACGGTAGTGTCGGCTGCGGGGGCGATTACGGCGTTGGGCGATACGTTGTTTCCTTCAGGCTCCTTCGCGGAGGGGTTGCGGAAGGACTTCGTGGAAACGGCGCATTTCCTGGTGCGGCTGCGGGTGATTCATCCGGCGCTGGCGGTGGCGGGTGCGCTCTACATGATGCTGTTGGTCTGGCCCGAAGTGCGGACGCAGCGCAGTGATCGGTTGTTTGGGCTTGCGGTATCGATCTCCGGGGGCGTGCTGATGCAGGTCGCGTTGGGAATGTTGAACGTGATGATGGCGGCTCCGCTGGAGATTCAGTTGGCGCACCTGTTGCTGGCGGATCTGGTGTGGATCGCGTCGGTGTTGTTCGTAAGTGAGCGGACGGCGTAGATCGGGTCAGGTGTTCCGGTCGAGCCACTCTTGCACGACCTTGTAGACGTCGTGGTTATTCTTCTCCATCAACATCAGATTCCCGTTGCCGAGGATGCCGTAGTCGCGTAACCGCAGCATGGTGGTGTCCAGACCCACCTGTTTGATGAACGCCACTTGCGCGACGGGTGAGCCGCCGGCGCCATCCTCGCTGGTGATCCAGGCGACCTTCTTGCCAACGAGGTTTTTCCATTTGCGCGCGGGCTCGGCTTGGAGTTTGTAGGGATTCACGACGGGGCGAGGCGAATCGGGTGGGGGCGCGACGTCGACTAGTTTGAACTGCGCGGGGTCGGTGACGGGAGGATCGTAGGTCATCGGGGCGGCGGTCAAGCCCCAGCGGAACTGGCCGGTGAAGGGGTTGCTGTTGATCTCCATACAGACGATGGCTCTGACCAAGTCGGGCCGGCGATCCGCTACTCCCCAGGCAAAGAAGCCGCCGAAGGCGTGACCGAAGATGATGCTGGGTCCGATCCTGTCGAGCAACTCCGCGCCACTTGGCCAGACGAGGTTCGAGTGCAGCGCTTCGTCGCTGATGTTGCCGCGCTCGTTGGCCATGAACTGACCGATCAAGGGATCGTCCATGCCGCCGGGGCCGGGCCATTGTGCGGTTTTGAAGACGTTGGTGGCGTTGATGAGACCTTCGTAGGCCGGGACGATGGGCAGGTGGCTGGGCGGCAGCGCTTCGGGATGATACGCGGCGCGGCCGTAGCTGGGGCGATCCACCCAGTAGACGTCGTAGCCGTTCTGCACGAAGAAGTGGACCCAGCCAGGCCGCCGGCCGATGCCCATCATGTGGCAGCCTTGGCCCCCGCCGCCGTGGAC
>CANIIC010000270.1 GCA_947467395.1 Bryobacterales bacterium
AACCTGAAGCCGTACTTCGATCGTGGCGGCAAGATCATCCAGTTCCACGGCTGGAACGATCCGCAGATTTCGCCGCGTTCGAGCGTGACCTACTATGAAGCGGTCGCCAAGGCGAACGGTGGCGTGGCGAAGGTGCAGCAGAACCATCGTTTGTTCATGGTTCCGGGTATGGCGCATTGCGGCGGTGGCGATGGCACGTCGACGTTCGACGCGTTCTCCGCATTGACGCAGTGGGTGGAGCAGAACAAGGCTCCCGAGACCCTGGCTGGTGCGAAGGTCGCGAACGGGCAGACGGTGCGCACGCGTCCGATCTGCTCCTATCCGGCGACGGCGCAGTACAAGGGCACTGGCTCAACCGACGACGCAGCGAACTTCAGCTGCAAGTGAACTAGCGACGGAGAACCCTAGGGCAGCTGCGAAGAGGCTGCCTTAGGGCTTCGGGAACTCCGCGCCTTTGGGGTGCTGCGCTCGGAGTTCCATCAGGATGAACGCAAGATCGCGATCATCGCCGGCGGCGGCGCCCCATCCCGGTTTAGAATCACTTACGATCTGCAGTTCGATCTTCTGTTGGGCGGCAAGCGTAACCACGATCGGCAGTTCGAAGTATTCAGAGATCGTGCGCTCGGCCTTCACTGCGCCATCGACCAAGACTTGAAGCTTCGTTGAACCGGCTTCGGGCGGGCGGAAGCCCCGCAACAATAATCCGCTCACAGGCAACAGCGCTTCGAGCGTGACTCGCACGTTGGAGGAAACCCACTCGTCGCCGTGGAACCCTTCGCTGGCGCCCTGTTTCAGCACATAGCCGGTCACAGGCACATGCGTGCGCTTGCTGAGCAGATCCGTGTAGGCGGCGGACTCAGCCAGATCGCGATTCTTGGTCAGCTCCATGTTCTGATACAGCTCGATCCACTTGTCGCGACGGATCAGCAGTCGCTGGAGTTCCGGGATGTCTTCTGCCGTAAGCGTGTAGCCTTCGACCATGCGCTGCGGCAGCGGGCGCTGCACGTAAAACGTCCCATGCAGCGGAGCTACTTCCGCCGCGGGCCGGGTCTTCGTGTAGAGGTAGATGGAAATCGACTTGCGCGAGAGATGGCGCTTATCTTCCGGCAGTTGGATCTTCGGGAAGCCGTGCCAGGAGTATTCGTTGGTCTCAAACATCACGCATCGATTGAAAATCGGGTCAAAGCCACGAATCTGATCCTCAGAAGGCGTACGCGGGTTGGAGTGAATCTGGATTGCCCCGCCCCATTCGCTCTGCCAGCCCTTGTTCAGGTACACGATCATATTCAGGCGGCGATGCAGTTGGCGAGATTCGTCGTAATTGAAGTCGACGTGCGCATCCAGCTCCTGGCCGTGGAGATTTTCGTGTGTTCCACCACCGAACATTTTCGGATCGAGCAACAGATCGGGGATGCCGGACAGGCGACTGGCGAACTCCAGGAATTGCTGAGATGCCAGCGTGTCATAGAGGCGCTGATAGGCCGGACTGATCGAACGCATGTTCGTGTTCACGGCCTTGCCGCCCGCCTGTCCGGTTTCGTTCTTGGAGAGCGTAGTATCGAAACTGGGGAACTGCGTCAGCAATTCCTCGGCGAACGAAGGCTCCAGGAAGTTTTCGATCATCACGTGCTTGAACGGCTGGGCTGCGACGAATTCTTCGCGATAGCGGTCAACAGATTCTCGAACGCGAAGGGAGACTTCGTGCAACGGGGACGATTCCGGCATAAACCTCTATTGTGCAACCGGCGGAGCGGCCCTGTACAATGGCCGACGGAGATCCGATGAAGCTGCAGACTCTCGCCCTTGCCTGCCTGACCGCCGCGTCCGCCTTTGCCCAGATCGATCTTGCGGGAGAATGGGCACCACGCTTCCACGAGGATCAACCGGAGCGCATCCCCGGCCCCGAGATCGGCGACTATCTGGGGCTGCCGATTACGAACGAAGCTCGCATGCGCGCCGATGCGTGGGATGCGTCGCTGCTGACGCTGCCGGAACACCAGTGCAAGCCGCACCCTTCGGACTACGGCCCGCGTGGACCGGCCAATATTCGCATCTGGAAGGAAGTCGATACGGCGACGCAGCAGACCATCGCCTGGCACACCCACATTTCCTGGCAGGCACCGGAGCGCACGATCTGGATGGACGGGCGTCCACATCCTGGACCGAATGCGCCGCACACGTGGCAGGGTTTCTCGACCGGGGTGTGGCAAGGCGACATTCTCGTCGTAACGACAACGCATCTGAAGACAGGCTGGATTCGCCGGAACGGCGTCCCACGCAGCGATCGGGCGACGCTCACTGAGCATTGGATTCGCCATGGCAACGCGCTGACGCTGGTCAGCATCGTGCATGACCCGGTCTATCTCACCGAGCCGTTCGTGCGCACTACGGACTTTGAAATGGATCTGCATCAGCAGATCGATCCGTATCCTTGTGAGGCCGTGGAGGAAGTGCCCCGCCCGCAGGGATACGTGCCCCATCATCTGCCGGGCACGAATCCGTTTTTGACGGAGTTCCCGGCGGCGCACAAGCTGACGGGAGGCCCGGAACGCGGTGGCGCGAATACAATGTACGCCAACGGCTATGAGCCGACCGTACGGCAGACCGCGCTGGCTCCGGCAATCGTTGTCCAGCCCGCATCCTTACTCTTGGTGCAAGGAAACGTGTACATGCTGACGGGCCTGACCAGCAACATGGCGGTCCAGACGGGTCCCGATGGGGTGCTGTTAGTAGATGCGCTGGGCGGTGATGACGTGAAGGCCGAACTACAGAAGATCAGCACCAAGCCGATTCGAACGATCGTCAACACCAGTGCCGGCAAGCTACAGACAGCCGGCAACGAATCGCTGAGCGCCTCGGGGCGCACGATTACCGGTGGCAACGTCGCGGGCGCGAACGCGAACTTCCCTGCCACGATCGTGGCGCATGAGAACGTCACGGCGCGCATGACGGAGGCGGGTGCTCCGGCGACGGCGTGGCCGGGCAACACGTATGTGGGGGATCACAAGGATCTGTTCCTGAATGGTGAGGCGGCCCAGGTGATCCACATGCCTTCCGCCCATTCGGATGGCGATAGCGTGGTCTTCTTCCGGCGCTCCGATGTAATTGCGACGGGTGAAATCTTCTCGCCGGATCGCTACCCGTCCATCGACGTCGCGCAAGGCGGCACGATCAACGGCGTGGTCGCGGCGCTGAACAAACTGCTGGACCTGGCGATTCCCGCCGACAAGCAGGAGGGCGGCACGATGCTGATCCCGGCGCATGGGCGCGTGTGCGACGAAGCCGATCTGGTGGAGTATCGCGACATGGTCACGATCGTCCGCGATCGCGTGCAGGACATGGTGAAGAAGGGGATGACGCTGCAGCAAGTGATCGCGGCTCGGCCGACGGCAGACTACGATCCGCTCTATGGACCGGGCGATGCCTT
>CANIIC010000271.1 GCA_947467395.1 Bryobacterales bacterium
CGATGGTTCTGCTGCACCTTCGCCACGCCACCGTTCGCCTTGGCGACCGCTTCATAGTAGGTCACGCTCGAACGCGGCGAAATCTGCGGATCGTTCCAGCCGTGGAACTGGATGATCTTGCCGCCACGATCGAAGTACGGCTTCAGGTTCGCATCCAACGCGTCAATCGCGCCAGCAGCCTTGAGCGCCTTCTGCATGTCGGTGTCGAAGTTCATCGTCTTGTAGTCCCATGCCGCATCGCCGCCGAACGTCGTGTATCGGAACACATCCACGCCCACCCCAAACGGATTCGCGCCCGCCATCGTGCCCCAACCGGCTTCACTGCCGGGCTCGTGGCCCGGGAAGTACACTTCACCTGTGCGCGGATTCTTCACATCCGAATAAATCGCGCGAACCGTTTCCACCTGCGCCGCAGTCAGGCACGTCGCCGCATCGGCACCCGGGCACTGGATCGTCTTGGGGTCGAAGTTACACTTGCGCGGATTCTCCAGCACGCCGTCCTTCACTCCATCCAGAGCATCGCAAGCCGCCATCACGGCATCCTTGATCACCTGGAACTTGGTATTGATCGCGCTGTCCGGCGTCTTGTGCGTCGCCTGAGCGATCCAGATCGCCTGAGATGCACGACCCACCGACATGATGGCCGGTGATCCCGCGATCACGCCGTCGAAATCGCCCGGGTACATCTGCACTTCCTTCAACGCCTGACGCCCGCCGCCGGAGCAGCCGTCGAAGTACGACTTCCGCACGGCCGTCTCATAGCGCGCCTGGATCAGCTTCTTTGCGAGATCCGCCGTCTCGTGCTCGGCACGATACGCGAAGTCGATCAGGGACTCCGCATTCATTAGGAACGTGTTTCCCGCGCTATGACCGGTGTCGCTCATCGCCGCGGCGTAACCCGCCTTCACGTTCGTGGCGAAAGGGCTGCCTCCGCGAGTGGAGCCGCCACCATTGCCGCCGATGCCAATCGGACCGCCGAGGCCGCCGTTGCCCGTGATGATCATGCTCCCGTTCCAGGTCGTCTCCGGCAGCCAGAACTCCATGTTGATCGTTGAACCCGTCGCGGGCGTCGATACGGCGGTCACTTGGCAGAATGCCGGCACATCGGAGTAATCAGGTGCCGGACCCTTCGCATTGGGCGCGGGAGCAGGCTTGTACGTGCCCGCGGCGTATTGCGTCGCCTTGAGGGTCACGTGGGGAATCTTGAGCGAGTTCAGGCTATCGCACGTCGCGGCGAAACCCGCGGGCGCCAGCGCGGCAAGAAGCAACAGGGCAGAGCGTTTCATCCCATCGATTCTATCCCACTCGTCACCGTGATTTTGCTGGTGTATAGTGATGCTGATGAAACGCGCACTGGTCAGTATCGCGACGGTTCTTTTTCTCTCCGTGGGCGCCCTCTGGGCGCATCATTCCGTGACCGCGGTCTTCGATACGTCGAAGCAGGTCTCGGTCAGCGGGGAACTTACTAGCATTGATTGGGTGAACCCTCACATCTTCCTTTACATGAAGGGTAAACCTGCGACCGGCGGGCCCGTGCAGGAATGGAAGATCGAAGGCGGCCCACCCGCCTGGTATCGACGATCCAACGTCACCAAGACCACGTTCACCAAGCGCATCGGCCAGACGATCACCATCGATGGTTACCCGGCCAAGGACGCATCGCCCTATGAATGGATGCTCAAGGTGACCTTCTCCGACGGAGACACCATGGAGTCGATCTCGGCAGCAGAAGCACAGAAGGCGAAGTAACATGACTTCACGAATCCTCAGCACGATCCTTGCGGTAGGGGCCCTGACCACGCTGCTCGCGCAACAGGGGAAGCATCCCGATTTCAGTGGCATCTGGCAATACTCGGTTGCCACAGCGGCCGGTGGCATCAAGCAGGTGGTCGGCGGCAAAGCCGTGCTCGCCGCGCCGGACCAAAGTGGTCGTCAGCCTGCCAAAGGCGGAGTCGCGGGCGCGCTCCCTTCTGACCCCACACCTACCTACAAGCCTGAACTGCTCGCGAAGGTGAAAGAGGCCGACGACAACCAGAGCCGCATGGACAACACGTTCGCTTGCGGCAAACCGGGCGTCCCGCGCCTGGGGCCGCCGCGCAAGATTGTGCAGACACCCAGCGAGCTCCTGTTCTTCTACGAAGACATGTCCGGCGATCAGTATCGTGTCGTGCCGTTCGCCTCCAAGCATCGTGACGATGTCGACCCCTCCTTCAACGGTGACTCTATCGCCCGTTGGGATGGGGACACGCTTGTCGTGGAAGCCACGAACTTCGTCACCGAGACGTGGTTCGGCGAATACGGCTACATCCACTCGGATGCTATGAAAGTCACCGAGCGCTTCTGGAAGCAGGGTGAGAACATGGCGTATCAGGTGACGGTGGACGATCCGAAGATGCTGGCCAAACCGTGGGTGCAAGCGGCTCGTGTGATCAAGCCATCTGACGACCTGCTTCAGGAGACGCCTAAGTGCGTTGAGGATGACGCGCAGCGGCTGACGAACAAAGACCATCATCTGCAGCGGTGAGGCTCGCGTTCCTAGCTCTGCTGGTCTGCGGCGCCGCGCAGGCGCATGACATCATCACGACGCCGATCACGTGGAGCCGTGAGATCTCGCGCATCGTGTTTCACAAATGCGCCTCGTGCCATCGCCCCCGCGGCTCAGCCTTCTCGCTGATCACCTACAAGGAAGCGCGACCCTGGGTAGTCGCCATCCGCGAAGAAACGCTGCGGCGCACCATGCCGCCCTGGGGAGCCGTCAAAGGCTTCGGCGATTTCCGCAATGACGAAGCCCTCACGCCCGAAGAGATCGAGCTGATCGTGAACTGGAGCGAAGGTGGTGTGCCCGAAGGCGACGCCAAGGACTTGCCGGAACTCCCCAAGTTCCCCGAAGCCCCCCAGACCAACGGCATCGGCCAAGTTGCGGTCAACGGCACGCTGAAGCTCACCAAGCCCTTCCGCCTCGACGGCCTGATGCCCCGTAAAGTCCTCGCTGGAGCATCATTCCAGATCACCGCTGAACTTCCAGATGGCAGCATCGAGCCCTTGCTGTGGCTGAAAGACTACAAGGACGCCTTCGCGCATCCCTTCCTCTATCGCAAGCCGATCACACTCCCTGCGGGCACCGTGATTAAGGGCGTCCCGCAAGGCGCAAGCGTGTCGCTGTTGCCCGTCCGCTAGAGTTACTTCACCTGGCGCGAATTCTGGCAGATATACTCGAACATCTCCGCGCCGTCCAGCCACGTCGTGTTCGTCCAGCCGCCTGACCAGGACGCGCTGTAGGCGCCAGGGTCGTCCACGGTGATCTCGTAATTCAGCGTCGTCAGGTTGGGGCGTGTGAACTTCTCGATGATATGCAACTGCTCCGTCGTCGGGTACGTGCTGAACAGCCACTGCTTCTCGTTGAAGCCGATGGTGTCCACGACCA
>CANIIC010000272.1 GCA_947467395.1 Bryobacterales bacterium
ATCGTGACGTACGTGGCGGCGGGATGTCTGACGCACAAAGATAGCTTCGGACATTCGGCGGGCGTGACGAAGGGCGAGATGCAGCTGATCAGCGCGGGCTCGCACGGCATGGTGCATTCGGAGATGAACATCCATGACGAGGTAGAGCACAACTTGCAGATCTGGCTGATTCCGTCGAAGCAACCGACCGAGTTCGCCTACAACCAGCTGAAGTACACACCCGAGGAACGCCAAGGGCGGTTCCGTTTGTATGTTTCCCCGGATGGGCGTGATGGCAGTATGCGGATCAACACGGGCGCGTCGATCTGGGCGGGGCTGTTCGGCGATGGCGATACGGCTCGGCACACGCTGGTCAATGGCGACGGGGCCTGGGTGCAGGTGGTACATGGGAGCGCATCGGTGGCTGGCGTGGAACTGGGCCAGGGCGATGGCGTAGGCATCACGGGGGCAAAGGAACTGGAGCTGACGTTTGGCGCGGGCTCCGAGGTGTTAGTGTTCGACTTGGACATGCACGCAAAGTTGATCTGGCGTTAGGGGAACTAAGGCCGTTTCCCGATGAAACAGATCCCACTAGGCGTTCATCCCAATAGAAGAGGACAAATACGATGAAATGGGTCACGTTACTGGCAGCGGGATTAATGCTGGCGGGATGCAACAAGGCTCCTGATGCGACGACGGCAACTACACCGGCAGATCAGAAGGACAAGATCACGGGTGTAGCTCCCGAGGTGAACGCCAAGGCAGAGGTTCCGGTAAACAAGACCAAAGCCGAGCAGACCGTGACGGTGCCGGCGGGAACCACGATCCGAGTGCGGACCGATAGCACGATTTCGAGCAAGAGCGCGCAGACGGGCGACGAATTCACGGGCATCTTGTCGGAAGCGTTGAAGGTGGACGGCAAGGTGATCGCGCCGCGTGGAGCAGCGGTGACCGGCGCGGTGGCCGAATCTGATGAAGGTGGCCGGGTGAAGGGCGTGGCGTCCTTGTCGCTGCGGCTAACGAAGGTGACCATCGACGGCAAGGCTGTTCCGGTGCAGAGCGGGATCGTGGTGAAGAACGCCCCGGCGACGAAGAAGAAAGACGCCGTCAAGGTGGGTATCGGGGCGGGCGTGGGTGCCATCGTGGGCGCGATCGCGGGCGGCGGCAAGGGTGCGGCTGTAGGCGCGGCAGCGGGCGGTGCGGCCGGCACGGGTGTCGTGCTAGCGACGCATGGCGATCCGGCTGTGGTGGGCGCGGAGAGCCTGTTGACGTTCCGGTTGTCGGCTCCGGTCAGCGTGAAGGTGGCGGAGTAACGTAGCGCAGTTGCTACTATCGAAGGAAATGTCAGCCAAAATCACGATTAACAACAACGGCTCGATTAAGGTCGAGGGAGATTTTGAGATTTGCGATCCGGAGGGGAATAAGTTTGACCTCGCCGGACGCGCAGCGATCGGCCTGTGCCGGTGCGGCGCGTCAAAGAATAAGCCGTTCTGCGATGGCTCGCATCGCGCGGCTGGGTTCGAGTCCTCTTGCCCTGCCCGGGCCCTACCTCCGCCCCCTGCTCCGAAGGCGTAAGCCGGCTCAGAATCATCTGACCTACTGCAACCGAGACTAGTTCCTGTTTTCCCGCACCAACGTTTCGTATCGGAACAACAATTCCGAATCGGAACGTTGGCGGGAGGACAGACATGTTCAAGAGATTGTTACCGGTGGTGCTGGCGTTCGGAACATTGCCGGCACACGCGACGATCAGCTACTACGTGGGGGCGTCGGCCGAGGCGTCGTTCCAGACGGCGTTGATCGGGAACGGATTGACGGCCAGCGGCATCATCAACTTCTCGGGCGCGACCGGGAGTTCCTTGGTCAATTCGGTGAATAACGTGGGCGGCACAGGCGTGAACTTCGTGGGGGTAACCACCACGGTTTCGGTCACCGGAGCCAACCAGTTGAGGGAAGATAACCCGGGCAACGGCGCTCGGGTGGACGTGACGCCCACCAGTCCGATTTATGCGATCGGGCTGCATTTTTTGAGCGGGTCCTCCAGCGGCAATTTCTGGTGCTTTGAGCCCCAAGGCAGCGGAAGCTGCGATAACGTACTGACCGTTACGAGTACACAACCGGCGTTCTTCGGCATCATCGGCAGCAGTCCGCTGAGCTCCTTCACAATTCGCCAACTGGGGTCGGGGACTGCACTCCTGATCAACGACTTCACCCTGGGTACTCTGGCAATTAGTGAGACGCCGGAGCCGTCGACGATGGCGATGCTGGGCGGGGCGCTGGTGTTGTTCCCGCTGGCAGCGCGCCGGAAGCGCCGGGCGTCGTAAACTCTTCGAGCCGCGGGACCGTGCCCACGAGCTTCACTGTCCGCGTCTGGGCTTCCACGAGTTGTGTTCCTTCAAACACCAACTCTGCAAGTGATCCGATCTGCGTTTCTGTGCGCTGGAATTGATCGAAGATCAGGTTGCCCAGCGAGTAAAAGATGGCCCCTCCTCCGTACCATTCCCAGGGCTGCCGGACATGCGGGTGGTGACCGATCACCGCCCGCGCGCCCGCGTCAATGGCGGCACGCGCGAACTGCACCTGCTGCTGGCTGGGCTTGGTCTGATACTCGTTCCCGGCGTGCATGGAGACGAGAATCACGTCGACACGCGACTTCATCGCAGCAATATCGGCGCGTACGGCGTCGACACTCCACACATTGATGCGCGGTTCGACGTCCGTGAAGTTGCCGTTGTTGGCGTCGTAAGTATAGGCGAGGAAGCCGAAGCGCAGGCCGTTGCGTGGCAGGACCACTCCGGCACGCGCGGCTTCGACAGTTTTGCCGGTGCCGACTGCCGCGATGTTGTGGGCGGCCAGATGGTCTACAGTGTATTCCAACCCATAGGCGAGGCGATCGCGAGCGTGATTGTTGGCTGTGGAGACGACATCAATACCAGCGAGTTCGAGACCGGCAACCATCTCGGGTTCGGCCTTGAAGATCATGCCACTCTGCATGAGCCGACCTTTGTCGGAGAACGGCGATTCCAGATTGCAGAAGGCGATGTCGGCTTCGGCAAAAACTGGTGCGATGTCGCGAAAGGGCGCGGCGGGATCCTTCTTCGCACGGGCGCGTGCAGCGACATTACGGGAGAGCATGACGTCGCCGCCACACACGATACGGGTGCGCGGCTTGGAGCTAGGCTGCGCCAGCGCCGGCGCGGCCAGGATCGGCAGGAAATGGCGGCGCGTCAACATCCGTTACAAACGCGCGGCCGCAGCCTGATCGATGAACCACGTTGCCTTAGTTGGATCGAGCGACGCGATCTGCGCAGGGTACTGC
>CANIIC010000273.1 GCA_947467395.1 Bryobacterales bacterium
GGGCTGATCTCCACGCCCGGCGACTATCTTCCGTTCGGCCTGATGCTGGCGAATGGCGGCTCATGGAACGGCAAGCAGATCCTGGGTAAGAAGACGGTGGAGATGCTAAGCGCGATGCATGTTCCCGACACCCTGCCCGGTCGTGATGCGGGCGAAGGCTACGGCCTGGGCGTGCGCGTGGTGACGGATCACACCAAACTGGGCACAATGTTGTCGAACGGCACGTACGGATGGTCGGGCATTTATGGAACGCACTTCTTCGTCGATCCCGTGGAGGGCATCGTCGGGGTCCTGATGGTGCAAACGCGCGATCCCGAGGTGCGGCTGGATTTCGAAAATCTGGTGGCGCAGGCGGTCATTCAGTAGAGATGATGGTTGCTTGAGCTACGCAGACTGGATCGGAAAAACAGAAGTCGTCACGGATGACATCACCGCTTGGCCGGTGAACGCGATGTCAGCGACCCTGGATCGGGAACCGGAAGAAGGCTCCGCGTTGCCGCCGCTGTGGCATTGGCTGTACTTCCTGCCGGTGCATGCGCAGAGTGAACTGGGGCCGGATGGCCACGCCAAGCGCGGGGCGTTCCTTCCTCCAGTCCCGTTACCGCGCCGCATGTGGGCGGGTGGGCGATTCGAATTCGCGGATGCACTTCGCGTGGGAGATCAGGCCACGCGAACCTCGCGCATTCTGGACGTCAAAGAGAAGCAGGGTCGCACGGGTGCGCTAGTGTTCGTCACCGTACGGCATGAGATTCACACGTCGCGCGGATTTGCGCTTTCCGAAGAGCACGACATCGTGTACCGCGACCACCCCAGAGGCGATGAGGCCCCGGTGTTCCAAATGGCGCCACAGGAGGCGATCTGGGAACGCGAGATTCATCCCGATGACATGCTGTTGTTCCGGTATTCGGCGCTCACCTTCAACGGGCATCGCATCCATTACGATCGGCGCTACTGCAAGGAAGTGGAACACTACCCCGGACTGATCGTACATGGACCGCTGATCGCCACGCTGCTGCTGGACCTAGTGCGGCGCGAGGCTCCGCGCGCGAACATCACGGCCTTCAGCTTCCGCGCCGTGAGCCCGGTGTTCGACATTGAACCGTTCCTGGTCTGCGGCAAGCCGGAAGACGGACAGGTCCATCTCTGGGCCCGCAAGCCAGGGGGCCAACTCGCCATGTCCGCGACCGCCGTGCTCGACCTTGCATAATGGAGTGAACCCCCTCCATGGACTTCCTTACAAATCCAGAATCCTGGATCGCACTTCTTACACTGACGGTTCTGGAAATCGTCCTGGGCGTCGATAACATCGTATTCGTCAGCATCCTCGCGGGGAAATTACCCAAGGAGCAACAGGCGCGGGCGCGGACCATGGGTCTGGCGCTCGCCATGGGCACGCGCATCATGCTGCTGGTTTCGCTGGCGTGGCTGGCGAATCTGACACAACCGATGTTCTTCGTGGCTGAACATGGCGTTTCTGGCCGCGACTTGATCTTAGGAGGCGGCGGGCTGTTCCTGCTGTGGAAGAGTACGCGCGAAATCCATGAGCGGCTGGAAGGGCCCGAAGGGGAGCAGGCAGCGAACGCGAAGCAGTATTCGTTTGCCGGCGTACTGATTCAGATCGCGCTACTGGACATTGTGTTTTCGCTGGATTCCGTGATCACCGCAGTCGGCATGGCCAAGGAGATCTTCATCATGATCGCGGCGATTGTGGTCGCCGTGGTGTTCATGATGTTCACGTCCGGCATGGTCAGCGATTTCATCGATCGTCACCCGACGATCAAGATCCTGGCGCTCAGCTTCCTGTTACTGATCGGCATGGCGTTGATGGCCGAGAGCACGCACCACGAGATCCCCAAGGGCTACATTTACTTCGCTATGGCGTTTTCGGTGCTTGTGGAGATGCTGAATATCCGGATGCGGAAATCCGGCCCGCCGGTGCATCTGCACCATACGGGCCGGGATCCGGAGAACTAACGACTACGCCTTGAGCGCGTCGCGCTGGCGCGTGAGGCGCGAGTCGTGATCCTTGGCGAAGCGCGTGATGCCGTTCTCGATCGACTTCGCGTCAAAGTGAGCTTCAGCGATCACGTCGGGTTCGAGACCACCCGTGAGCCACTGATCACCCCAATCTGAGGTCATCGAGTATTCGTCGGTCAGAGGACCAACGTTCTTCAACGGCCACATGCGACGGGTGCCCGTGGAGATGACCATCAAATCGAAGTACGCTTCGGGCGGCAGCACGGAATCGCGATACGACTGCGGTTGCCGATCGAAAAGTTCTTCGCTGATGGCGGCGACTACCTTCACGTTGATGCCAGCTGCTTCCAGCTTCGGCAGGATGCTGACCAAATTCACGGTGGAACTGGAACCCTGCGTCACAACGTAGCCGTGCTTCGGCTTACCGGGGGTGAAGTCTTTGATCACGTAGAAGCCCTTAGCCGCGGACATCAGATCGGTGTCAGCAAACTTCGAGCGATCGGCAACCGGGAAGTCCGGACGGGCGACTTCAATGGAGATGATGCCGACCTTCTGTTCACGCGCCGCGATTTCCGCAGCTGCGAAGTAAGCAGGCGCGACGTCGTTGTAATCCCAGAAGCTCAAGTGAATCGTCTGATTGCGCGGGAACAGCTTCCACACTTGCGGCGAGAAGATGCCGAAGTGCGTGCGGGCATCGGCCGCGGTTTCCGGACCGGAGTGGCCCGCGAGAATGTGCAGCACACCCATGCGGAACACGCTGTCCTGATTCTGCTGGCTCCACACGCGCGCGGGCAAGTACATGAGCGGGGTGAAGGCGCCGTAGGTACCGCTGATCGCCCACACACCGGCGAACTTGGTGGGATCGACAGACGCGTTCTGGCTGATCAGGCCGATGGCAGAGGACACGTTGCCGGCTTCCTGAATGGCAGCCTTAAGGCGCGTCCCAGCCGGGTTGTTTTCCGGATCGTAGTGGCCCCACAGGTTGCCGTGTTCCAGGTTGATGGATTCTGAAAGGTCGGCCGCGATGGTCAGGAAGCGGTTCTCCGTGACGTAGTTCATCCACTTCAGAATCTCGGAAATACCGCGGCGCGTACCGGCCACTTCGCCCGGCTTGCGGAACAGCGTGATGTTCACGTCCTTGGTCTCGCCGGTGACCGGATTCTTGACCGTGACCTTTTGCGGCTCCACGGGCAGGTTCTTCACGCGCAGGCGATCGTCCTGGAAGGGATCGACCGTGTTCTGCTTGGTGAGCGCGAAGTTGTCTGTGATCGTGTCGCCAATGGAAACCAGGCGATCCGCCAGCCA
>CANIIC010000274.1 GCA_947467395.1 Bryobacterales bacterium
CTCTCTTCGAGAACTTCCAATGTCGGGATGTCGAGATCGTTGGTCGGCTCGTCGAGCAGCAGGAGATCCGCCGGCTCCAGCATGAGGTTCGCGATCAACACGCGAGCGCGCTCGCCCCCCGATAATTTGTGCACCGGCTGATCCAGTTGCTCGCTCGTGAACAGGAACCGCGCCGCCCAGGATGCGACGTGAATCACGCGATCGCGGTAAATCACAGAGTCCGAATCCGGGGCGAGGGCGCGCCGCAGTGTCTGATTCGTGTTCAATTCGCGCTTTTGATCGAAGTACACGATGCGCAGCCCCTCGGCCGTCTGTACTTCGCCCTTGGTCGGCTTCAATTCGCCGCGCAGCAACTGCAGCAGCGTGGTCTTGCCCGTGCCATTCGCTCCCACCAAGCCGACACGCATGCGCGATTGAATGGTGAAGGTCAGATCTTCGAACAACATCTTGTCGCCAAATCCGAAGCTGACGTTTTCCAAGTGAGCCAGACGTTTCGTCTTTGTGCCGCTAGCGACAAAATCGATGCCGGTGGTGGATGTGCGCGCCCGCGAACGCATCTCGCCTAATTCCGCGATCAGTTCTCCTGCGTTGTCGATGCGAGCTTTGGATTTCGTCGTCCGCGCCTTCGGCCCGCGCCGCAGCCATTCCATCTCCGTGCGCACACGATTTTCCAGGGCGTCCTGCCGCTTGGCCTGCGCATGTAGGAACTCGGCCTTCTGCTCCAGGAACGTGCTGTAGTTGCCCGAAACGTAGAACATGCTGTCGGGGAATGCGCGATTCAGCTCCGCCATCTTGGTCGGAACGTTCTCGAGAAAGTAGCGATCGTGGCTGACGATCACGCACGCGAAGGCCGCGTTGGCCAGCGTTTTTTCCAGCCACTCAATGCCCGCCAGATCCAGATGGTTCGTCGGCTCGTCCAGCAGGAGGATGGCCGGGTCTTGCACCATCGCCTCGGCGATCGCCAAGCGTTTGCGCCAACCGCCGGAGAGTGTCGCGGCCTCTGCTTCAAAATCCTTGAAGCCGGTTCGCCCCAGTGTTTCAGACTCGCGTGCCTGCCACTCCGATTCCGGAACGCGGGCATCCTTGAGTGCCCGACGCATCACGTCACGGATCGTCAGGCCCGGTTCGAACACCGAATCCTGCGGCACGAACGCCAGCCGCACGCCGCTGCGCAGCACGCGTTCGCCGCTATCGGGCGTGACGCGTCCGGCGAGAATCTGCAGCAGAGTGGACTTGCCGGAGCCGTTCGGCCCGATCAGGCCCAGGCGGTCGCCATCGTGAATCGTCAACGAGACGTTCTGGAAAAGCGGGGCGACGCCGTACGCTTTCGAAACTTTGTTGGTGTTGAGTAAGAGGGCCAAGGGGGAAGTGGAACTTCCATTATGACAGCCTTACTTGCGCTCACTTGCCTACAAGATGCGGTGGATCCAGATTATTCTCTGAACATACGTATTCCAGTAGTTCCCCATCGGCGTCGAGCACGAAGTCCTCAGTCACCGTCCAAGGCCGCGCGTACGCCTTTGGATCATCGATCGTGATGTCCACGCGCAGGTGTCCGAAATCGACGCGCCGGATGCGTTCCGTCACCCGCAGGTCCTCGGAATGGGGATGCCCCAGGTCGTCTAGCCAGGTCTTGTCATTGAAGCCGGTCGTGGTCACCACCAACGCATCGCCATCCCACTTGCCGGTCGAGTACCCCATCCAGGTCGGCTGCGGATCCTTCACCACGGCATGATTGTCGAGGAAGATTTGTCGAAACGTAGTGCGCGTTTCATACAGGATCACGATCAGCGTGGGTGTCTGAACGATCTTGATGGGGAAGGGCACGCCGTTGGCGCGCGGTACACCCGGCGGTAGACAGAAGCCTTCCGGATCGTCCTTGCCCTGATTCTCGCGACGCTCGCGATACAGCGCTTGTCCCGCCGGCAGCATCGGGACCGCGTCTTCCGGAAGGTCGGACGCCAGATTGGTGTTGAACTTCACGTCGGTTTGCCAGATTCCCGAGAGATCTGCCGTGCCCCAGGCGGTCTTTGGCGCGGGTGCGGAAAGGTTCGGTTTCCCGTCCGACGTGCGCGGGATTCCCGCCGCACGATACTCCCACTGCGCCTGCAAGGAAGCTGACCAGAGCAACAGGAGGCACAAAACCGAGCGATTCATAGTCAACGCGAGTATATACCCGAATCCGACCGCTTGACACCGCGCTCGCGGCGATAGAGGATATGTTGAGGTTTGAGGAGGCTGCGAAGTCGATGAAATCACGTCTGATGTCTGGCGTTCTGGCTCTGGGATTGTGTGTTGGTTCGATGCCGCTGAGTGCGCATCACTCAACCACTATGTACAACATGGCGGCGCCCACCACGGTCACGGGAGTGGTGAAGAAATTCGATTGGACCAATCCGCACGCCTTCATCCATCTGGAAGTAAAGGGTGAAGACGGCAAAGTGGTCACCTGGGAAATCGAGATGATGAGCCTGAATCACCTCAAGAGCTACGGCTGGACGCGCAAGACGGTCGCCGAAGGTGACGTGATCAGTTGCACCGGCGGCGCGGCCAAGAGCGGTGCTCCCGCGATGCTTAGCTCGTTGATCAAGCTGGCCGATGGCCGCATGATCAAGTCGTAAAATTCCGATGGTATGGTGCGGCCCTATGCGGGTCGCACCATTTCGAACCGATCCTTCGTTCTCACATACACCGGGCCCGCCATGCGCCCGATCGCATCCAGTTTGTCCGCATCGATCTCGCACAGCTCGTTGATCATGCCGTCCTGCACGTGGAAGCGAACCACCTCGCCCAGCACCATCGTCCCGCCCAGGAACTTATCGCTGACCGGCACCAACTGATGCAGCTTGCACTCCATCGTCACGCGCGACTCTTTCACGCGAGGCGCTTTCACGACGTCGCTGGGAAGCGGCGTTAAGCCCGACAATTTGAACTCGTCGACATCCGGCGGATACTCGCCTGCCGTCGCATTCATCTGAGCCGCGAAGTCTTCGCTGCAGATGTTGACCACGAACTCACCCGTCGCTTCGATGTTCAGCAGCGTGTCCTTTTTCGGACGCTCGCCGCCTCGCACCATCGGGCAAAATGCCACGATCGGCGGGTTCGCGCTGGCCACGGTGAAGAAGCTGAACGGAGCCAGATTCAGGACGCCATCGGCACTCACCGTGCTGACGAACGCGATGGGACGCGGCATGATCGAGCCCGAAAGCAGGCGATACACGTCGAGCGGATCTTTGGTGGATGGATCGATGGTCATTTTCTTCGCTATTATAC
>CANIIC010000275.1 GCA_947467395.1 Bryobacterales bacterium
AACTCCTATACCGGCGTCGACATTCCCACCAGCGACGCGATCATGGCCTTCGATCTTCAAACCGGCAAGGTCGTGTGGACCAAGCAGGCGACCGCTGGCGACAACTGGCTGCCCGGCTGCCCGAACGGTCCGCTGTGTCCTGAAAATGATGGCGACGATTACGATCTGGCGAGCTCGCCTGCGCTGATCACCGTTGGCGGCAAGGACCTCATTGTGGTGGGCCAGAAGTCGGGCATGCTGTGGGCACTGGATCCGGATAAAGATGGCGCGACGGTGTGGCAGCAGCGGCTCGGTCAAGGTGGCGGCCTGATGGGCGGCATCATGTGGGGCCCCGCGATGGACGCGCAGACGGCGTATGCGGGCGTCGCCGATCCGAATCGCCAGGACGGCACGCCGGGGCTCTATGCGGTGAATCTCGCCGACGGCTCGCGCAAGTGGGTTTCGCCTCCGCCTGCGGGCGCGGGCAACACGCGGTCGCAACCCACCGCTCCGACGCTGATGCCGGGTATCGTCTTCTCCGCGACCTTCGGCGGTCGCCTCCGGGCGCACCAGTCCTCTACAGGCGAAGTAGTGTGGGAATTCGACACCGCTCGCACGTTTGAGACGGTCAACGGAGTCACCGCTAAGGGCGGCGCGATGGACGGAGCCGGACCGGCAGTCGCCAACGGCATGGTCGTGATGACCAGCGGCATGGGTTTCGCCGGCGGAGCAGCCGGGAACGTTCTGTTGGCGTTCTCTGTCGACGGCAAGTAGGCGCAGCTAGACGCAGGTTGAGCCATATCGCCCAACCTGCGTTCGCATTCCCCCGCAATACCCCCTTTTCAACGGCCCCGCGATTGCAGAGGATAGTGATATGACACGGCGCATCCTTCTGATCCTTTTGTCCGCGGCCTCCTTATTCGCCCCGTCCGCTTGGGGCATGGACCCCGAACGCGGCAAACAGGTTCTGCGCGATCAGAATTGCCTCGCGTGTCACAACATCCGCGGCGAAGGCGGAATGAAAGGTCCAGATCTCGCCGCGCGTCTGGTGGATCATTACACACCCGCCGTGATGGCGAGCCTGTTGTGGAATCACCTGCCAGAGATGTGGTCCGCGATGGCCAAGGATCAGGTCTCGCGACCGAAGCCGACCGAACGCGACGCGGAAGATTTGTTCGCTGTGCTCTACGCGTCGCACTTCGTGACCCCTGCAGGTACGGAAGCGCGTGGCGAGCGCGCGTTCGAACAGCGCGGCTGCGCGGCATGCCACACCAAGGGTCCGGGCATGCCGGTCGAGAACTGGAAGAACATCCGGGACTCGTTCGCACTGGTGCAGCAGATGTGGAATCACGCGTCCTTGATGAAGGACGCTCGCGAAAAACGTGGTGTGATGTTCGAGAAACTGAGCTCGCGCGACTTGGGCGATCTCACCACCTACGCGAGCAAAGGCGCGGCGAAAGCGACCGCTCCAGCGACGCTGCCCGAATCGGCGCAGGGCGAAGCTCTCTACAAGTCGAACTGCGGCAGCTGCCATCCCGGCATTGTGAACCTGCAGAAGCGTATGCTGGACCGCACGCCCACCGAAGTCGCCGCAGCGATCTGGAACCACGCGAATTCCATGCAGAACGTGCCGCTGGCTGCGCCGAATGACATGCGAGCCATCGTTGGCTACGTGTGGAACCTGCAGTTCCAGGAAACCGGCGATGCGGCCAAGGGCGCGAAGACGTTCGTCGACAAGAAGTGCGCCGGATGCCACCAGAACATGGCGCGCGGTGAGCGCGTGTTCACGCCGTACTCGATGATCGCGCTGTGGTCCTCACACGGACCGGTGATGCTGGCCGAGATGCAGAAGACGAAGACAAAGTGGCCGATGCTGGAATCCGACGACGTGTTGAATATCGTCGCGTACCTCAACAAGAAGCCCTAGGCTGTCACGATCTTCCTGCTCGCGTCGATGCGCAAGTACAGCACCGCCGCGAGCGCCGCAAGTCCGCTGGTAATCAGGAACGGCACGTTCCATCCGAACTCCTGCACCAGCAGGCCGAAGTAGGTCGTCGCGATGGCGCCGCCGATGTTGCCGCACATGTTCATGAACGCGCTGACGCTGCCCGAATAGTCGCCGCCGATATCCAGGGGCACGGCCCACGAGATCCCGACCGTCCATTCCAGGGCGAAGAACGCCAGGCAGAACAGTGCGATCGATGTTTCCACATTCGACGCGAACGTCGCCGGCACAGTGGCAAGCGCACACACCGAGAAGCCCGCGATCGCCACCCAGCGCCGCGCTAGATTCACGTTGCCGGTGCGATGCAGCACGCGGTCGGAGAACCAGCCGCCCAGCAAGTCACCCGCGACACCGGACAACAGCGGCAAGCTGGCGTAGAAGCCCATCTTCGCCAGCGTCACGCCGCGCGATTCACTCACATACGTCGGGAACCAACTCACATAGACGTTGAGCGAGTAGTTGTAGCAGAAGTACATCGCGCACAGGAACCACATCGTCGGGTTCTTCAAAATCTGCGCCCACGGCACTTTGCCCACGCCGCCCTTCTTCGTCGCACCGCCCGTGTGGATCAACTCCAGTTCGGCTTCGTTCACGCCGGAGTGCTCCGCCGGGGAGTCGCGATAGTAGATGTACCAGGCGATCGCCCACAGCAGTCCGATGCCCGCGAAGATGTAGAACGGCATGCGCCAGCCGAAGTTCAGGATGATCCAAACCACCAGCGGCGGCGTCAGCCCCAGACCCAAGCGAGCCCCCGCATGCGTAACGCCCTGCGCAAAGCCGCGTTCGGTCGCCAGAATCCAACGCGACAATGACCGCGTCGCGATGGGAAACGCACCGGCTTCTCCGACGCCGAACAGGAATCGGACTGCGAACAGCGCGGTAGCACTCCCGGCCATCGCCGTGAACGATGTGAACGCACTCCACCAGGTAACGATCAGACTCAGGGCGCGACGCGGCCCGATCTTGTCACCCAGCAACCCGCCCGGAATCTGACACAGCGCGTAACTCCAGTTGAACGCACCCACGATGTACGCCATCGTCTTCAGATCGAAGCCGAGTTCCTTGCGCATCTCCGGTGTCGCGGTGGAGAGCACCACGCGATCCATGTACGTGATCATGTAGACCGCGACCGTCATCCAGAGGACAACGTGACGCGCGCGAGTAGGGCGTTGAGCTTGGGACATGAGCGAATTCCGGAGGATATCACGAAACGCAAAAAGGGCTCCCGGATTTCCAGGAGCCCTTTGAGGTTGATGCGAGTTACTTGCCGTCGACGG
>CANIIC010000276.1 GCA_947467395.1 Bryobacterales bacterium
CAGCTGGAGCTGAACAAGATCTTCGCTTCGCATCACAAGAATGAACCAGAAGATCCCATTGACGCCCTGAGCGGCCGCGAGTATCAGGTGTTCTCGTTGCTGGTGGAGGGGGTGCGCGCGAAGGAAATCGCGGCTCGGCTGGAACTGAGTCCGAAGACGGTCGATACGTACCGGGCCAGCCTTATGCGGAAGCTGGATATTCACGATGTTGCGGGCTTGGTGAAGTTCGCCATTCAGCGGGATCTGACGGCGCACTAGGCTGGCTTTGGGGCGGCGAGGGGGCCGCGATGGGGCTGGTATAATGCTGGTACACCGTCATGTCCACAGCCGCCGGCCCCGCAAAAAAGATCATCTTGTTGAGACCACGCGGGTTTTGCGCCGGCGTGGTGCGTGCGATCGACGTCGTAAAAATCGCATTGAGCGCCTATGGCGCCCCGATTTACGTCCGCAAGGAAATTGTCCATAACCGCCACGTGGTGGACGAACTGCGTGCCTCCGGCGCGATTTTCGTCGAGGAGCTGACCGAGGTTCCGGTTGGAGAGCGGGCGATTTTCAGTGCCCACGGCGTGGCTCCCTCGGTTCGAGAGGAGGCCAAGCAGCGCAAGCTGCGCGTAATCGATGCGACCTGCCCGCTGGTCACCAAGGTTCACCTGGAAGCCAAGAAGTTCGCGCGTCAAGGCTACACTATCGTTCTGATCGGCCACAAGGATCACGACGAAGTCATCGGCACGTTGGGCGAAGCTCCGGAAGCGACGGCGCTGGTTTCTACCGTCGAAGACGTGGATGCCCTTGAAGTGAAAGATCCCGAGAAGGTCGGTTTCATTACGCAGACCACCTTGAGCCTGGACGAGACCCGCGATATCGTGGCTCGCCTGAAGGAAAAATTCCCCAAGATTGAAGGTCCTGCCGCGCAGGACATCTGTTACGCCACCGAGAACCGGCAGGTTGCGGTGAAGGCTGTGGCTCCGCTGTGCGAAATGCTGCTGGTGGTGGGTTCCCAAAACAGCTCGAACTCCCGTCGCCTGGTGGAAGTGTGCGAACAGTTGGGCGTTCCGTCGTATCTGGTGGATGACCTGAGCGAGGTCAAGCCGGAATGGCTGGAGAATGTGCACACCGTGGCGGTCACCGCTGGCGCCTCGGCACCGGAAAATCTGGTGGAAGCGCTCGTGGAATCGCTGCAAGGGCGCGGCTTCACGGAGCTGGAAGAAATGGAAGTCAAGGAAGAGGATGTTCGCTTCAATCTACCTGCGGAATTAGTCAAGGTTGCTCCCGCTATTCAGACCGTCGCGAGTGTATGAGTCCGAGTCTCCAAGTTTCTGACGCCGTGTTGAGTGCTGCGACGCAAGCTCTGCAGCGGGCGTCGGAGTATCTGTTGAGTCAGCGCACCCCGCAAGGTTTCTGGTGGGGCGATCTAACGGCTGACACGACGCTGGAAGCCGATTTCATCCTGACTGAGTTGTGGCGTCACACGCCTCCCAAAGAAGGCCCTTGGAATCCACCGACGCGCACGCTGATCGAGAAAGCGGTGCGTTCGATTCTGGCTCGTCAATTGCCGGATGGTGGCTTCAATATTTACCTGAAGGGTCCCGGCGAAATCAGCGCCAGCATCAAGGCGTATGTCGCGCTGAAGCTGGCGGGTGTGCCTGCGGACGACGAGCGCATGACGCGCTTGCGCGATCGGATTATCGCGATGGGCGGCATTCAAGCCGCCAACAGTTACGTCAAGCTGAACCTGAGCCTTTTTGGACTGTTCCCGCGCGAGCACACGCCCACGGTGCCGCCGGAGATGATGTTGCTGGGCAACCTGATATACGAGATGTCCTCGTGGTCGCGCGCGATCGTGATTCCGTTGTCTATCGTGCATGCCGCGAATCCGCAGCGTCCGGTGCCGGCGGGATTCAGCATTCAGGAACTGTTCATTCCCGGCAAGTCGATGGAGTTCAGCAACAACGAAGGCTTCTTCAGTTGGCGCAACCTCTTTCTGACGGCGGACAAGCTGGCGAAGTTCTGGGAACGGCACGGCTCGCGCAGCCTGCGGCAACAAGCGATTCGCCGCGCCGAGCAGTGGATGTTGGAGCGCACGAAGTTCTCCGACGGTCTGGCTGCGATTTACCCGTCCATGATGTACGTCATCATGGCGCTGGATGTACTTGGATATCCGAAGGATCATCCGGATGTGGTGGAAGCCACCAAGCAGTTCATGGATCTGATGGCGGATCGCGTCGCGGACAAGGGCTCCGATGAGGACTTCTTCTTCATGCCGTGTTTCTCGCCGGTGTGGGATACGGCCATCGCTATGCACGCGTTGGGCGAAGGCGGCATGGTTCCCGCAGGCGAGTTGCGCAAGGCGGGTGACTGGTTGCTGAGCAAGGAAGTTCGGCGCAAGGGTGACTGGAGCGTGAAGCGCCCCAACGTGGAACCCTCCGGCTGGTACTTCGAATTCGCCAACGAGTTTTATCCAGATATCGACGATACCGCGCAGGTGCTTCTTGGCTTGGCACAAGTGCCTTCGACGCCGGAGCAGAAAGCAGCGATCGATCGCGCGATTCAGTGGTTGTTCGCGATGCAAGGCTCCGATGGCGGCTGGGCGGCGTTCGACGTCGATAACAACTGGGAGTTCCTAAGCTCCGTTCCGTTCGCCGACCACAACGCGATGTTGGATCCGACGTGCCCGGATATTACGGGTCGCGTGCTGGAAGCTCTGGCGGCGTGTGGTGTGCCGAATTCGCATGCGGCGGTGAAGCGCGGTGTTGAGTTCTTACGGAATTCCACGGAGCGCGACGGCAGTTGGTACGGACGCTGGGGCGTCGACTACATTTACGGAACCTATCTGGCGCTGCGCGGCTTGCGCGCGTCGGGCGAAGACGATCGCGAGGCGCATGTGTTGCGCGCGGGCGAATGGCTGCGTGCGATCCAGAACGCCGATGGCGGATGGGGCGAAAGCTGCCTCAGCTATGAGCAGGGCACGTATGTGAACGCGCCTTCGACGCCGTCGCAAACCGCCTGGGCGATTTTAGGTTTGATTGCAGGCGGGGACACCACGTCGAGCAGCCTGCACAAGGGCATCGAGTACTTAACGACAACGCAGCGGGCGGATGGCGGCTGGGATGAGGATCTTTCGACCGGCACCGGGTTCCCGCGTGTGTTTTACTTGCAGTATCACCTTTACCGGAATTCGTTCCCGGTCCTGGCCTTGGCCACGTATCGCAAGGTGAGAGGAGCTTCATGAGATTTCCACTGAATCAGGCGGCC
>CANIIC010000277.1 GCA_947467395.1 Bryobacterales bacterium
GAAGATGGCACGGTGCAGGGCTTGCTGGAACTCGCGGATCTGGCGTATGTCGGGCCGGGCGTGATGGCTTCGGCTGTCGCGATGGATAAGGACGTGCTGAAGCGCCTGCTCGCAGAGCGCGGCATCCCGGTTGCTGAGTCGGTCACGGTATTTCGTGGCCGCTATGATGTAGATGCGATCAAGGACAAGTTCCTGTACCCGGTGTTTGTGAAGCCGGCGAATCTAGGTTCCTCAGTCGGGATCTCGAAGGTAAAGCGGCCGGAGGACCTGGAGGCTGCGCTCACGATGGCGTCTGAGTTTGACCGCAAGATTCTGGTGGAGCGGGGCATTGCCGGGCGCGAGTTTGAGTGTTCGGTGTTGGGGAACGATGACCCGAAGGCCGCGATTCCGTGCGAGGTTCTACCTTCGCGCGAGTTCTACGATTACGAAGACAAGTATCTGCTAGACACTGCCAAGACGCTGCTTCCGGCGCCGCTGGATGCGGAGAAGACGGCGGAACTACAGCGCATCGCCATCGACGCTTACCGGGCTGCAGGTTGTGAGGGGATGTCGCGCGTGGACTTCCTGATGGAAGAGGCGACTGGGACGTTATACGTGAACGAGATTAATACAATCCCCGGATTCACGTCGATCAGCATGTATCCAAAGATGTGGGAAGCGGCAGGGGTGCCGTTCGGGGAATTGCTCGACCGGTTGATCGAACTCGCTCTCGAACGGCACCGCGCCAAACTACAAACGCGCTACCAGCGTTAGCGGTACTGCGCGGCGACGCGTGTGATTTCGTCCTGGTTGGCCTTGATCTCGCCACTGGCGCGCATCTTGCTGACAATGGCGTCCATCCACAGCGTGTTGGTCTGCTGCGCGCGCTGCGCTTTCAGCCCCAGCAGCAGATCCTTGCGTTCCGCCGCCAGGCCCGCGACGTCGGCTTCCTTCTTGCTGACGGTCTTGGCCACCACCATGCGATTCTGCATGATCGTCGGTCCAATGACGGTGCCCGGAGCAGCCGTGAAGGCCGCCTGGAAGTAGAACGCCGGTCCGATTCCGGGGAGATTGTCCACGATGCTGAAGTCGCTGGCGGTCTGGACGGTGAGGCCCATGGACTTGGCCACGGCGCGGATATCTTCACCCTTCTTAACGCGTTCGCCGGCTTCCTTGGCACGGTCGTCGCTCATCTTCTTGGCGGCGGCGGCCAGCAGTTTCTCGCGAACCTGCGGCTTGGCTTCATCGAAGGTGGAAGGGCGGGCAGGGGTCTTCTTGTCGAGGATCGCGACAGCCTTGCGATCGGCCGGCAGGGAGAGCACTTCGGTAACCCCGTTCGGCTGCAGGGCCGGTAACGTGCTGTCGATTTCCGGGGTCACGCCGATGCCGGGAATCGGGGTTCCACGACCGCTATCGGTCACCGTGATCAGCTCCGCGCCGAACTTCTGCGCGATGGCAGCCGCACCAGCGGGGTTCTTCAGCAGTTCGCCGCGCATCTGTACCGCGGTCGTCTGTACCGTATCGCCCAGCTTGCTCTGACGTAGTTCTTTTTCCAGCGCGGCGCGAACTTCCTCGAACGGAGTCACCTTGCTGGGGAACTTCTCTTCCACCTTGATGATGTGGTAGCCGAACTGCGTTTCCACCACGCCGCTCACTTCGCCGGCCTTCAAGGAGAAGGCGACGTCTTCAAACGGCTTCACCATCTGTCCGCGGGAGAACGTACCCAGGTCGCCGCCGTTAGAGGCGTTGCCGGAGTCGTCTGAACTCTTCTTCGCCAGCTCGGCGAAGTTCGCGCCACCCTTGGCCTGCTTGGCGATGTCTTCGGCCTTGGCCCGCAGCGTCTTCTTGTCCGCATCGGACTTATCGTTGGTTGCGACCAGGATGTGGCGTGCGTGAATCTGTTCCGGAGTCTTGAAGTTTTCCAACGAGGCCGCATAAGCCCCGCGCAGTTCCTGTTCGCTCACCTGCATCGTCTGCGCGACCTTGTCCTGGGACAGAACCATGACACGGAAGGAGAACTTCTCAGGCTGGTTATACAGGCCCTTCTCGCCATCGTACGCCTTCTTTATTTCTTCCTCGCTCAGGTTTACCTTGCCGCGCATGTCGGCTTCCGAGAAGGCGATGTAGTCGACGGTCGCGCGTTCGTACTTGCGCTTGTACTCATCTTCCACCTCCTTGGGAGTGACGATCGTGCTTTCCAGCACCACGTCGCGGAGCTTCGTCAGCAGAATCTGATTGCGGAGGTCGTCGAACACGTTCTGAACGGTGACGCCCTGCTGCGCCAGTAGTGCTTCAAATTCCTGGCGCTTCACCAGCTTGCCGTTCTCAAAGTACGGAGCCAGCGCGGGGGCCTGGATGATCTGCTCCAGGATCTCTTCGTCGGTGGCCGTGATGCCCAGTTTCTTCGCCTCTTCGATGGCGGCGTACTGCATCGTGATTTCGTTGATGTACTGCGGGAAGTAGGTCTTCAACATCTCGGCCGGAACACGACCTTTGGTGTTGGACTCAAACGTTGCCGTGGCTTCGGTTGCCGTCACTTTGCGGGTGCCAATTTCAAGCAGCACCGGGTTGGTGGAGTTTGTCGTGTTGTTGTAACTGGGAATCAGGTACAACAGCATGGACAGTGCGACCAGGGTCAGCAGGAATCCGAGCAGGTACTTCGCGGCTTTGCCTTGGCTGCGGAAGAAATTAAACATGAATCAAACTCTCCAAAAGTGGGTATCCGGATTCGGGCTTCCCGGTGCGCGCTGTCCGTTGGGGGACAAATTACACGGACGCGGCTTCTACCGAGCTAGTATAGCGCATCGAGGAAACCCAATGTCTACAACGGGTTCGGGGGCCTTCCGTGCCATAGAAAACTTCAATGTAGCCCATCAAAACTTTCGTCTGCGCAACCTGAGGGGAAGCCTCTATACTCCAGAGCATGAGTTCCCTGTTCTCACTGCGCCATGTGGCGCTGCGCACTTTGCTTCTGACGATGGCCATGGCCGGACTGGCGGCGGCTCAGCCGGCCGCTCCCGAAATCATGGAGCGCCTGGCGAAAGCCGAGAAAGCGGCCGCGACGGCGCAGACGGCGGGCGATAACGCGTGGATGCTGGTGTGTTCGGCGCTGGTGCTGATGATGACGGGCCCTGGCTTGGCGCTGTTCTACGGCGGGCTGGTGCGTCGGAAAAATGTGCTGGGCACGATGATGCACAGCTTCATCCTGATGGGCGTGGTGAC
>CANIIC010000278.1 GCA_947467395.1 Bryobacterales bacterium
CAATACGGCGAAAGCGTGGAACGCTGCGATCGAGCAGGCGAACAGCGAGCGGAGCGAGCGAAGGAACCGTAAGAATGAGGCGTACCAGAAGGTAGGCGATCATCTCTATCCGATCCAACCTCCGCCGAGCACGACCTCGCCGCGATAGAAGACGGCGGCTTGGCCGGGCGTAACGGCGCGCTGCGACTCGTCGAACTTTACTTCCACCAACCCATCGTTTAACGGTGTGATCGTCGCCGGCGCGGCGTTGTGGCGATTGCGAATCTTCACCTCCGCGCGAATCGGCTCCGAAGGCTCCGCGATCGAGATCCAGTTGATGTCGCCGACCTGCATCGTATCGCGCAAAAGATCCTCATTACGACCGATGGTCACGCGCTGCGTCGCAGTGTCGGTCGAGATCACGTAAAGCGGTTCACCCGCAGCGACACCCAGTCCGCGGCGCTGGCCGACCGTGAAGTGATGGGCTCCCTTGTGCTCCCCCAGCACTTCCCCTTCGGGCGTCACGAGTTCACCCGAGGCCTGCTCGCGCGTGAGGCCCTGCTCCTTCATATAAGCATCGATAAAACCGGCATAATCGCCATTTGGAACGAAGCAGATCTCCTGACTATCAGGCTTCTGCGCGATCGGGATCTTCAGTTCTTCGGCCAACGCACGCACGTCGACCTTCTGCATGCCCCCTAGCGGGAACATCGTGCGGGCTAGCTGATCCTGCGTCAGCCCGAACAGGAAGTAGGTCTGGTCCTTCGTGTGATCCACGCCACGCAACATCTCCCAACGTCCGGTCTCAGCGTTGTGGCGAATCTGCGCATAGTGGCCCGTCGCGATGCGTTCGGCTCCGATGCCGGAAGCCATGTCGAGGAACTGATCGAACTTGATGAAGTTATTGCACAACGTGCACGGGATGGGCGTGCGGCCCGCGAGATACTCACTGACGAAGGGCTTCACCACTTGCTGTTCGAAACGATCCTCGAAGTTCAGTACGTAATACGGGATGCCCAGCAACTGCGCGACGCCGCGAGCATCGTACACATCATCGAGCGAGCAGCAGCGGCCAGTCGGATGATCCGTCTGGATCTCCGGCAGCCGGCGCTGGTTCCAGAGCTGCATCGTCATACCGACAACGTTTTCGCCCTGTGCGCGCAACAGCCCGGCAACGACAGAACTATCGACGCCCCCAGACATCGCGACTGCGATGGGTCCTTTAGACATAAGCGGGCGACAACTTTCTAAGATGCGTTACGGACTCAACTAGAGCATCGACCAGCGCGTCCACCTGCGCCGCATCATTACTGCGACCCAGCGAGAACCGAATGCTGGAGCGAGACTGTTCCCTCGTAAGACCGATCGCCATCAGCACATGCGAAGGCTCGGGCGCACCACTGGAGCACGCCGCACCGCTCGAAACGGCAAACCCACGCAGGTCAAGCGCGATCAGCAACGCGTCACTATCGATGCCATCGAAGCGGATGTTCGTCGTATTCGGAACGCGCGGCGATCCCGCAGCATTCACGTACGCGTGCGGAATCCGAGCCAACACGGCCTGTTCCAATCGATCGCGCAACGCAGCAAGTCGTTGCCCCTCAGCCACGCCATGTTCCGCGACCCACTGCGCAGCCCGAGCAAACGCGATCGCACCAGGAACATTCTCCGTCCCCGCGCGACGCTCGCGTTCGTGACGTCCCCCGAATTGACGGGCGAACAACTTCGTTCCCTTGCGCACGTACAGCGCGCCGATGCCCTTGGGTGCTCCGATCTTGTGGCCGCTCACCGTATAAAGCGACACGCCAAGCTCCGCGACATTCACCGGAATCTTGCCCAGCGCCTGCACCCCATCCGAATGAAACGCAACGCCCGCATCCTTGGCGATCCGCGCAATCTCAGCAATCGGCTGAATCGTGCCGAGCTCATTGTTCGCGTGCATCACGCTGATCAACGTCGTCTCCGGCTTAATCGCCTTCCGGATCTCCTCCGGATCAACCACGCCGCTCGCTCCGACCGGCACGCAGGACCAACCGTTCAACTTCCCCGCCGCCTGCAACACCGCAGGATGTTCGATCACCGTAGTGATCACATGCCCACCGCGCGAAGCACCTAGAATCCCCAGATTGTCCGACTCCGTCCCACCGCTGGTGAACACGATCTCTTCCGGGCTCGCCGCGCCCAACACATCCGCCAACTGCTTCCGTGCAGCATCCAGTTGATACCGCGCCGCCTGACCGAAGTGATGAATGCTGCTCGCGTTTCCGTAAACTTCGGTCAACGCAGGCAGCATCGCCTCCAGAGCCTCAGGCGAGACCGGAGTCGTGGCATTGTGATCGAAGTAGAAGCGCTGCACAGGAACCCTTTCAGTTTAACGGGCGCTCATTGCGGGGTGACGTGCCGCTTCGGCGCCTCAATCCCCAGCTTACGCATGCGGGACCACAGCGTGGAACGATTGATACCCAGCAACTGCGCCGCTCCGTTGGGTCCGGCCAGAACGCCGCCGGTCTGTTCCAGAGCCCGCAGGATCAACCGGCGCTCGCCGTCTTCCAGCGTCGGCAACGGCTCAGGAACACTCGCGCTGGAGACCGGGCGGCCACGGTGCACACTGATATGTTGCGGCAGCAGCGTATCGCCCTGGCACAGGATCACGGCACGCTCCAGCAAATTCGCCAGCTCTCGAACGTTGCCCGGCCAGTCGTAATCCATCAGCTGTTCCTGCGCACTGCGATGAATACTGAAGATACGACGCCCCATCCTTTGCGTGAACTTACCGACGAAGTACGCGGCGAGCAGCGGGATGTCTTCTTTACGATCACGCAGCGGCGGAACCTCAATGGGAAAGACGTTCAGCCGGTAGAACAGATCGGAACGAAAGACCCCGCGGCGCACTTCCTCTTCCAGATCCCGATTCGACGCCGCAATCACGCGCACATCCACCTTTTGCGTCTGTGCCCCGCCGACCCGTTCGAACTCCTGCTCCTGCAGCACGCGCAGCAACTTCGATTGGGTTTCTAGCGGCAGCTCGCCAATTTCGTCCAGGAACAGCGTGCCCCGATGCGCGATCTCAAAGCGGCCCTTACGCTGCGCAATGGCCCCGGTGAAGGAACCCTTTTCGTGCCCGAACAGTTCACTTTCCACCAGACTGGCCGGAAGC